>JBDHXE010000020.1:0-21563 GCA_039810525.1 Chlorobiota bacterium | reverse complement strand
AGCTAACATCTAACCCTTCCCAAGTAGTATCTAAGGAGTAGGCATCTTTCATAATAAATTGACGTCCTCTCAATACGCCGCTTTTTGGTCTGGGTTCATTTCTAAATTTTGTTTGAATTTGGTACCATATCTGTGGCATATCGCGATAAGATTTGATATGTTGTTTGGCATGGAATGTAATAATTTCTTCATGTGTAGGAGCTAACACCAAACCATCTCTATTTTTAATATGAAACATCACATCTCCCATAGCTTCTACCCTACCAGTTTGCTCCCATATTTCTATTGGATTAAGAGCAGGTAAAAGAAATTCTTGACCTCCAATGGCGTTCATCTCTTCACGTATAATATTTATGATTTTACTAAGGACTCTTAGTCCAAGTGGTAAGAATGAAAATACTCCTGAGGCTAATTGTCTTACTAATCCGCTTTTTAGCATAAGCGAATGAGAAGCTATCTGCGCTTCAGATGGGTTTTCTTTTAAAGTCGGTATAAAATATTTAGATTGTCTCATAAAATCTTTGTTTTCAATTTCAAAATTTTCAAATATAACTAATTATTACGTTAATGACGCTTAAATTTCTCAAATAATTGATTTCATTATTTCTATGAACGTATTTTGTAACAAGGCTAATGAATTAGTGTTAGCACTTTTTAATTTAAAATCACATTCAGTTAATAATACTATAGCATTTTCTATTTCCATTGGATGGTAATTTTTAGCACAATTTTTATATTCTTGTAATTGCCATTTTTGCAGACCCATTTCTTTCGACAATATATTTTCATCATTTGCAATTTTAGTTAAATCTATAAATTTAAACATATTAATAAAGAATTTCATAAGAATGGTAATTATTAACATTTCTTGGCTATCTATAGATAAGATTTTGTTTAATATCAAAATACATTTTTTGATATCTCGATTTGCAATTGATTTTTGTAATTCAAATACATTGTATTCTTTGGTAACACCCGTTAAGTTGTAAATATCTTCTTCGCTTATTTCTTCTTTGTTGTTGATATATAGAATTAATTTTTGAATCTCAGAATCTAAATCTCGCAGTGATGCACGCACATTCATACTTAATAATTGAGCAGCTTTTGGTTTAATTATTTTGTCATAATCTTTAACTTTATTAATTATCCAATTGGGATAATCATTTTCGTAAATTTTACTAAATTCAATCCAATTATGATTTTTAATAATATAATCTAAAGGGTATTTAGCTTCTTTAAGTTTGGATATACCTGTTTCTGTAAGTTCATTGTTTCTTGTATATTTTTTTAAATCTTTTATTTTTTCAATTTTAGAAATAATAATTAAATTTAGGAATTTTGGTGGATCTTCTATTATTTTCTTTAAAGGAAAATTTTCTTCATATTTTTTAGAAGCCCTACCAGATAAATATTTTTCAAAATTTTTGATAATTACAAATTTTCTATCACAAATTAATGGATATGTGGAGCATATTTCTGCTACTTTGTTGATAGGTACTGTGTCTGTATCAATTAATTCAGAGTCGTAAGATGAATTAGGGTATTTTAGAATATAGTTTTGAATTTTATTAATTTGCTCATCAATTAAGAAATCTTCTTCCCCAAAAATTAAATATATATTTTTAGATATAATATTAGCAAAGAAATCTTTAATATCTAAGAACATAATTAGCTTTCAATTTTATTTAATATTTGAGAAATTTTAGTAATAGCAGTTATTGTTTCAAATGGTTTTATTATAAATCCACTTATATTCAAAGGTGCAATATTATGAACTACTGATTCGTATCCTAACACAGAACATATAAGTACTTGTAATTTATATGTTTTAGGATTATCTCTTATTATACTAAGAGCGGTATATCCATCCATTATCGGAAGCTGTAAATCTAATATTAGGAGATCTGGCTGATTATTTTCTAAATATTCAAACATTTCGTTTGGATTGGAAACAGCCGCTACTTTTGCTTGCAACAATGTAATAATTATCTTATTCAGATACTTTCTATAAGTAGGATCATCATCACAAATTAGAATAGTTCTATCTGAAAAATCTATATTTTCAAAATTCTCCATAATGGAATATTATTTTATTACTAATATTTTAGATGGTAATTCACCATTTTCTATAAATCTTTGGATACATTTAAATGCTTCCTTAGTTATTCTTTCACCTTTAGCAGCAATTAGCATACCATAGCTTGTATAATAGTCTTCAGCAATAATCATTCCAGATTCTAATATATTAATTGGCAATTTGACTACCATTTTGGAACCTAACATTTTTCGTTCATTTACAATTATGTCAGTAAAAGTATCTACTACCTTGCTCTCGAATAATATTCCTTTTTTCTTATGTAGATAATTCATAGTTGCTGCAAACTTATCATTAGAGTTTTCAATATATTGGTTTGTATTGGTAATACTCGTATTGGTTTCTAATCTTGATCTTTTAGTTTTGGCAATTTGATTATGATAGTAATCCACTACAATAATAATTTTGGCAGCAGGATGAATATTTTCTTTAGTAAGGTGTCTTGGAAATCCTGAGCCATCTAATTTTTCGTGATGCTGGTATATTATTTCTGCTATATTATTGAATAATCTAGATCTCTTTAAGATATTATAGCCAAATTCGGAATGCTTAGTATAGTTCAAATATTCTTGTTGAGTCATTTCAGTAGGATATTTGAATAATAGAGGTTCGGTAAAACCAATTTTGCCAATATCGTGAAGCAAGCCTGCAATCTTTACTTCCATAATATCTTCGTCGGTCATACCTAATTGCTCAGCTATCATTGCGGATTTATCAGAAACAAATCTTGAATGCCCTTCTTCATAATATTTCTCAGTAGTTTCTGCGATAGTTGATAATATATTAGCAAATTGATAATAACTATTGGCAAGTTGAGAACTCAAATCATCTATTAAGGATTCTATATTTATGCTATGATTCATTTTATGTTAATAATTACATTTTTTTGGAAATTCGCTATATTATAAAATTAAATATACACTTTTATTATTATTTTTTGGTTATAATTTTCTATTTCTATTAAAATATAGCAAACAAATACTTGTTAGATTTAGGCTGATAGTTATTACTGATGAGATTAGAAAATATCTAATTATTCGAGATATTTAATTTATCTTAAAGATAATATAGGCAAAGTGATTAATCTAAACTTATTAGTTTTTGGGAAAAGCTACATAAAAGGTACTACCGATATTTTCTTCACTATCTAAATATATTCTGCCATTGTGCAATTCTGCAAATTCTTTTGAAAGTAGTAATCCAAGCCCCGTAGATGGTTCGCCTTCTGTTCCTTCTCTTAGAGTCTTTTTCTCTATTTTGAATAGATTATTTTTAATTTCTGGGGACATTCCTATTCCGGAGTCTTTCACATAAAATACATCAAAGTTATCGTCTTCGGTATGTCCTATTTCGATTGTACCATTGGCTGGGGTATATTTAATAGCATTTTGAATTAAATTTCTAAAAATAGTATTAAACATTTGAGGATCTACATAAGCTATTTGATGATTACCAATTTTGTTTATAATTTTAATATTTTTATTGTTGGCGCTGATAATCAAAATATTTACAATCTGATCCATAATAAGCTTAATATTATGCTCTAAAGGTGTAAAATTAATAGCCCCGCGTTTAATTTTAGACCATTCTAATAGGTTTTCTAATAGTTTGAATAAAGATTCTGAAGAAATCTGCATTTGTTTAATAAAGATTGAAAGCTCTTGGATAGTTAAGCTTTCTATATCATCAGATACAAGTTTAATATAATTTAAGAAACCAGAAAAAGCATTTTTTAAATCATGGGTAATTATGGAAAAGAATTTATCTTTTTCTGCATTAGATTGCTGTAATGCGGTTTTAGTTTCGATTAGTTCATCTATTAGTATATTTTTTTGATCTAAATTTTGCTCAAGTAATAATTTAGTTTCAATTAATTCATTAAATAGCTGTTTGTTTCTATCTTCTTCTATTTTACGCTGAGAAATATCAATACAACTTGCCATAAAACCGCGAATATTCCCAGATTTATCTTTTAATGAGCTAGCATTTATCAATAAATGAATAGGGTGATTATCTTTTTTCTTAAATCGGAATTCGTATAATTCGCTTACACCTTTTTGGCGGAATGTATTACGAGTGCGCATCATTTCTTTGTCTTCGTCGAAATATAGAGTATCGAATGCAGATTTTCCAATTAATTCTTCTTTGGTATAACCAATTAATTCGCAGAGTTTTGCATTAACGAATATTATATTATCATCTATATCAAGTACAATAAGCCCTTCTTGAAGTTGCTCATATATAAAATACAAAAAGTCAATCTCATTCCACTCGAGATTGCTAATAATTTTGTTTTTTTCTGCACTAACCATAAATTAAACTTACCTGCTTCAAGTAAATTACAAACATACAAAATATTCAAATTTAAAAATAATATTTTTTTTTATTTTTACTTTATTTATAAGGTGATATTATGCTAAAATTATTTTTAATTATTATAACATTTTTTTGTTATTTATCTTGCGTAAGTGTAATGAAAAGTGAAATTATTGATAGAGCAAATCAAGAGAATATTACTGATAAGGATATTAATAATGTAATTAATGAATTATCGAGTAAATATAGGGCTTCGCTTAAGTTTAGAATAGAGAGAGGTGTTAGGCAAGTTGCGTCTTTTTGGAACAATACAGATGGTTCTGTTGCTGAATTTAAAAATTTTTGTTTTGAGCATTTCATAGCTGATTCTAACGAATATGAAAGAACTTTTGATGAAGTGGAAAAGCAATTAGAAAATGTAGACGGCAATTTCAATAACATGATTTTAAATTTAAAATTTGCTACTGATGTTGATAATGGTAGTCAGCCTACTTTGATAGATAAACTTTATGCTTCGTATGATCCATCTGCTCATATTAATGAGGATTATTTTAAGAATAAAATAGCATTTGTAATTCTCTTGAATTTTCCTACTTATTCTCTTAATGAAAAGAATACTTTGGGTAAGAACTGGAATAGGCGTCAGTGGGCTTTGGCAAGGGTTGGTGATATTTTTGTATCACGAGTACCAGCTGATTTAATTCAAAAATTTGCTTCTGTCAATTCTAAAACTGATAATTATATTAGTAATTATAATATAATGATGGGAAATATTATAG
The DNA here is from genome assembly GCA_039810525.1 of Chlorobiota bacterium. Lineage (GTDB taxonomy): Bacteria > Bacteroidota > Ignavibacteria > Kapaibacteriales > UBA2268 > JBDHXE01. The sequence continues at coordinate 16,373 of JBDHXE010000020.1, read as the reverse complement.
ATAGAGATAACAAAGTAACATTTCCGAAGGATATGAAGTTGATCTCACACTGGAATTTAAGAGATGAATTAAAAGCAGATTATCCTTTAGAAAATGGGCTTCATAAGCAAGAAATTATTTATCAAATAATGCTTCGAATTATTACTCAAGAAATTCCTAATGAAGTGATAAACAATTCTGATGTACAATGGGAACCATTTTCTAATAAAGTAATCAAGAATGGGGTTGAGGTCAAATCTATACCTGAGCCTAATACAAGGTATCAATTATTGCTTGATAACTTTAATGCACTGAGAGATATGGACAAATACAATCCGATTTATAATACTTATATTAAAAGACAATTTGATCAAGCTGTTGAGATTTCATTTGATGATATTGAAAAAATGTTTATTCAATTTATTACATCGGATCAAATCAAAGGTACTTCTGGAATTATTAAAAAGAGGCTTCGTAGAGATTTAAGACCATTTGATATTTGGTATGATGGTTTCAAAGATAGAAGTAATATTAATGAAGATGTATTGACTAATAAAATTAAAAAGTTATACCCCACTTCGCAAGCTTTTGCAAAAGATTTACCTAATATTTTGAAAAAATTAGGATTTACTTCGCAGAGAGCTAAATGGCTTACTGATAAAATAGTTGTAGACCCATCGCGTGGTGCTGGGCATGCTTGGGGAAGCCGATCACGATCAGATAAATCTCATTTGAGAACTAGAATCGGCAAAGATGGTATGGATTATAAAGGTTATAATATAGCTATACACGAGTTTGGGCACAATGTAGAGCAAACTTTTTCTTTGTATAATATTGATTATTATTCTTTGAGTGGAGTACCAAGCAACGCTTTTACGGAGGCAATGGCTTTTCTATTTCAAACTCGGGATTTGGATATTTTAGGTTTAAAATCAAATAATCCAAATGCAGACTACAACAATACCCTAGATAATCTATGGTCTGCTTATGAAATAATGGGGGTTGCGTTGGTAGATATGTATATATGGAAATGGCTATATGAGAATCCTAACTCTAATGCGCAGCAATTGAAGGAAAATTCAATTAGAATAGCGAAAGATGTATGGAATAAATATTATGCCGATATTTTAGGCGAAACCAACAGTCCAATTTTAGCAATATATTCTCATATTATTAATTATCCATTATATTTGTCTGCTTATCCTATTGGACATTTAATTGAGTTCCAAGTAGAGCAGAATATTAAAGATAAAAATTTTGGTAGCGAGTTAGAGCGAATAACATCGTATGGACGCACAACACCTAATTTTTGGATGATTAATGCAGTTGGCCAACCTCTATCTATTAAGCCAACTTTGGATGCATCGCAAAAAGCAATAAATATGCTAAAATAAAATGGAATAAATATTGAAAAAGAATATACAATAAAGTGTATGATAATAAGCGATTCACAATAACAAGTCGAGGTTGTCTCATAAGTGAGAATTAAATATTTTCACCTATATTTCCTTGATTCAAAATGATAGTATAATAGAATCAATAATTAAAAGAAACAAAAGGACAAACTACATAAGCCTATAATAATAAATGATTTACAAGAACAAGTCGTCCTACACTTTCGGAAGTGTAGGACGACTGGTAAATAAAAATTAAATCATTGCTTTTGACTTATGAGACAGCCTTTTCTAAATTGTAAATTATAGTTGTTAGCTTTCGATACCTTCAGGTAGCTTTGGCTCTACCATTATTACCTCTTCTTTGCTAATCACCACAGCCCCAATATTTGCTCCTTTGGGCTTTCGTACATATTTCTTAAAAGTATATACTACTGGCACATATTTAGCATTCCTCGCTCCTGAATAATATGCGGTTATTTCTGCTGCTTTAGTTAAAACTTGTTTAGGTAATTTAATTTCTTTTTCGAGTCGAACAATAGCATGGGAACCACTTGTACCACGAGCATGCATCCACAAATCATTTGGTTTAGCAAATTTCATTGTAAGTTCATCGTTATTAGCAGCATTTTTACCTACATATAATTTATAATTTTCACCTAAGTCAAATTCTCTAAATCTACTTGAGTTGGTATTTTCATTATTTTTTACCAGAGCTGGCAATTCTAATAATCTCCTATTTCTATCTACAAACTTTTCTAATTCTTTAGTATTACTAATTCCTTGAAGTTCGTTCATCAATTCTTTTATCTTGTTTGACTTTTCTTCTTCTATTGGAAGTCTTTTTGTCTTATTAGCTAAGTCGATCTCGGAGCTTTTGGCTTTATCAAAGAATTTGGTAGCATTTTGCAAAAGAGAAATTTTATTGTCTAAATTAATCAAAAGTTTTTCGCCATTCCAATCTTCAAGTTCTATAGTGGACTCTTTTCTTTCTTTTATTGAATTTTGAGCCATTAATGCTTCACCATATTTTTTATAATTTGCTATTCTTTCTATTATTGGTTGAAAATCAGATAATTGTTTTAGTCTCTTTTCATTTTTTTCTATTATATTTTGTAATTTATGAATTAATTTTTTGTGATTAGTATCAAAATTACCTAATTGAATTTCTTTAATTACTCTATATCTTATAGCCTCTGAAATACTATTACTTTTGAACAATTCAGTATTTACATCATTTTTAACAAGTGTAAGTATATAATTATCATTATCTTCCAAAACATAATATTCTTTAGCAGCTAATAATTGAGATTTTAAGATTTCGCATTCTTCTTTTAATTTATTAATAGAATAAGAGTCTAAATTACAAAGTAATTCGATGGGGTTGATATCTAATTTTTGGCAAATAATATTAGCATAATATTTACCAAAAAGATATGACGAGCTAGCAATGGCTTGTACAATTTTAAGATTTGGATTCATTTCCCAAAATTCTGGTGCTTCTTCATTTGAGCTTATAAATTGTTTCCCGAAGTAATTTTCTGATTGCTTAAAAGAGTCAAATATTTTATTATCAAAGTTAGTTAAAAAAATATTACTATTATCACCACCAAATAATTGGAAGTATGCGTATAGGTTATTAAATTCGATTTTGATAATTCTATTTTTCCCAACTAATGAAATGTTATTGATTATCTCATCGTTCATATCGTGCATTGGTTCCATAGAGTTTTGCTTAGCTCGTTTGAACTTATCTGATACGAAAAGAGAATCTTTACTACCATCTGAATTAAAAATCAAGTATTTTGTGTTGTTCTTTTGAGCTAATTCTATAACTAATTGCCCTTTTTCCTGCGTAAAACAAACTATACATTTCCAACCAATATATTCTTTAAGCTCTGCTACCAAATGGTAGAGAGTATAATAATTTCTAAGCATATTTACTCAATATTCTGTATTTGTTCTCTAATTTTTTCTAATTCTTCTTTTACATTAACTACTAACTGTGAAATATTAGCATCGTTAGCTTTCGAACCGATTGTATTAATCTCTCTATTAATTTCTTGTAATAAGAAGTTAATTTTTCTTCCGGGTGTTTCTTCTTTTTTCATTATTTCGTAGTAGAATTTAAAATGAGATTTGATTCTTACAACTTCTTCTGATATATCTAATTTATCAGCCATAAGTACCATTTCCATCTGTAAACGTTGTTCATCATATTCATCATTCTCAAAGAATTGAGCCAATCTTTGTTTTAGCTTTTCTCTTTCGTTAGGTACTCTCTGAATACCAAGTTTCTCAATTTTGTCAACGCTTTCACTAATCGATCTCATTCTGTTGTTTAGATCTTTAATAAGTTGCTGCCCTTCTTTTCTTTTCATATTATCTAAATTCTTGAGCGAATGGTTAAGCACTTTCTTAATTAATTGCATTTGTTTTAATTCATCTTCGTTTTCCTCAGTTACTAATAAATATTGAGAAAATGAAAGCACTTGATCTAACTTGATAGTTTCTTTTAGTTTGAGTTCTTTTTTGAGATTATTTAATTGTTCGTATATGTGTTGGGCTACTTCCGAATTTAAAGTAACTGATTTTTTTACTGAATCGATTTCAATATTAATATTAACATTGACAGTTCCTCGCGTAATAAATTTTCTAACAATTTCTCGAATTTCATTTTCTTTGTGTTGGAGATTTCTTGGCATTTTACAATTTAGCTCAAGATACTTACCATTTAAACTTTTTAATTCGACAGAAGCATACATACCATCTTCTGAAAATTCGGCTCTACTAAAGCCAGTCATACTTTTTATCATATAGTACTCTTATTTGTTACTTAATTTTTTTAAATAATTTGAATATTCATTTCTATAGTCGGCCACATAAGCAATATAATTGCTTGGTGTATTTGTAATTCTTTTTAAATCTTCATCAGTAAGTTCTCTTACAACTCTGGCAGGCACACCAGCTACTAAGGTTTTTGGTGGCACTTTATAGCCTTCTCTCACTAATGACCCTGCAGCTACTAATGATTGCTCGCCAACAGTAGCACCATCTAGCACTATTGCCCCTATGCCTACTAAGCAGAATGGCTCAAGGATACATCCGTGCAACGAGACAGAATGGCCTACTGAGACATTATCTTCCAAAATTAGAGGCCATTTTTTGTTGGTAACATGTAGCATACTAAGATCTTGTACATTAGTGTTGGCACCTATCTTAATATAATTCACATCTCCCCTAATTACAGTATTATACCAAATTGATACATTCTCGCTAATTTCTACATCACCAATTATTCTTACTCCTTCAGCTATAAATGCAGAATGATGAATTTTGGGTGTAACCCCATGATGAGTAATTATACTTCCATTATTTCCGTTTTCAAATTTCATAATTAATATGGCAATATTTTTTCTAAAGGTGTTTTAGTTAATTTAATTAAAAATAATGTTTGTGAACCAAACAATATTAAGTCTTTATTTTCATTTACTGTGGGTACTAAATATAGCGGTGTAATATTACTTAATGAATGAGATTTAATTAATTCTCCATCAGATATAGATAGAATAAAAATTCCTGCGCCGTTTTCGTTGGTAGCTGTAAAAGTAATATTATTTTTACTCAACAATAGAGGTGAAGATATTTTGACATCTAAGTAATTTTTCCACATTTCTTTACCATTTAAATCAAAAGAATAAATCCCTGTTTTATATTCGTTAATACCAGAGCTAAATCCCCCTGCTATAAGAAATTGACCATTATGAGATAATTGATTAATCATTATTGGAACGTTTTTTTTCCAAATCAATTTTAAATTATTATTAAAACAAAGTATTTCTGAATGAATTTCATTATTTGTACGTATACCGCCAGCTAAATAAATTTTTCCATCATTTGTAATAATAGGGCTCAATATTCTAATATTGTCTAAACTTTGTTTGGAGAGTTCTTTACCATTTTTATTAAGTACTAACAAGGTATCAGTCATATTAAAAAGGTTGTTGGTCAGACCGATATAAATATTATCATTATTATCAGCAGCAAATACTGAATTGATTGTAAGTGGGTATTTTTTGGTCCATTTTAATATTCCATTTGTATCGTATTTATAAAGATTACCTTCATTAGTACCTATAATTAATTGATTGCCAATAATTAGTGGCTCGGATACAGAAAAATACCTACTATTTCCTTGATTTATTGAAATTTTGAATCGCTTTTTTCCATTTTTATCAATTGATATAAGGTTGCCATTATAATCAACAAAGTATAGATTTTGAAAATAGTCTGCAACTATATTGGTTAATAAATTTAATTTATCTTCTATATTGTATGTCCAATTGATTGAATCGTTTTTAATTAAATTGACGGCTCCATTGGTAGTAGCTATTGCATAGGTATTATCTCCTAAGTATAAAGGAGTTTTGTAACATCCCGAAAAGTCATTAATAGATATTTTAGTAGTATTAATAATAGTGTTATTCAAATCCCCTAAAATTGAGTAATCATTCACTCTATGAATATCTCCATATTGATTATATTCATTGAAGTCAAAATTACTTCTTGTGCAGGATACAAGAATTACAACTAAAAATATATATATGTAATGTTTCACTTTATTTAGGATATTTTACTATTTAATTATTTTTATTCCTAACTATTCTAAATCCGATATTACCATTAGTTTCGTTCGGCTGTGTCCTATTAGATGATCTTGCAAAATATGTACCTTGGTCAAACGCGCCTCCTCTTATCACCCTTCTTTTGCCAGTTTTAGGACCTTTGGGGTTGGTAGTTTGACGATTTCCATAATAGAATTCATTATAGTAATCATAGCACCATTCCCATACATTGCCACTCATATCGTACAATCCATATTTATTAGGTAGTTTGGAAGCTATTGGCTTAACTCTATATCCTGAGTTATCGCTATACCAAGCAATATCATTCAAATTATCTATATAAAAATCACCATTAGTACCAGCACGGCAGCTCAGCTCCCATTCAGCTTCTGTAGGCAATCTCCAACCATTAGAGGTAGTATCCCACAATACATCACCTCCAGAAATTCGATAAGCAGTATCTAAATTTTCAATTTTTGATAATTTGTTGCAAAAAGAAACTGCATCTAGCCAAGTAACGTTGTACACAGGTAAGAAATCACCAATTTCGATGGAAGGATTAGCTTGCATAACTACTCTATATAATCTTTGTGATATTTCAGTAGTAGTTATATAGAATCCCTTTGTTATTGTAATAATTTCAGTCGGTTTTTCATCATTATTACCTGTTAATGAGCCCATTAAGAAATTTTGAGGGTCTATTTGAACATAATCGAATGCTGGTATAGGAATAATATTCAAATCATAAGAATTACTTGTATCGGCACTTATTACTATTCTTAATTTACCAGAGTGTGCGCTATCTGGTACAATAAACCATATTTCATTATTTTGCCATTTAATACAATTTGTTGAAATAATGCGCAATGAATCAATTAATATGTAATTTAATTGACTTGGAATTCCAAAATGTTTACCATCTATTTTAATGGTATCTGTAACTCTAATTTCGGTTGGATTAACATTAACGATAATGGGCACGCCCTTATCACTAATTGGATCGTCAATACTACAAGAACTTATTAATATTAAAGAAAATATTAATATAGTTAAAAATTTCATAAAAATTTAATTTATAATTATTCAAGAGATACAAATATACATAATCATTGAAAATGAATAATTATTTAAATTTGTATTTTAATATATTACTAAAATGATAAATTTAAATTTAAAAAATATAAGTAAAGTTTATAATAAAGTTACTAATCAAAAAGCTGTTGATAATGTTTCTTTTGAGGCAAATAAGGGCCAGTTTATAGTCTTATTGGGTCCATCGGGCTGTGGTAAATCTTCTCTTCTAAGAATGATTGCTGGATTAGAAGATATTTCAAGTGGCGAATTGTATTTTGATGATAAATTAATGAACAATATAAGCCCTGATAAGCGTAATATTGGTATGGTTTTTCAGAATTATGCCTTATATCCTCACCTTAGTGTTTATGATAATATTGCTTTTCCATTAAAGATAGTCAAAATTAGCAAAAGCGAAATTAAGAAACGGGTAATTGAAATTGCTGACTCTATAGGTCTTATTGATCTTTTAGAAAGAAAGCCAAAGGAGTTGTCAGGTGGTCAACGGCAGCGCGTTGCCCTAGCAAGGGCTCTTATTAGGAAGCCCGATGTATTTCTTTTTGATGAGCCGTTATCTAATTTAGATGCTAAGCTACGTGTACAGATGAGAACTGAAATAATCAATATTCATAAGTCTGCTGGTACTACTTCGATATATGTAACTCACGATCAGACTGAAGCTATGACTATGGGCGATATCTTAGTAATTTTAAATAAGGGGCGTATCCAGCAAATAGATACACCTCATAATGTGTACAAATGTCCAATAAATATTTTTGTAGCGGGATTTATAGGTAGCCCACAGATGAATTTTTTTAATGGATATTTCGTTCAGCAGGATAATTTATATTTTTTGGTTAAAGATTCTGATTTGATGATTAGGATAATAGGTAATATAGAAGATACATTATTTAATAAAGAGATTATTTTAGGTATCAGACCAGAGCATTTAAATTTTGAAATATTAAACTCTAATAATGGATTTCGAATTACTAATATTGAGTTTATGGGATACGAGCAAATATTGCATTTCAGTTCTTCTCATTGCATCTGTACAGCACGAACAGAAGTAAATCATAGTTATCACATAGGTAGTATAGTACAATTAAGCGTTGAGAGTAATCTAATGCATAAATTTGGTTTGGACGAACAAAGGATAATATAATGATTTCAATCAATAATTTAACTATCAATTTTGGTGGAAGATTTCTTTTTGATAATATATCATTTTTAATTAATCCTAACGATAAAATTGGGCTAATTGGTAGAAATGGTACTGGCAAATCTACTATGATGAAAATATTAAAGGGAATTGAAGAGCCGTCATCAGGAAAAATAATATTTCCCAAATTTTTTAATATTGAATATTTACCTCAAGAGTTATCAATTGAATCCGATAAAAATGTTTACGATGAAGTATATTCTTCTATCAAAACTATAGTTTCATTAGAAGAAAGATTAGAACTAATCAACAATGAAATCAGCAAAAGACAAGATTACCAATCTAATGATTATCTTAAATTAGTAGAAGAGATTTCTATTCTAAATGATAGGTTGCGCATTTTAGGTAGCCATACTATTCAATCTGATATTGAACAAATATTAACTGGTTTGGGATTCAAAAGAGAAGATTTTACTAAGCTATATAAAGAGTTTAGTGGTGGTTGGCAAATGCGAATAGAATTAGCCAAAATTCTAATTAAAAAGCCAGATTGTATCTTGTTAGATGAGCCGACCAATCATCTTGATATAGAATCGGTAAGATGGTTAGAAAAATTTTTGAAAAATTACCCTGGTGCAATTGTGTTAATATCTCATGATAGAACTTTTTTGGATAATATTACTGATAGGACTATCGAATTAATTAATAGCAAAATTTACGATATGCCGTATAAGTATTCTGATTACATTACAGCCAGAGAGGAACAGAAAGAACAAGAATTGAATGCTTTTAAAAATCAGCAAAAGCAGATAGCTCAAACTGAGAAATTTATTGAAAGATTTAGGTACAAAGCCACTTTGTCTTCGCGTGTGCAATCGAGAGTAAAAGCTTTGGAGAGAATAGAAAGGATTGAAATAGAAGACGAAGAAGGCAAAAAGGTAAAAATTAGATTTCCAGAACCACCAAGATCTGCCAGAATAGTAGTAAATGCTCACAATTTAAGTAAATATTATGATAATTACTTAGTTTTAAATAATATTGATTTTGTATTGGAAAGAGGCGAAAAAGTGGCTTTTGTAGGCAAAAATGGTGAAGGCAAATCTACTCTCTCAAAAATTATTGCTGGTATAGAGGGTTATCAAGGTAATCTTGTAATAGGTAATGATGTAGTGATTGGTTACTTTGCGCAGCAGCAAACATCGCACTTAGATCCTAATGCTACAATATTTGATACTATAGATAATGCGGCTGTAGGCGAATATAGAACTAAGGTTAGAACTCTGTTGGGAGCATTTTTATTTAGTGGGGATGAAGTGTATAAGAAAGTCAAAGTGCTTTCTGGAGGTGAGAAATCAAGACTATCGTTAGCCAAGCTAATGCTGCAAGCTTCTAATTTACTTATTTTAGATGAGCCAACTAATCATTTGGATATGCTAGCAAAAGATGTACTCAAACAAGCTTTGATGAATTATAATGGATCTATGATTATTGTATCTCATGATAGAGATTTTTTGGAGGGATTAACCTCCAAGACATTTGAATTCAAAAACAATAGAATAAGCGAATATATTGGCGAAATTAATGATTATTTAGAGAAGACGGAGATTGATTCTCTTCAAGAATTAGAAATTAATAATAAAATTAATAGCAAAAATAATGAGATTGAAAGTATTGGAAAATTACAAAGAGAGCAACAAAAAGCTAATCAGAAAGAAATTAATAAACAAAAGAAATTAATTGAAAAGTTAGAGGCTCAAATAAGCGAATTAGAATCGAATATTAATCAAATTGAAATTAAATTCTCTGTTGTAGAAATAATGAGCAATCAAGCAGAAAGTATTACATTACAAAATGAATATAATCTTCTAAAAAATAATTTAGATATATTGATGAATGAATGGGAAACTCAATCAGAATATTTATTAAAAATTAATAAATAATAGCAAAATATGTTATAACATTATTCGTTATAACAAATAATGTTGTTACAAATTTATATTTTTAAATTATTTGGAGTTCTTATGAAAAGCATTAAAAATCTATTCACAGTTATAACTGTTATTCTGTCAATTAATATAATTGGTTTGGGAGCTGATTATTCAATTGAAACACAATCAAGTTCTTTGAAGTGGAAAGGCGAAAAAGTAGTTGGTAAGCACTATGGTACAGTAAAAATCAAGAATGGTAAATTAAATGTAAACGATACTAAATTGACTGGTTCGTTCGTTATAGATATGACTTCTATTGTATCTGAAGATTTGAAGAACGATCAGGATAGTCATAATAAATTAGTAGGTCATTTAAAATCAGATGATTTCTTCTCTGTGGATAAAAATCCTACTGCAACGTTTATATTAAAAAAGGCAGATAAATACAGTCCAGAAAAGGGGCAAAATTTTAACTATATGGTAACTGGTGATTTAACTATCAAAGGCATAACTAATGAGATTAAATTTCCAGCTAAAATCGATTTTAAAGACAAGAATTTTATAGCAAATGCTTCTTTTACTATTGATAGAACTAAATGGAATGTAAAATATAAGTCTGGTTCTATTTTTGATGGTTTGGGAGATGCAGCAATCTATGATGATATTAAATTTGATTTACAACTAAAAGGCAATATGAACTAAAAATGGAGATGCCATTATTAACTTCCTTCAATTTAGGCAAGCATAAATTAAAAAATAGAATGGTAATGGCTCCGATGACGCGGAGCCGTTCTTTTATAGATAATATACCACACCCTCTTGCCTCAGAGTATTATTGCCAACGTGCAAGTGCTGGGCTATTAATTACAGAGGGAGTATATATTTCTCCTTATGGAATAGGATATTTATGGTCTCCAGGCAATTATACTAAAGATCAGCAGAAGCAATGGAAATATATTGTAGATGAAGTTCATAAAAATAACGGAGTTATATTTCAACAATTATGGCATACTGGTAGAATTGCGCACAGTTCGTTAAGACCTCATAATGAACTACCTAAGGCACCATCAGCTATTAAACCAAAAGGTAGAGTCTATACTAAACAAGGATGGGCAGAATATGAGCGTCCTATTGAAATGACAATCAATGATATTAAAGAGGCTGTGCAACAATTCAAACAAGCTTCTTATTATGCCAAAGATGTGGGGTTTGATGGAGTAGATATTCATGGCGCTTTTGGGTATTTAATCGATCAATTTATATGTAGTGGTACTAATAAAAGAAGTGATATGTACGGCGGAAGTATCGACAATAGGCTACGTTTTGTATTAGAAATTGTAGAAAATATTTTAGAAGTATGGGATAGCCAACAAGTTGGTTTAAAAATATCTCCAAGCAGTATAGTCAATGATATGAGTGATAATAATCCCAAAGAAACTTTTTCTGCTCTTTTAGAAAAGCTAAATATCTATAATTTAGGTTATGTAATGCTGATGGAACCTCAAAGCGATATCTCTAATTTGCCAAATTATCCCTTAGAAGTGTCTAAGTATTTTAGACCTTTTTATAATGGGAATTTGATAGCTAATGCTAATATGACCAAGGAATTGGGGAATGAATTGATATTATCTAATACAGCTCAATTAGTTGCTTTTGGGTCTTTATTTATATCTAACCCTGATTTACCACAAAGATTTAGAATTAATGCTGCATTAAATGTACCTGATAGGAAGACATATTACGGAGGTGATGCTCATGGCTATACCGATTATCCATTTTTACAAAATAATAACTGACAAAAGATATTTTTGTCAGTTATATGATAAGTATTATTTTAAAATATAAGAGTTAGAACCAGTCTATTCTTACACCACTCATTGTATTATTTATTCTATTTTTTTCTTCTTCGGAAAACTCATTTCTTGCTAAACTGATATACTGTAATTTCTTTAAGTTTGCAAGATTTTCTGGTAGTTTTGTTAAATTATTAAAGCTTAGTTCTAAGCTTTCTAAATTGGACAATTGTGAAAATGATTCGGGTAATTCTTTTAGTTCATTCTCATAAAGAAGTAATTTACGTAAATTAGATAACTTCCCGAAGCTATTAGGTAATGAATTAAGTAAGTTTTTGTATAATCTAATTTTTTCTAAATTACTAAGATTGCCAATTGATTCAGGTAAATTATTCAAATTATTCTCTTGGACTTCCAATTTATTTAAATTGGTCAGATTTGAAATAGTATCAGGCAAACTCGTCAAGTAATTGCCACCTACCCTTAATTTTTCTAATTTGTAAAGATTCCCTATTGCATCGGGTAATTCGGTCAATTTGTTTTCACCTACTACTAATTCAATTAAATTGCTAAGATCGCCTATTGAATCTGGTAGGTATTCGAGCTGATTGTTACTCACTCCTAGTCTTTCCAAGGACTGAAGATTCCCTATATTAGAAGGAAGCTCAGCTAATTTGTTCCAACTAACAACTAATAATTTTAGGTTTGGTAGGTCTGAAATAGAACAAGGTAGTGTAATCAATTGGTTGCCACTAAAATCAATTTTTTTTAATTTTTTGAGTGAACCAATTCTCTCGGGGATGTATCTAATGCTATTATTGAGTAAATAGAGTTCTTCAAGATTTGTCAATTTAAATATTTCCTGAGGAAATTCTTGAAGGTCTTTGTAGTGAAGATCCAAAATCTTTACATTTTCAGGCTCAAGCATTGCGCTTTCGATTGAATAGTGTGTTTTGATATCTTGCTCTGCTTCGGTTAAGTCGCTCATTATAAAATCCTCCTAATAACAATTTATCAAATATTTTGTTAAAGTTCCAAAATTAGAAACGCTTAAATATAAATAAATTGTTTGAATAATTCATATTATATTTATTTTTTTTATAAATTTGAATAAATAATTAGGTTAATTTATGAAACATTCTTCTATTTATGTAATAATAATAATACTTTGTTATAATCAATTAAATTCTGCCAATAAATATAATAATTCTTATGAATACTACTTACAGCCTTTTGATGTAATATCTTATAGTTTAAAATTTGATGTTTCTGGTGCTAACGATATCAAAAATCAAAATGTATTAGGAGTCAATAAAATCCATATTAAATGGAATGATATTGATAGTAATAATAATTTTTATTTCAATTTAGTAAGCCTTCATATAGATAGTATTTTTAATTATGATAAGAGAATCGACTATTCTGAGAATGTATCTAAAGAGCCTTTGGAACAGTATTATTTTATAAAAAAATCTGATACTCTTAGTGAATCTCAATTAACTATTTATTACAGTGGTAGCATGAAATCTGAAGGGGGTAGTATGGACTGGGGAGGTGTCCATTATAGTTCCAATATTCTATTTAATATGGGGGCTTCTTTTTTAGATCCTAATGTCTCTGCAGCAAGATATTGGATGCCATGCTATGATCACCCACAAGACAAAGCGCTTTTTGAAGCTGAATTTATTACTCCAGCTTCAATTACTGTAGCTTCTAATGGAAGATTAATTGAGGAAACAGTAGTCGAAAGCAAGAAAATTACTAAATGGAAGCAAATAGTTCCATCTGCAACTTATTTAATGAATTTTGCTATGTCCAATTTCGCCAAAATTGAAGATAGTATTTCTGCCATTCCATCTATTATATATTGTTATAATATTGACTCCTCTCAGAGTAAGGTAGCATATTCTAATATACAAGAGATGGCCAAATATTTTTCAACCCAGTATTCTCCTTATCCTTTTGAGAAAATTGGGTATGTAAATACACCAATAGGTTCGATGGAGCATCAAACAATGATTTCTTTTGCCAGAGGTATTGCTGTAAATGCTGGGGCTACCAAAGATAGCAACAACTTGACCATAGTTCATGAATTGGCTCATAGTTGGTTTGGTAATATGGTAACTCCTAAGGATTTTCGAGATGTATGGTTTAATGAGGCTTTAGCATCTCATTCAGAGGCTGTATGGGCTAATTATATGAAGAATAATTATACTTGGTATTCAAATAGTTATAATAATGTAATTTCTCAAATGTGGAATTCATATTTAAACGATATAGCATCTACTGAAAGTATATTGCCATTGTATAATTTTAAAAATTATAATCAATTAGAAGATCATATTTCATATAATAGTAAGGTCTATAATTATCCTACTACTATATATTATAAAGGAGCTACTATTGTAAATCATCTTAGAAATGAGTTAGGACATAATAAATTTGACAATGCTATTAGATTAATTTTGGAAGACTTTAAGAACAAGAATATATCTACTTATGAATTGAAAAATGAATTAGAAAAATATACTAATTCAAATCTTGATACATTCTTTAATGAATGGGTGTACCAAAAGGGCTTCCCAATTCTAAATATAAATTATTATTTAGATAATAATTTATTCAAATTAGATATTAAACAAATTCAAAACGAAAGTTTATATGGAAAATATAGCAAAGTTAAAATACCAGTTACAATCCATACATTAGCTAATGAGTATATTAAGTATTATTATATATATAATAGCGAAGAGATAATTATTGATTCTATTAATAGTAACGAAATTATTAGCAGTATAGAGATTAATAATAATAAGCATGAAATAAGTCCAATTAAATACAATCTAAAATTGGTATCGGTTGATGATAATTATTTACAATATATGCCTAAAGTTTATAATAATAATAACAACATTACTATAGATATGGGATTAGAATGTAATATCAAAGTATTAGAATTAGTAGATTTGTTAGGACGAACATATAAAAATGATTTTTTAATTAATCATAATCTAATATTTATCAATAAGTCGTCATTACTGCCGGGAATGTATGTTTTGAAAATAACTTCTAATTTAAATAAATTAACAACAATTAAGATAATTATATAATGAGTGAGAAAATTAAGAATATGTTTGCAGAAATAGCAAGCAAGTATGATCTATTAAATGATGTTTTATCGTTTGGGATGCACCGCTTATGGAAAAAGAAGCTAATCAAACTATCATCTCCTATTTCTGAAAGCAGGATTTTGGATTTAGCAACAGGTACTGGTGATATTGCATTTCTTTACTCCAAAATTTCTAATAATGTAATAGGCGTAGATCTAACCCCAGAGATGATAGAAGTTGCAAAGAAAAGAAGTAATTCGCATAACCCAAAATTTATGGTAGGTGATGCGCTAAAATTAGATTTTGAAGATAATTCTTTTGATATAATTAGTATATCTTTTGGAATAAGAAATGTAGATGATATAAGGCAATCTCTTAGAGAAATGTATAGGATGTTAGACAAAAATGGAAGAATCTATATCTTAGAATTTGGGCAAGCACTCCCTCCATTTTCGTATATTTATAATTTTTATTCTAAATTTATCATTCCATTTATTGGAAATTTATTGAGTGGTAGCGCCTTTGCTTATACATACCTTCCCGAAAGTTCTGCTAAATTTCCAGCAGCAGAGGAATTTACCGATATAGTAAATGAACTTAGAGTTTTCAAAAGAGTGAGTTATATTCGACTATTTTTTGGTGTGTCTTATATATATATTATTCAAAAATAATTAATATTATTAGTATTTTTCAATTGATTACTTTTGCATTGCTATAATTATAAGGCATGGTATGGTATCTAAAAAAATGAGTAAAAGGAATTATTTAGATTTTATTTTTATTGCTTTGGGTGCGGCAATAATGTCGATAGGTATTGGTGTTTTTTTGGTAGATGCTAAAGTAGTACCTGGTGGTGCAAGTGGTCTGGCTATGGCTATATATTATCTATCAGGGAATACAATTCCAATAGGTATTACCATCTGGGTAATCAATGTACCATTATTTGTATGGGGTTTTAAGACTTTAGGCAAAAGGTTCGGTCAAAGAACTTTTTATGGTTTCACTCTTAATTCATTTATGATTGATTTTTTTAGAGGTGATGTACCTGGGTTTTCGTGGATTAGGTTGCAAGATTCGCAAGCTATTCAAGATTTGTATAGGCATGATTTTTTATTTATGATATTGATTGGAGCTGTATTAATTGGTTTAGGATTAGGTATTATTTTCAAATTTAATGGTACTACTGGTGGTTCGGATATTGTGGCCGCCATTATGCAAAAAAAATATGGTATGAAGCCTGGCCATTCTATTTTGTTAATCAATATAATCGTAATATCTTTGGCTGGTATTGTAATAGAATATATGAAT
>JBDHXE010000019.1:0-21565 GCA_039810525.1 Chlorobiota bacterium | reverse complement strand
ACCTTGCTCTCCATTAAATGCTTGATCTACCAGCGATGGTACTTTACGATATTCATCAGGACCAACAACAATCGAAACTAAATCGCTATGACCTACTAATTTACCTCTCAATCTTTCAGCCATACAACCAAGTATTCCAACTACCAGATTGACATTCTTTTTGCGTAAATGCCTGATATTCTCAAGTCTTTTGAAAATTTTTTGTTCAGCATTGTCTCTCACCGAACAAGTATTGAGTAGTATTACGTCGCTATTTTCAATATTGTCAGTAATGCCATAGCCATGATTGACTAACAGGCCTGACACAATTTCTGAATCGCTTACATTCATTTGGCAGCCATAGGTTTCGATATAAACGTACTTGCCATTTTTAGCTTCATTATTGAGAATTGTATCATTTTCAGCTACGGTCTGACTTTTAATTCTCTTAGATATGATAGGAATATCGTTATTATACATAATAATTCACAAATTAAAAACAAAAAAATTAGAGATATTTATTTATATGATTTCTTCTTAAAAAGTCCACAATCTCTTGGACTCTATCGGCTTCACCCCTTTTACAAATTAGTGTAGTACCACCCGAATCAATTACTATTAAATCTTCTACTCCTACTAAGGCAATTAATTTACCAGAACTATTTACTAAGCAATTTTTATTGTCGATAGATATTATATCACCCAATAATACATTGTTGTTAGCATCTTTTAATTGGATACGGTATAATTCGTCCCAATTACCTAAATCACTCCAAGTAAATTCTCCTTTAATACAAACTACATTACTTGCCTTTTCCAATATACCATAATCCAATGATATAGGATTTATCTGCTTATAATGATAATTTAATTTTTCGACATACTCATTTGTATTATAATATTCAAATACTGAATTGATACCTTCGTAGTATTCGGGCAAGTATTTCTTATAAGATTGTTTGAACGTAGAAACTTTACAAACAAAAATACCACTATTCCATAGGAAATCGCCAGATTCTACAAATCTAATTGCCGTACCTTCGTCAGGCTTTTCAGCAAAAGTCTCACATTTAAATACATTAGATTTGCCAATATTACTATGTGCATCTGCTGTATTTACTTGAATATATCCATATTGTGTTACAGGTCTATCTGGTGTAAGCCCTATTGTGCTAATAGATGATAGCTTATTAGCGGCTTCATAAGCATAATCTAAGCTATTATAAAATTCTACATTATTATTAATACTATGATCAGAAGGGAATACAGCTACCAACGAGTCATTATCTGCCCCATTTTGTAGTAAATATTCAATTGCTAACGCTGTAGCTGGTGCGGTACCCTTACCAAACGGTTCGTAAATTATATTTTGAGCATCAATATCAGACAATTGCTCTTTAATTATCTCTCTATGGCTATAACTTGCCACAATATAGATTTTTTCTTTTTCATAATATTGGAGCAATCTTTCATAAGTATTTTGAATACAAGTACCGTCGCCATAAACATGTGTAAATTGTTTTGGTGATTTTTCGGTACTAATAGGCCAATATTTTGTAGCAAACCCACCTGCTAAAACAACAGCATACTTAGACATAGTATAATTTAATTTATTCTTTGATTAATATAATCATTGTTAGACGAATTGCTCTCTTTTTTAATGATAAATAAAATACTTTTTGCAATTATTATAAGTGATATTATTAGAATCAAAGCTCCCCAAAACCAATTTGGAAGGAATAAATTATCTGCAATGACTTCTGTATCACTCATATTATGATTGCCCCCGACAATAGCATTTTTAGAAAACAAGTAATTTATACTCATATATAAGCTCATAAATGCTTGAATAGCAATAAATTGCAGCGTTAGCTTCTGCGTTTTTATATTAGTTTTGAAGGCAACAAATAGAAAAATCAGTGAAAATAAAATTGTAAAACCAAAACCAAAGCCAAATATAGGTCTCACCCATAATATAGACGATAATAACATAGCAAAGCTTAAGCCGTACATTATAAATTTAGTAACTTTATCATTAATACTGCCCAACATTAGAATATTACCAAAGATAGTCGGACCTAATGGTCCTGCAGCTGCTACCAATGCATTGCCAATATTACCCATAAATAATGAGGAATAGCTAAATTGTGCATAGCCTGACCCATCTGCAAAAATAACTAATTTATGAAAATCACCGCCAAGTATTAAAGCTGTGAGCCCATGTGAAATTTCATGGAACCAAGTTCCCAAAATCATAAATGGATATAATATATAAAAACCACCGGGTATATTGAGCGTTATCGCAGTCAGCACGCCGAAAATTGATAGATATATGATTGGGTTTAGTTTTTTTCCCTGATTTACCATAGTCTTTAAATTACTTTAAGAATTTCTTTAATTTTTCTACTTCTTGATATATTAATAGCTTCGTATATAGCTTCTAAAGTGCTATGATAATCAGCTATACCTTGCCCTGCTATATTTAGACCACTGCCGTGATCTGGGCTTGTTCTAACTATTGGAAGATTAGCAGTAAAATTAACTCCTCTACCTTGTGAAGCTAATTTGAGAGCTACCAATCCCTGATCGTGGTACATTGATAGTACTCCAGCATAATTATTATGAAGTGAGTGACCAAAAAATCCATCTGCAGGAAAGGGTCCTTCTACAAAAAATCCACCAGCTTTAAGCTCATTAATTGCGGGTATTATTTCATCAATTTCTTCATTACCAATATTACCTCCTTCGCCTGAGTGGGGGTTTAGCCCTAAGATAGCAATTTTTGAATTAGTGCCAAAGTCATTAGTTAATGAGTCTGCAAACTGCTTGGTTTTTGCTATAATACTATTTGTTTTAATATTTTTTGGAACATCTTTTACAGGGATATGAACAGTTTGCAGAGCTACCCTAAATTGTTTATAAAATAATATCATAAGTGGAGAATCAACTCCACACATTTTAGCTAACAATTCTGTATGACCGGGAAAATCCATACCAGCAAGATAACAGCTCTCTTTAGTAATAGGCAATGTGATTATCATTTCAGTTTTATTGTCTATACAATCCTGTGTACATTGGATGATTGATTGGTAGGAGTTTTCCCCTGCTTCTTTGCTAATTTTACCAAATTCAATATTATAATATTTGCCTACATCAATTATTTCAATTTTATAATCTTTGATTAGTAAATAATTATTTTCAAATTTGTAATATGGCATATTATTACACATTGATAGGTATTGCTTTAAGTTAGCTTTGTTTACGTAAAGAAAAAATTTATAATCTTTATCAAGATTATTTATTGCATTTACAAAACATTCTATTCCAATACCATTCAAATCACCAGAGCTTACCCCTATCTTCATTTATCTACCTCATTTTTCTTTTTAAAATAATAATATAAAGGTATTCCTATTATTGTAAGAAATAGACCAAAAGTTGAATTAATTATTTCAGTTTTTCCTGTTACAAAGTTATTAATATCTTCATAAAGCGTAAATCCTACAAACCCAAATGCAAATATTACAAAAATTGCAGGGAGGTAAGGATAACCTATTACTTTGTAAGGTCTGGGAGTATCGGGCATTTTTTTTCTTAATACAAAAACTCCTAATGCCCCAAAAGCATAAAATATCCAACTAACGAATATCAACATATCTGTCAAATCATCGAACGAACCACTAAATACTAATAATGATGACCAGACTGCTTGCAATATTAAAGAGTTGCCCGGGGTATGATACTTAGGATGAGGTTCACCAATTTTATTAAAAAACATACCATTTTTAGACATTGCATAATAAACACGTGAACTCACCATAATAGTACCATTAGATGTGCCAAATGTAGATACCATCACAAGTGCAGCAACTATAGCACCTCCAATACTTCCTAAGGCTTTATTTGCCAAATCTGCTGCTACCAATTTTGATTGAGCCATCTCTTGGATAGGTAATACATATAGATAAGCTAGATTAATAGCAGTATAAATGATTATTACAATTATTGTTCCAATTATTAGTGCTTTTGGTATATTCTTTTGTGGCTCTTTTACTTCGCCTGCTATATATGTAATATTGTTCCAACCATCATAAGCCCAAAATATAGCCGACAGCGATAAGATTATAGCACTAAATACCCCAATATTAATACCTTGATAAGTTGGTAAATCTGTGGTAAAATTTGCAGTAGAGCCTCCACTAAATGTAAAGGCTAATATTATTAGAATCAACATAACTAAAACTTTGAGCCATGTTACAATATCAGCAATAATACCTCCATATTTGATACCAAGATAATTAATTCCCGACAAAAAACAAATAGTGAAAACTGTTAAAGATTTGACTCCTATATCTCGTAGTGGAAATATCCAACCAACAAATGGAAGATACATTTTAAAAGACTCTTCGATAGCAGGAGAAAATCTAGGCAAATGGATAAAAAATTCTGTATATTCTGCGAATACATAGGTAATAGAAGCGATTGATGCTGTTTGGATAACTGCAAGTAAAGACCACCCATATGTATATGCGAACAAATTGCCATACATTTTTTGAAAATATACGAATTGTCCTCCTGTTTCGGGTATCATCGAAGCAACTTCCGCATTAGATAGAGCGCCTATCAGTGTAATCAATCCAGCAATTACCCACACTAAAATCGTTAGTTCGGGTGAGCCTAATTCATTGGCTATTACAGCGGGTTTCTTAAAGATCCCTGACCCTATTATAGCTCCTATTACTATAGCTAGTACAGTAGCAAATCCAAGTGATTTAGATAAACCATTATTTTTTTGCATTAATTTTAATTTTGCATTTATAAAAAAACTAATATATAAAAGTTTAGATTAATAGAATAAAAGTTACTAAATTTATTTAAATTCGTTAAAAATTCTAAAGTAATTTTTTTAAATTAAATTAATTTAATAATTTTGTAAACAAGGTCATTTAATTATAAGGTAATATATGAAAAGTCATTATATCATTTTCTCAATAATATTTTTAAGTATTATTAACATTATGAAGGCACAAGATGAGGAATTTACTACTGAAAAAGAGAAGTTTCCGTATCTTAAAGATAAGTACGAATTAACCGTGGATAAGCCATTTGATCAGGTTTGGGAATCAGCTATCAAATCTATAGATGAATTAAATTGTATGATAGCTAGCAAAAACTCAAGACAAGATGATGACGGTTTGTATAAGGGGAAGATAGAATCAGACTTTTGTATCTTTGCTGTTGGAGATACAGTGTGGCAAAATTTCAAATATTATGCAGTTGCACCGCCATTTATTAGAGGTGGTGTTTGGGAAACCGGTAGATTTCAATATAAAATTATTATTAAAGAAGAAGATAATGGACAAACTTATATTAGAGTTATTGGAGAAGTAAGTGGTCATGAAACCCACGTAACTGATAAAGTTCATTTTTTTAAATCGAATGGCTTCAAGGAAACTATGATGCTGGAAAGAATTAAGAAGAATCTCGGTTTGCCATACGATATTAAAGAAGGGTGATTGATAATTATTTCAAAAAAAATCTCTTTTTTTAAATTATAGGTTATTTTGCAATTTAATATATTTATAAGATATTTTTTTAATTATATTTGCTAAAATTGTTTTTAAATAAATGGAAAATATTAGTATGAAAGCTTTTATTCAATTAATTGTAGTGTCAATGGTTTACTTCCTTATTTCATGCGAAAGCAATCCAGTAGCACCCCAAGCCGAATTAATGGACTTAAATGAATTAGCAAAGACTCCGGGTTTTCAATGGTTTGATTTAGAAATCGATAAATATCAACCAGAGCAATCTATAATACCACAATTACAAAGTAAATTTAATAGTTCAACTGATAGCTTAATTATTTTTGTTAAGCCAAGCTGTTCTTGTCCTGGTACTCAGCAATATTTTCCAGCTTTAATTAAAACTTTAAGGGAAGCAAACATACCTTTATCAAACTATAAAGTTTACTCAATGAATAGCACTAATAATAGACACCCTTACGAAAATATATTTAAAGTTAATCAACTTCCTACTTTCTTCTTGAAAAACGGTGATAAAGCTGTCTATTCTATTTCGGATACTTTTTACTTAGCACAAGCTAATCATCAGAATTATAAATTAGAAGAATTGCTACTAAAAGCATTAGAAAAATAATGGCTTATTGGTTAGTAAAATCTGATCCCGATGCTTATTCTTGGAATGATTTTGAGAAGGATAAAGAGACAATATGGGATGGAGTTAGGAATTATCAAGCTCGTTATAATTTGAAATCAATGAATAAGGGTGATAAAGTTTTATATTATCATAGTCAGTCTGATAGAGCGGTGGTAGGAGTTGCGAAAGTAAGTCAAGAATATTTTCAAGACCCTACCACTAAAGATGATAGTTGGGTGGCAGTAAAATTAAAATTATTATACAAATTAAACTCTCCTGTTACTTTATCACAAATTAAATCTGAACCAATATTAAGCGAAATATCTCTTATTAAACAAAGCAGATTATCAGTAATGCTATTAACAGCTGAAGAATATTTAAAAATACTGGCAATGGGGGTATAAAATATTATTTTTAATCTTAGAATTTACCTTAGGATTAGCAATAGCAGTACCAAGGTATTGCTCTCTGATTAATAATATATAATAATATATATCTGTATATTGTTTTACTTTGCTCTCATCAATTCTGCTACAAGATAGCAACAAAACCAATGAAATAAATCAGCAATTACAATTAAATAAAATTACAATAACGTATAATTAAATATAATTGTATAGTGTTAATGGATATAGAATTGAAAATAATCCAATCTATCAGCCCAAGCAATAAATATAAAATAAAACATTATTTTTGCGTTAAGAAATATATTTCAATCTCTAACTAATTCATAAATTTCAATAAAAAATGGTGTATTATGGAACTATTATTAAGTAAAAATAGAAGCAAGGAATTGCTAAACACGTTACAATTACGTTTTGAAAAGAATAATCATAGACACAATAGTATTAAATGGAGTGATGTAGAAACTAAGTTAATTCAACAACCAAAAAAATTATGGTCTATAAATGAAATGGAATTAACTGGTGGCGAACCAGATGTAATTGATTACGATAAACAGAATAATGTATTTATTTATTGCGATTGCTCTAAAGAAAGCCCAAAAGGAAGGAGAAGCCTATGCTACGACCAAGAAGCTTTAGACTCAAGAAAAGAGAATAAACCAAAGGGCAATGCAATAAATATGGCTTTTGAAATGGGTGTTGAAATATTAGATGAAAATCAATATATATATTTGCAATCTTTAGAGAATTTTGACCTTAAAACATCAAGTTGGTTAAAAACTCCAACTGAAGTAAGGAGTCTTGGTGGTGCTATCTTTGGAGATTTCAGATTTGGGCGAGTTTTTTATTATCATAACGGTGCAGAGTCTTACTATGCTGCAAGAGGTTTTAGAGGCATAGTAAAAGTATAGTAATATTAGAAATTATATATTTATCTTTTTTGAACTTTTATTAATTTTAGTTATTCTAATAATTTAAGCTATTTAACTTATGAGTTTAATTATAAATTATTATCTTTGTTAATGAATATAGAAATAAACAAGTAAAGAAAATATCACAAAAGGTAAATAGTCGGCAAGCAATACAATCAGGGCAACTAAATAGTGTAGTAAATATTTCTTATTAATCAAATCCATACCCCCAAGCAATAAATATAAAGTAAAACTAATTCCTAAACTATATCGTTATATTGCAATATACAAATATAGATGTAAAATGAAAATATCTAAAAAAAGTAGTTATACAGATTCGCAACAAGAAATGGCATTATTATTTAAAGCCTTAGGACACCCTGCAAGAATGGCAATTATGGAGTTCTTGCTAAAAGTAAATGCTTGTATATGTGGTGATATAGTTGATGAATTGCCTTTGGCACAGCCAACAGTTTCGCAACATTTGAAAGAATTGAAAAATGCTGGTTTGATAAAAGGCAATATTGAGGGAAATACTATTTGCTATTGCATTGATGAGAATAGAATTGAAATGCTACATCAATATTTTACAATCTTTTCATCTAATTTAATTAAAAAGGATAATAATTGTTGTTAAACATATATAGTTAATAAAATGAATAATAATGAAGAAATTAAAGAAATGGTAAAGCAAAAATATATTGAAATTGCTTTACAAGGAAATGACAATGCCTCATCTTGCTGTAGCTCAAGAACATCAAGTAATAAGGTTTATCAAATAATGGGGGAAGATTATAGTGAAATAGATGGATATAATCCTGATGCAGACTTAGGATTGGGTTGCGGTTTGCCTACTAAATTTGCAAAAATAAAGAAAGGTGATACCGTTATTGACTTAGGTAGTGGAGCTGGTAATGATTGCTTTGTAGCAAGAGCAGAAACGGGAGGAACAGGAAAAGTTATAGGGATTGATTTTGCTGATGCAATGATAGAAAAAGCACGAATTAATGCAGAAAAATTGGGTTATAACAATGTAGAGTTTAGACAAGGAGATATTGAAAAATTACCTATAACTTCTAATAGTGCAGATGTAATAGTAAGTAATTGCGTACTCAATCTTGTACCTAATAAAACAGCAGTATTTGCTGAAATGTTTAGAGTTTTGAAAACAGGAGGTCATTTTAGTATTTCTGATATTGTATTAACAGGAGATTTGCCTAATAAAATCAAAAATGCTGCTGAAATGTACGCGGGCTGTGTAGCAAGTGCAATTAATAAAGAAGAATACTTAAACTACATTACTCAAGCAGGGTTCACCAATATAACTATTCAAAAGGATAAACCGATAGTTGTTCCTGATAATATCTTAAAAGATTATTTAACTGATGAAGAAATAAGCGAATATAATTCAAAAGAGACAATAATTAGAAGTTTATCAATTTATGCTGAAAAACCTTAATGATTGTCGCATTTAATTATCCAATATAATATTATTATTTTGTTTATATTAGCTTACCGTAATTTTAATAAAGGAAGAAATGAAAAAACAAAATGTATTTATCAGAGAAGAAGAGAAGTTTTTAAATGGGGCTCGGTCGCGATTTGCAGAATTAAAATATACTTTGGGTGTGGTGGTGCAATTTATTAAGGGTTTCCGTACTTTACACTTTTTGGGACCTACTGTAACTGTATTTGGTTCAGCGAGATTTAAAGAAGGTCATAAATATTATGAATTTACAAAGAAAGTTGCTTACAGGCTCGCTCACAATGGCTTCGCAATTATGACGGGAGGCGGTCCGGGTATAATGGAAGCAGCTAATAGAGGTGCCAAAGAAGCCAATGGTATTTCAGTAGGTTGCAATATAGTGCTACCACACGAACAAAAAGAAAATCCATATTTAGACCGCTTTGTAAATATTGATTATTTCTTCGTTAGAAAAGAATTATTGCGTAAATACTCATTCGCATTTGTAATACTACCGGGTGGTTTTGGTACTTTAGATGAATTTTTTGAGACTGTTACATTAGTTCAAACATTGAAAATCGATAAAATGCCGATAGTAGTTATGGGCAAAGATTATCATATCAATATTATGGAACATATCGAAATGATGCATACAACAGGTGCAATAAGCGATGAAGATATGAACCTAATTTTATTTTCAGATAATTGCGACGAAGTAATACAACATATCACAAAATATGCTAAACAGCATACTGGAATGAAATTAAACCCTGCAAAATCAACTTCTTGGATCTTAGCAGAAAAACAGATAAAGAAGAATTGCGGTTAAAAGCATTAGAAAAATAATGACTTATTGGTTAGACCTATATGTTTATTCTTATAATGAGTTTGAGAAGGAACAAGTGACTACTATAGATGTAGTTAGGAATTATCAAGCTCATAATAATTTAAAGTCAATGAATAAGGGTGATGAAGTTTTATTTTATCATAGCCAACCAGATAGAGCGATGATAGAAGTTAGCAAAGAATATTTAAAAATATTGGCAATGGAAAAATAAAAATATTTTTATAATTTAATATTTTTTTTGTAACTTTGCACTTATAACAATTTCGAAATATGAGGCATATTTTATGATAAATAAAAATATACTCATTAGTCATCAAAGGGACATTCCTATTGGGGGACATTCCTGTCCAAATTATTCAAAAATTATCTAATAAAAAAAATATCATTTTTAATCTTAAAATTTACTTATAGGACACGATATCCTACTTTATAAATTTTAAATTTAGTATAAATAATTTTTTTTAAATAAATTTAAGGATAAATAAAATGAAAAGTAATATTTTGATTTTAGTTTTAGCATTTAGTCTAATTAATATTGTAGACTTATTATCAGAACCTGCTACTAGGCCTGTATTTTATCAAAGAACAGGTGGTGGTGGCTCAATTTGGAATTTATGGGGAGAATACTATGCAAATGTAATTGAAGAACATACGGAAAACTATGACAGACTAATTTGTTCAGGTAATGGTAGACTTGATTGTTCATGGCTAAATCCGCCGCTACCGCCGGGTTTAGGTTTGAATTATAGGTATTTATATGATGAAATGCAAGACTATGTAGGTCATGAAATTGAAAATCTAAATTTAGTTGGAAGTCATTCAGATGCAGTTATAATACAAGGTAATACATATCTGAGATCAGTTCAATGGGATGGGACAGATATTAATAATAATCAAATAATTATTAATATAATTGATTACAATTCATTGTATTAATTGCATTATATTTAAAATTTAAAATAGGGCAGTGAAAGTAAACTGCCCTTTAAAAAGAGGAATTTATGAAACGATATTTTGTTTTAATTTTAGTAGTATTTAACATAATTAGCCTTTTTTATTTGAAATCAAATGATAACAATAAATTTTTATGTGACATACTTAAATTTGAAAAACAATTGGTATTACCTCTCGGTATCAATTATGATAGCGATGTATTTTTGCAATTTACAGATAATAAATTATATATTTTACCACGAACCTTACAAAGTCTAAAAGATGAACTTATACTATTTAGATTTGATTTAAGCACAGATATAATGGATACTATCAATATCCCTCATAAATTTTCTTTTGTAAATAGTTTTAAATTGACAAACAAATATTTAATACTTGTTATTGATAATAATTTAGTTGTATTCCTTGTTGATAAAAAAGGTTCTACATTAAATTTTACTGAATATGCTGAAATTAATGTTAATTATTATTATTATAAACCTGAAATAATTGTTAATAACGATATAATGAAAATATATGAGTGCATTTTAAGTTCTGAACGTATTAATGAAAAAACACAATTTTCTTGTCAAACTATAGATTTATTAAAGAAAAAAATTATTGACAACACTTATTTAACTAATCCCAAGGGATTACCAATGATGTGGTTTAGACCTAGGAACATAATAAATAGTAACGATTCACTTTTAGTGATTTCTGATATTACCGAATATAATTTAAATATTTATGATCACAGTAATTCAATGATATTAAATAAATCCTTTAATTATAAATTTAAAGGCAAATTTTTAGATACAGCATTTAATTCTAAATTATCTTCAGCTAATTATAAATCAATTTACCCAAAGAATGAAATAGAAAAATTAAGAAGTTTAACGGGTGATATACCGCTAATACATAATGTTAATTTTATTAATGATAGTTTATTATTGATTGCTAGATCTGAACCATTAGGCGGTAACTATAATTATAATTCTATATACGATATATTAAAAGTTAAAAATAATGAAATCGAAATAATTTACAATGATTTATTAGACATATCCAAAGATAGTATAATATACCCTGATAGGATTAATTTTAATCAAAATTATTATATAAGTAATGGCTATTTATTTTGTATAAAACCAATTCCATTTGAAATAAAATCTCAAAAAATAAACTATTCTGAAATGGAGGAAAAAACTAATGAGTTTTATAAAACTAACGATATTAAAATTTCTTTGTTTATTTATAGTTTTAATATTAATTAAAAACTATACTTATAGTGAAATAAACAAGCAAATTATTGAAGTGAAGAATTTAAATGACGACACACTAAGAATTAACATAAAACAAGATGATATTATTATTTTCTACAATAATCTTACTTGTTATAATTGTTTCCTAGAATTAAATGATTATATATCTAAGAATAGAGATAATTTTAAAAACATATATTGTGTTATACAAAATAGCCGTAAAACAAAATATTCAGAAAGAATACTTTTAAAGGGAATAAAAGATATTTTTAAAGCTGATAATTATTTCTTTGATATTACTAATAATGATAATTTAGAAAATAGCGAGATTATTAGCAATTTATTTTTAGTATATCATATTGACAAAACACCTGCAATTTATATAATAAAAAATTTCTTAAATTTTACAACTATGATGATATATTTAATAAAAGTACAAATATTGAGAATTTCTTTAAAAAATTGAAAGATAAATAACCCCTATATCCCCAATTGCCTAAAAACATATTGGGGACTTATACTTACCATACATTCGTGTGTTCCTATTGGACACTTATTACCTCCGTGAATAGCACAAGGTCTGCATTTTAAATCATTATTTTGTATAATTACATCATTATCACCAATTGGTGCAAATCCAAATTCAGGTATAGTAGGACCAAATATAGCAACTGTTTTAGTACCTACCAAACCTGCAAAATGTATTGGGGCACTATCGTTAGTTATTATCATTTTAGCTCTTCCAATAAGATTTATACTCTCAGGTATATTAAATTCTCCACATATATCTATTAAATTTTTATTATTTGCTTTATCTGCTATTTCATTACTAATTGTTTTATCATCTTTAGAGCCTATTATTACTACCTTATAGTTTTTATTAATTATCATTTTAGATAATTCGGCGAAATATTTAGGCAACCATCTCTTAGTAGCCCATACCGAACCCGGAGCAATAATAATAAATTGCTCTAATTCATTACTTTCAATAAAATTATCAACCTTAGATATTACATTTGATTCATAATTCAAGTTTTCTATCTTTGGTCTTTCATTATCATATTCATCGAATATGGATAATAAACTTAAATTCCTATAAATATCGTGATTTTTAAAATTATATTTCACTTTTTTGGAATATAAAAACGATAAAGATGAAGTATTAAAAGTTACGCTTAATTTTGGAGAAATCAAGAAATTCATAATAGAAGTTCTAAAAGAGCGGTGCGGAGATATTATCAAATCATAATTCTCTTTTTTAAGAAACTTCAATAAATTAAATAGTCCTTTTAATCCTTTATCTTCTCCCCGCTTATCAAAAATTATGACTTTATCAATTTCATACATTAGTTTTGGTATTTGTGATGATATTTTAGTAGTTAAAAAGTGAATTTGGCAATTGGGGTTAATCTGCTTAATTTTGGCAACTAAGGGTAAAGTTAGAACTACATCTCCAATAAAAGCGGTTTGATTGATAAGTATTTTTGTATAATCTTTAATTTTCATAATATTCTTTTGGTGGAGTATGTTTCCAACGTTTATGCTGCCAAGACCATTGCCCCGGGTATTGCTTAATTATATCTTCTAATGCTTTGACGTGCCTAATAGTTAATTCTCTAATTGGGTCAGTGCATTTATCTAAACCGCTTCTATCTAATTCGTATAATTTAACATTATAAGTATGCTTGGCATTGCGTACAGCAAACCCATATAAAATAGGCACATCGTATTTGTATGATAATTGAGCTGGTGCTTCGTATGTAGCAGCTGGTCTGCCGAAGAAATCAACAAAAATATCTTTACTGCTATCTGCACTTTGATCAACTAATAAAGCAAATGGCTCATTCTTTTTAATACAATAAATTAGCTCTCTTGCAGCTTTATCCATTGGTATTAGTTTATTGCCCATCATTGTCCTATAATTATTAATTATTCTATCAAAATAGCTATTACTTTGTGCCTTTACTACAACTTTAATTGGAATATTTGAAAAACTACCAGCAGTGGTTGCTAAAAGCTCCCAATTTCCAAAATGTCCTGACAATAGAATAAGTCCTTTATTTCTGCTTAGTGCTTCATTTATCAATTCAATATTTTCGTAATGGACGTATTTATGATAATCCTCTATACTTAATTTAGGGAAAGCAAGCAATTCTACCAGAGTAATACCGAGATTATGATATGCTTGCTTAGCTATTTTCGTAATTTCTTTATTACTTAGCTCTGGAAAGGCCATTTTAATATTATTATAAGTAACATCAGCTCTCTTTTTGCTTAATAATCTTATTATATTACCTACAAATACACCCAAATAATACCTATTACTGATAGATAAAATTTTAGAAATATTACCTATTAAGGATATTGCGGTTCTGCTTGCAGCATTTATTAGCTTTTTAACACTATTTGTTAGGAACATTTGGTAAAATTCCTTTTTCAGTACCAATTTTAGAATCACCTAATGGAATCACATAATCATTATACCAATTAGTATTAATAGGCTCATTCTTAGCAGTGGAGTGAACTAATATAAAATTCCCAGAGTAAGAATTATCTACAAAATAAAAATATACGCCACCCTGTACATTTTCGTAAAACCATTCTTCATAAGGCCTATTAGACATATCTTCTGCATACTGTTTTCTTTCAGTAGGAATGCCATATCTTAATATAACCTTACCGCGATCTGTTTTCCAACCATCTCCACCTTTGTAAGAGAAATAATTAGTAGCATAATCTACATAAGTAATAAATTTTTGATATCTCTCATTGATAGCAGTAGTGGTATCAGGATCTCTCTCTAACCAAAATTTGAATAAGTATCTTTTTTTGGCGTCATTTTCTTTAAGCATATCAATTTGGCCAATTTCTTGCGGATTAGATATTATTCTAACCATTTGAATTTGTTTATCAATTTCATCTGGCTGCATAGCATTAAAAATACTCTTCTCAAATAATTGATTTTCGGTAAAATATTTTTTAGTTAAAGGTTTCAGCATAGGGTTTACAACAAATATTTTTTTACTAATAGAAGTAGAATCAATAGGCTTATCTTTAGGATAAGTTATCTTAATATTAAGATAATATGCACCTGTATGTAGCGAATCGAACGAAACATCAACATATTCGGTCATAAAGTTATCTATTGCATCTTCACTTTTAGTTTTAGACCAGATTTTAGAATTTACAGCATCGTTTATTGAATAAGTAATATTAAATCCATCTTTTGCATATGTGAGAGCATTATATATTTCTGCATAAGCAATTATTCTGGTAGTAGTGCCATATATTTCTAATGAAGGATTGGGAAATAAATATTTATCAAATCTTAAGAACATATCATTATATTTCACATCAGAAGAATCAGCATTTACTACAAAAGAAGCAAGCATAATACCACCAATATTAATATTATTTTTATTAAAATTAGGCGCTACCAAAGAAAATTCAGTTTGTGAGGTTTTACTTGTATCATTGACATCAGTAATTTTAAATTTTACTTTGTATTGGCCGGGAGCTAATATAAAATTTTTAATTCCGTACAATGAAATGATATTAGTATCACTTAAAGATTTAATATTATGATTGACTATCCAGCTATCAGATTGGTATAGCATATCATTAGAAAAAAATTGAATATCTAATTTAGCACTACCTCTGAATATATTATTTTCTTGTATATAATTTAAAGTATAGTCTGGGAAAGAATAATAGAACTCCCATCTCAATGATTGATTATCGTTTTTATAAAAAGCACCATCAATAGCTATCACAAGTGAATTATCGGCATAATTCTTGGAAGGTAGTAAAACCAAAATACAAATAAACAGAAATAAATATTTTCTCATTTAATCAACCTCTTTTTTAAAAAAATTGCCGTTTAGAAAGAATCTAAACGGCATATTATAAAAATAATTTTTAGAGATTATTCCCCAAAATTTAAACCTATTGTAATTCTGTTAACTAATCCAAGAGCTTTGGTAGGATTAATTGAATAATCTATGCGACCAGCAAAAATTCCACCATCGTATTTAATACCAAAACCACCAGCTAAGCCTAATTGATCTTGGCCTAATACATATCCACCTCTTAGTGATAGAAGATCTTTCCAAACATATTCAGCACCGATTGCTAATTGTTCTGGTACATCAGAAAAAGTAGTAAAATCAGCTGCACCTAATAAAGAATTTTCTTCATCTTTATAAATTTCAGATGATATACCTGCTCTAAAAATAAGAGGTAAAGAATATTCGAATGAATTATAAGTTGCATCTAATGGTGAAGCATTCATAGCATCCCATAATTTACGACTTGTTAAAAGATCAGAGCCAGAATAAGCTTGAGTTAAGCCAAGGTTATGTATAGAGAAGCCTAATTTGATACCTAGAAATTGAGTATCGAATAAAGTACCAATATCAAAAGCTAAACTACTACTTGATACTGAAGCAAATGAATTATTCACCATTTTGGCAGTAATACCAAATGAGAATTGATCAGTTAAATATCCAGCAAAAGATAGGCCAAGAGCTAAATCTTGCACCTTATAGCTAGAGCCAGTACCGCTTGGTCTTTCTATTGTAGTGATTGGAATATCACCACTACTTAGGCTAGTTACGCTCAAAGCAGCAGTAAAATCTTTGCCTAAAGGTAAAGATAAGGCTCCAAAATTATGTGAATAAGAAGAGAACCATTGATTGTAAGAAAACTCAGCGGACATATTTCTTAACTTAGCCAAACCAGCTGGATTCCAATGTACAGCTGATAAATCATCAACAATTGAACCATAAGCACCTGCCATTGAAGTTGCTCTTGCTCCAACTCCAATTTTTAGAAATTGACCACCAGCGCCACCGACTTTAGAAAATTCACCTGCCGAAGAGCCAATTGCATCATTTACGGCATATACATTTCCTGAAAATAGTACACAAGCAGTTATTGATATAATTATAATATATATATTCTTCATATTTTTCTCCAAATTAATAATTATTTAATTTGGCACTTCCTTATCAATAGGAAGTGCCATATATTTATTACTCATCTAACATTCTAAAACCACCAACAACCACAGAGAAGTTTTTCACTGTTTGAGCACCATTAGGAGTAGTAATTACTGCTATAAAAGCTTGGCTTTGAACCCTTGATTTATTTTTGGATAATAAATCCCAAATTTGAACAGCATTTCTATTGCCATCACCATCATTGTGGTATTCGTCGTGTTGGATAGTCCTCACCAAATCACCTGCTACAGTATAAATTTCAATTGTACATTGTTTTGGTAATTTAGTAAAGTAAATCTTGCTATCGTAAGGTGATTGTACACCTTGGTGAGATAGGAAATAAGGATTAGGAACTACTTGAATTCCATCCATCATTTCATCTGTATAATTATTGTTAGTTGGAGAGCTTGTGCTTACTTTGGCAATTACAGTAGCACCTGGCATAGGCAAACCTAATGCACCACCAGTAGTTCTCAAATATATCTTATCGCCAGCTTTGAAGTCTTTAGCTGTCCATATATTATAATCAGGATTGATTTTCCATATATTACCAGCTGGCTTATGAGATTTTTTACCTTTGTTAGCAAAATCTAGTGCAAATTGTACACCACTGATATTTACAATATTAACGAAGTCTATAGTATCTTTACCATCGGTAGAAATACCTGACATCATATATTTGCCTTGGAATCCAGAGAATGCTTGTATATCTGTGTTAGAATACATAGGATCTATAGGGCGAGCTACCGAAGAAGCTAATCTTATATCAGCTGTTTGTGTTCTTGATAATGAACTATTAGATACAAAACCAAATGCACTCACATTATATTTGCCAATAAAATCATTAGTGCTTTTACCAATATAAGGTAGATTCCTTGGATCTGGGTACAATCTTGTCTGTCCGAAAATAGAAAGGTTAAACCAATTAGGTAGTGGAGTAACCGGTGGAATATCTAAATGAGGAACTTCTAATGGATAGTGAACTATTACCGAATCTCCTTTTTCTGAAGGACGCTTGTATTCTGTAATATTTCTAACAGCCATATTTAGATAAGGGATATTGAAAGTATTCTTATTAGCATTTTTATTGTAGGCTAATTGAGCAGTTTCGGTACCACCTGGCAAAAATTCTATTTCATATATACCTGGACCATTATTAAATGAACCGAAAGTCATAGTTGCAGATTTGTAATCAAAATCAACTGGTTGAGTTGTCATTACTAAATCTGTATTAATTGAAGCCGTTAGCTTAGCAGGGTCGGAAACGAAGTTAATTGGAGTATTTGCTTCTACACCCGGACCTAATGCAGTAGTTAATGTTAATGAATCTGGACGGAAACGACCAGCATATTGAGTTAATGTATAATCAAAGCTAAAGCCAAGAATACCATAAGCACTTGTCATCCAGTTAGGTGTATAGCAATAGTTAGGGTAAGTAAAATCGCCTGAGTAGAATCTACCTGTCCTAGTAATTTCACCTTTAGCAAATGGAGTTCCAAAGTCTATATAAGAATCTGTAACTTTGTCATATACTGCACTATCTGTAAGCATCACTGAAGCTGCATTTTCTGAATATAGATTGGTATAACTAAAATTACATGGTTGATCTTCGTACAATGCTAATCCAGAATATAGTGTATCACCAGTTTTCTTACTTGTAAGAGTAACTAATGAACGATATAGCCCAAAACTACCTTGTTGATCTTGTCTAAATTGCATCTGACTTAAAGACCAATATGGTTGGAAGTTAAGGATTAGCGAATCCCCATCAAATTTTTGAATTACTCTATCAGGATCTACAGCAAAGAATTTAAAGTTGTACAAACCACCTACCAAAGAAGAATCTACATGTATTACTTGCAATTCAGGAGATTTACCAATAGGAGCTGCTGTAGGGATAGAAGTATAGAAGTTAGGCAAGCCTTCACCACCTGTATTATATTTGCTATTAGTAGGCTGCAAAAAATCACCTTCATCAGTAGCTAATACTTTATAGTAATATTCTATATTATTCAATAATCTTTCAGTTTTACCCGGGTCTTCATTTTCGTTAATATATCCATCATTATTATCGTCGCCTATATCAGTAAAAGTTCTATTATGTGTAATCCAACGCATATACGGAGCAATAACTTCTTCGCGAACTTCTTTGTTTTGTTGCAAATCCGCAATATCTAATTTAATCGCAGCATTTTGAATAAAACTGTATAGCGAATCTTGAATTTGGAAAACTGAATTAGAATCAGCTAAATTCTGTCTCCAATCACGAGGCACCCAAACATCAAATGCATAATTTTTACCATCAGCTACTCTCTTAGTAGCATCAATGTAAATTGAGTCAGTAGAAGTTCTAATAATTACAGAGTCTTTTAATTTTTCGTCATATTTTTTGACATATTGACCAACTACACCATCTGGAAATGTTTTTAACAAAGTATTGTACCAGTCAATATCCCTAATAAATACTTTTCTTTCATAGAATAATGGGTTAAATTTCAATAAAGATCTATCAAGATAAGCTACACCAACTAATGCGGAATCGAATATTTCATTTCTAACATTATTGACATAGAATAGATTTAATCCACCTTGCTTTCTTCTGATAGTGCCATCATCGCCTATTTGCAAAGAAGCATCTCTTCTTATAATTTTATCCCAATATTTACCCCAGCCATAACTATAATACGATGTATCTATTTTACTAATAACAGGCTGTATAATATTTACAGTATTGCCACCAATTGTACTTGGAATTAGTCCATTAGCTACTCTCATACCAGTACCAATACGCATTACTCTAATAGCCATTGAGTCTAATACTTTGCCTTGAGCATCGGTATATGGACCAAGTATCCTAAATTCATCAATATTAGGATAGGTAGATGTAGGTGCAAATCCCCCAGCTACATGAGCTGATTTGACAAAAGCTGGAGCTATACTATATGAACGTAAGAATTTCCACCCAAAAGGACCTTTTCCAGAAGGGTATTGAGTATTGCCAGTTATTTGATTTACATCAAAAGTATCTAAGTCTTTTCTTCTAGCTCTAAAAATAGCATAACCCATAAAATCAAGACCTTTTTCATCTACGTCTACACTAATTTCAGCAGTACTATCCCAAGAGATAACATTGCCATTGTTTAATGGATTAGATTTTAAAATAATAGATCTATCTGGCGGCACTGGAGCTCTAAAATTATTATCATAAACCAATTGAGCAAACTTATCTTTTCTAACTAATTCAGCTAAATCTTCGCAAGTACCATCTGCTTCGCCGCCTTTGGAAGGATTTGCTAAAATAATACCAACAACTACACGAGCTGTGTCTGAAGGAAGCATATGAAATGGTCCAGTAGCCATCATAAACCTTTTATCACCAGGGCCATCATCACCTTGGCGTACACCAGCAGACATAAATTGATATCTTTCGTCGTCTGTTTGTTTGTCTTGCTCTATAGGCCAGTTATTAAATGTAACTAATCCTAATTGACTACTATTAGCATAATAAGAAGAATCTTTTCTTACGAAACCATCTCTCGGAGCATTTTCGCCATCTTTAACTGGGTCCCATAATCTTGGAGTACGGATAGTGTCAATTCTTATTAGATTACCATCATCATCTCTAATTTCTTTATAAGTAGTATCATAGTATTTAACAACAGCGGGTGATTCTAAGAAGTCAAAGCCAAGATAACCAAAACCAAAACCTCTTTCTCCTCTGTCTGTATTAGTCCATTGAAGAGCCATATTTAAAGTATCGCCACCATAACAATCGTAAAATTTAACACGATCATTTCCAGCGCCATAGCTTGAAGAAGTGGCACGAGCTATATCCACATCCATTACAGGAGATAACCAACAATTCCACAAAGTATCTTTTGAATAGTTAGTTAATTCGTATTTAATAAATATAAAATCACGATAATCACCAAAGCCCCAAGAATAGATCATTTGCTCTACTTGCATTCTAAGTGGATAGCCACGTTCACGTGCAGCAGCTACACCTATTTCGTAACGGCTTAGGTCTGTATCTTTGTAAGTAGAGAATATATCTTCACTTGAAATAAAAGCAGGACCCTTCTTAAAATTAGTTAAGTTTCTAAGTTCTGTTTGTGGAACATAATATCCAAAATACCTTTTAGTTTTCAATGTATCTTCTACTCTTGTGGAGGCATCCCATATTGGCCAGCTATATAAGTGAGCTGGATCAGTTGGTTCACCGTTTCCAGTCTTGAAATCTATAGAGAAATAAGTCCTATATTTATAGATATCAGTACCATCGTAAGCATCTACATCTGGTGAAGATGAATTAGGGCCTTCTATATTAATTCTACCGGGCACAAACCATCCTTTACCAGACCAAGGGTTGTAAGAGATTAATGCCATATTGTTTGTTTTGTCATTTGCTTTATTATATT
Organism: Chlorobiota bacterium; assembly: GCA_039810525.1. Lineage (GTDB taxonomy): Bacteria > Bacteroidota > Ignavibacteria > Kapaibacteriales > UBA2268 > JBDHXE01. The sequence continues at coordinate 187 of JBDHXE010000019.1, read as the reverse complement.
TTTGAGCACCGAACCAAAAACCACCTGCAAAAATATATTGGTTCTGCGAACCACGAGGCCAATAACCACCACCTCTACCATTTTGAACATCAAAAGCAAAAATACCATAGTTTGTAGTATAAAAATCGATATTACTTACAGTATTTTTTTGCAGATCAAAAACTCCACGATATGTCTTTGATTGCAG
>JBDHXE010000018.1:0-22180 GCA_039810525.1 Chlorobiota bacterium | reverse complement strand
AAAAATTGTAATTATTGTATTGGGTGTTTTGATAGTTGTAACTTTGGGCTATTTTATGTCCTCAATGTTCGAATTAACCTCTAATAAATTATTTAAAATCATATTAATAGATAAAAGTATCGATAAAAATCAAACTAATTCATTAAGTAGTTATATAATAAATCAATCTGGTGGAAATGATATTGATTTATCAATTAGTTTAAACGGCACAACCTATGAAACTAAAATAATTAATCAAGCGTTTGAATCTCCAGAAGCATTAAATAAGCAAATAGTTGATTTTATAAATAGTTCCAAAGCAAAGTTTAAAAATGATACTTTAAATTTAGTGGAATTAACTAATAATCAAATTGAAGATATTGCACGTGTATTAAGTAAAATTGAAACCAATACTAACATTATTATTGCAGGGAAATTCCCATCTTGTTATGATAAGGAGAATGCAGATAAAATCTTTAACAAATTCAAGAAAAATTTAAAAAATTGATGATAAATCATTAATTGAAATTAATTGGATGTTGCAAAGCAACGCAGAAGAACCAGAAAGTATTCTTTATGATTTCTTAAAGAATTCTAGTATCAAGTTTATAGATAATCAAATTACAGTAGCAAAAAGAATTTGTCCTAAATCATCAAAACAAATATATTCATTATTCTTTAATCCTATAGATTCTAATAATATACAATACTTTGAAAACTTCCTTTCAGCAAATTTTGGTAAATCAATAAATTTGAAAATTTGGAATGATAGTCCTAATAATGGCAAAGTAATTTCAACAGAACAAAATTCTAAATTTAATCAAAATGATAGTAAGTTATTAAATAAATTAACAAAGGGTCAGTGGACTTCAATTGGTTATTTAATTAAACAAGCTACAAATGAATTTGCATCAATGCACGATACAACTGAGAAAAACCTTATAATTGTAGCTCCAATGCCATTGGAAAGTAAAGGCCAAGAAATAGATCCAAATGTTTGGAAGTCACTATCAAATTTAAAAAATATAAATGTATTTTATATATACACAAGGAAGTCTAGACTTAACAAAATTGATAATGCACTAAAATATGGATTTAATAAAAGTGCTTCAAAATTTATTGAAATTAAATTGTAGTAAGAAAATATGAAATCAGTTTTATTTAAAATTATATTTGTTATATCATTTGCAGTTTTGGTTACGTCTTGTGATGTTTTTGATCATTTAATAAATCGTGACCGTTGGATTAAGCGAGATGGACCAATCGAGACAGTTCTTATACCAGAACCAATAACAGTTTCAAATGATAGTGGTGATTTAGGTGGTGATGTTAAAGGCATTGAACCTAAAAAGTTAGTTACTTTTACTGATATAGGTCAAGAATATACTATTAAAAATGGGGAGGAACTAAAATTAACTTATTCAGAAAATATAAACTTTGCATATACAACTTTTGATGTTACTGAAAACGATGATAATAGTATAACAATTAAATTAGTAGATAAAGATACATCCCGTATATTTATAAAAAATAAATGTCAAATAATCAGACGTAATGGTATTGATATAATTCCTAAAATTGAAGTTGCAAAGGATTTAGATCCCGAACAAGTAATTATAACTCCGATTTTTGATGATAACTGCATAAAATTGGGTTATGTGGTTAGGTATGGTTCTATAGAGACTGTTAAAGGTAAAAATGGAACTGCTGGTGGTTGTAGAGAAGGCAAAAAAGTTTACAATAACTATAAAAATTGTATTGGCGGTATAACAATTAAAGAAGAAATAAAAGAAACGGTTAAAGAAACAAAGAAATTAGACGACGATTGTTCATTGTGTAGAAAACTTGGCCTTCCTTGCGGCTGCACAAAATAATTCTCTTCCTCACCCTCCTTCCTAACTTATCAGGTAGGAGGGTGATTCATTTTACGGCTTATTGTTGATAGAATTAAGGTTTATTTTAAATTAATCAATGCCCACATTCTTTTCTTTGCTATAATAGCTTATAGCAATAGCTACTACCCATATAGTTATATCTAATAATGGATAATATGTAAAGCTTGGGAAAAGATATACATAATATGACAGCATAAATATCGATAGTCCAAAAATATAGTTTTTTTTCATCATTATACTAAGTAGGAAAATAATTGGTGCAAAATACCAAGTGTGGACCTTAGTTGATATAAGATATGCTACAGCTAAAACTAATGTAATAAATTCGAGTTGATAGTCTTTTTTCTTATAAATATAAAATATCGAAATAATAGCTATTAATGCCAATTTGGAGTAATAAACTATATATGGTGCTTTTTGCCAGTAATTATCTATATTTAAAATATTTAAAGTAAATTTAACTATTTCTAATGGTGCAGAAAAGAATATAGCTTTGAAATTGAAGTAACTCATTCCATAGTTGTAATTGTTTAGAGCTGATTTGCTATTAAGTATGGGATAGGACATAATGATTACTAAGAGTATAGCAAAGATTGATGCCACTATTGATACAATTATTTTCTTATCAAATTTTCTAAAAAATAGTATTGGCAATAGGAATATAGGAGTCATTTTTATCAAAGCCCCGATAGCAATCAATGCACTATTTATAAATATATTTCTACTTTGATAAATAGCTATTATTAATAGTGTGATTATTGGTATTAGTAAGCCATCATTATGACCCTGACCTATTATTTCAATTAAACAAAGTGGGTTTAATATGTATATTAATAGGTTATAATTTTTGATTTTCGTATTAATTTTTATTAATAATATAGATAATAATTCGCCTATTATAAGTATCATTTTCCAACTATAAAATTGGATAATTTCATTACTACCAAATATATTGGCAATTTTGTAGTTTAATGCAAATATATAAGTAGCAATTGGTGGATAAATAGCTGGAATAGTGATATTTCCCATCATTAGCCAATTATTATCTCGATAATTCACTAATTGATTGTCTAATGGAAAATAATTATAGATATTGATCCCATTATATACAAGTTTGCCTTGCCACAAATAAGTAAATACATCATCTGAGAGCCATGCATACATAGGTATTATAATGATGCGTGTAATTACATAAATTATTATAATGCTCTGGAATGAATATTCAATATCTTTTTTGATAATAAAAAAATAAGTACCCAATAATAATGAATATGAAATTAAAAAATATAATGTATTATTAGGATTTCTAATAGGTGGAATTAATGAAATTATTATTAATATTAGTGAATATAAAATAAATAAATAGTATTCTTTAAACTTCATCATTCGAATAAAAATTGTTCAAAGCTTGATTTATGAATATTAAAATGTTCGTAAGCTTTTTTGGTAGTAATTCTGCCTCTTGATGTGCGTTGCAAAAATCCCTGCTGTATTAGAAATGGCTCATATACTTCTTCGATAGTACCACTTTCCTCACCTACTGCTGCCGAAATAGACGATATACCAACAGGTCCGCCTTCGAATTTTTCTATGATAGATAATAATATTCTCTTATCCATATCATCGAGACCAAATTCATCTACCTCGAGAGCTTCTAATGTAGTTTGAGCAATTTCTAAATCAATTTTACCGCTTCCCTTTATTTGTGCAAAATCCCTTGTTCGTCTTAGCAACCTATTGGCAATTCTCGGAGTCCCCCTCGATCGTGAGGCAATTTCGTAAGCTGCTTGCTCTTCTATCTCCACATTAAATAATTTTGCCGAACGCAACACCACTAATGTTAAATCCTTATTGTCATAATAGTCTAATCGATTAACAATTTGGAATCTGGATAATAATGGAGCTGTGATTAATCCCGCTCTTGTAGTAGCTCCGACTAAAGTAAACTTAGCTATATGGATTGGCACTGTGCGTGCAGATGGTCCTGAATCAATCATTATATCAATTCTAAAATCCTCCATAGCTGAATAAAGATATTCTTCTACTACATTGCTTAGTCTATGTATTTCATCAATAAAAAGTATAACACCTTCTTCTAAATTAGTAAGCAACCCCGCTAAATCACCCGGTTTTTCTAATACTGGTCCAGAAGTTAATTTGATATTAGCTCCCATTTCTTTGGCAATAATCAAGCTGAGGGTAGTCTTACCTAACCCCGGTGGTCCTGTAAGTAGCACATGGTCTAGTTGTTCGTTTCTTTGTAACGCGGCTTGTATATATATCTTTAAATTATCAACAATCTTCTTTTGCCCAGTAAACTCATCAAAAGAAATAGGCCTTAGGGAAGAATCAAAATCATCAGAATTTTTAATTAGTGGGTCAATAAATTCATTTCTATTTTTCATTATATATGTGAGTTTTTTTTCTCAATGATAAAAATATAACACAATGGGTCAAAAATAAGTAAAAAAAATAATATTTTTAGTAAATTATTGAAGAAAATAAATAAATTAGTATTAAATTATAGTGAAAATTTCTTATATTCACATTGATATTTTAGGCAAATTATATAAATTTGTGAACAATTTTTATTAATTTTGTATAATTGAAAATACAAGAAATATAAAACAAATTATTTGGTTTGCTTTTTGAAAGAAAAGCAGATCTGTTGTAGTTTATATTTCGACATTTTGAAAATGAAAATAATTAGTTAATTTTTAAAGTTAAATGGAGGTTTGTGTGAAAACAAACAAGTTACTTTTTGCTGTGATAGCACTGTTTATAATTCTAAGTAGCAGTGTATATTCTCAGTTGATAACAAGTTCGACTATCAGAGAAGATATCGAGATTTGGAAACCATTAGATAACCCTATTCTAATAAGTAGTGACCCTGACGACCCTTGGGGGCAAATACTTATGCCTTTTACTTTCTTGTATGATAACACAAGTATTTCTTATATCAATGCTTATGGGAATGGCTTTATCTCATTGAATAGAGCTTACAATCCTGATGGCAGTTCTATGCCAAGTTTTCCTCAGAACCCAATGATAATATCATGGTATAATAGGAATTTATTTACTACTGGATCATTTTCTTATCAAGTAAGTGGTACAGCACCATTTAGAGTATTGACTGTACAACAATTAGGTGCACGAGTGGTAACTGATTTATCAGGTAATGTATTTGATGTTCAGGTTAAGTTTTTCGAAACAACTAATGAAGTCAAAATTATTTACAATAGATACCAAGGGCTTGGTGGTGCAGGTGTAGATGGCTATTTATTCTTTGCTGGTAATTTATCTGGATCGGAAGCAAGATATATTAATATTAAACCGAACAATCCTTTATCTCCTGCTACTCTATACTATTCTACTAGTAACAAGAATATTACTCCATTTTTGACTAAAGATAACAGTAAATACTTTTATTCGGGTAGATCTTTTACTTTGACATCTACTCCTAAAATTTCTGGCATTTATCCAGATAATAGTACTTTGTTGGCATCTGGTAATGTTTATACCGATGATCAGCATCCATTTGTAAGAGTAAGCCGAGCTGATGGTCAAAAACCTATCACTATAAGATATAAAATTACTGGTCCATTAGGCACACCTCAATCACAAGTTATATATACAGCTATAGATAGTGCTGTGATTACTTCATCTGAAAAAGTTAATCCTAATCCACAACCTATTGGAACTGCTATAAGAGTGAAGATGCCTCATGCTAAAAATATAGCAGGTAGATTGTCAGATGGAGCCTTAGATTTGAGCGTAGCTTCTAATTTCCCAAGTGGAGAATATAGAGTAGATGCTACTCTTGAATATTTAGATGGAACTCCTTATACTAATACAGCTTCGTCTATATTTACTGTTACTTTCCCAAGTGATATTGCTTTGACAGGAATCATTGAACCTGTTTATAACTTAGGCTCTATTTACCCAGTTTCAGGAGTAGGCATTCCAGTAAAGATTCTAGTGAAGAACCAAGGTGCTAACCCTGTAAGTAAATTTGTTGGTTCATATAAGATATTAAATTCAAGTAATTCTGTTGTAAGCCAAGTTTCAGAAGAATTTGATTTATCAAGTGAACCATTACAATTTGGCGAATCGAGAGAAATGTATTTTACTAAAAAATTCTATCCAAATACTATTGGTGTATATAGTGTAGAAACAGAAATCAATTTCGATGATCCTACCAAAGATAAGTATATGGCAAATAATGTATTCCCTCGTCCGGGCGATCCTAAGAAATTATTTGAAGTTGCTTATTTTACAGAAGCTCAATTGGACACTATGTTAAATCCGAATACAACTTACAAGAATAAACCAATTCGTGTAAACGCAAGATTAAAAAATAATGGCGTATCTAATATAACTATGACTTGGGCATCTGTCAAAATTACCGATCCAGATGGTATAGTAGTAAAAGAAGATACAACAGTAGTAGAAGAAATACCAAGTGGTATAGTTAATACGTCAAGTGTAATTTGGCCAGAGCCATTTATCCCAGCTAAAATCGGAACTTATCACATTAAGTTCTATATTTTTGCACAAGATGATGAATTACCATCAAATAATTCTTACGAAACAACTATCGAAGTCAAAAATGGTCTTAATGGTAATTATATAGTTTCAAAGAATAATGGTGATTTTGCAACTATTACAGATGCAATAAATGCTCTGTATGACCAAGGCGTAGTAGGCCCAGTTAAATTCTTATTAAGTGATACAGAATTTAATGAGGGTGATATTTTATCAAAAGCTCCTGCACTAAATTTCTCTACTAAGATTATTGGTGCTAGTGCTTCTAATCCAATTACTTTTACGGTAAATCCACAAATTTCAGGTAGAGGTGCTGTACATATCAATTTATCAAGCGCTTCTGGTATAGGTATTTATTTTGGTCAATCTATTACTCCTGGTAATATTTATGCAGGTATATTGAACGTAACTTCTAGTATGGTTAAGAATTATGCTAATAATGATGGTTATATAACATTTGATGGAGCTACCAATAAATCATTATTTTTAACTATAAAAACTTCTAGTCCATTTAGAACTGTATTTTATTTGGGTAATGGGTCTCATCATATCAGTGTAAAAAATTGTTTGATCGAAGATGGTGTATTTCAATCTCCATCATATACTTGCAAGATCCCTGCAACTATATATAATCAACCATTTGATAGATATGATTATGAAGCAGATAATAATGTTGGTGGTTCTTATTCTGCAGGTATTGTAGTTAGAAATATCCCTCCTTTTGAAGCATCTTTAGGAATTAATGTATTTGGTTTGGATACTTTGTTAATTCATGATGTAGTATTATCGGGCAACGAGATCCGTCAATTTGGATATGGTATCGTTTCTTTAGGTATTGGTTCATTAAATAATTTAGATAAACAAGCATATTTAAATTATTATAATCAAAACAATAAATTCGTAAATAATACAATATCATTAGTATCAAGAGCAGGTATTTATTTAGGTTACGAAAAATCATCAGAAGTAAGCAACAATAGAATATTTGATGTAAGTGGTATTTGTGGTAATGATGTAGCTGGTATTATTTTGGGTGGTGATTTGAGAACTGGATATTTTGGATATAATAATATTGGTATACAAGTATCTGGCAATGAAATTAGCGGTATTAAAGGTTCTAACAACTTATATGGTATTAAAATTGAACAATCTTTAAATAAGATTACCACTCCTGAAGGCGTTTATACTTTCCCAGATGAAGATGAAAATATAAGATTAGTTAATAATATTGTATGGGGATTCGAGCCAAGTAATGCTAATCCAAATATTATTGGATTAGGATTATTTACTTCAAGAAAGAATTCAAATAATTGGAGCGCAATGGATTTTGAGCCAGCAGATAAAAATTATGTAACTAAAAATGATATAGTAAGTAATAATACAATCTTTTTATCAAAAGATAATTATAGTAATAAGGGAGCTATTGTAGGTACTGCTTTGATGAATACTCAAGGTATTAATTTTGTAAATAATGCTATTAGTATTAGTGATGATGATATCACTCCAACTAACCCAACTACTGCGGCAGTATTGTTCTACGGTTTACACCCGAAAACTAATTCTATTAGTTCTGATAGAAATGCTTTTTGGGTAAATAATACAAATGCAGCTATTTACAGATTTATAGAAACAGACGCTTCTGGTAAAATAGTGGAACAAGGTAGTAGAAGAGAATTTGCTACATTAGATCAATGGCAACAATGGACTAAACAAGATTGGAACTCTGTTTATGGTAATATTGCAAATGATTATGAAATGACTGGTGCAGCACCTTATAAATTTAGAGTAAAGAGCAACCCTACTCCTATAGGATCTTTATTAAACAATAGAGGTTCTGAAACTAATTTGAATAAGGTTGATATCGATGGTAAATTAAGAGGTGAAGCTGGTGAGAGATATGATATTGGTGCTGTAGAATTCAAAGGTAGAATTAATAAGAGAGATTTGGAAGTTGTAGTAATGCCAAAACCTGGTGCTTATAAGGCTACTGAACCTGCTCCATTTAATGATGCTAATTATATTATGACTACATCTCCTGTGGGTGTTAACACTATTGTTAGAAACAACGGATTATTAGTTTCTTCAGCTGTAAGTGCTACTTTGAAGATTTATCGTGAGACTTCTATTCCGGGCACTTATGTTCAAGAAGGTCCTACAATTTCTGGACCTATTGAAGGTTTGTTGTTCTCAGAAGATATTACTTTAGACTTTTTGACTGATGATGGTATTAACCAAGGCGATAACTATGAATTTTATCCTAAGACTTATGGTGATTTAAGAAGTCAAGGTTATATTATCCCAGATCAATTCAAAGCAATGGAAGCTAATGTTACACCACTATACAAATTTGTAGTAGAAGTGCCAACAGACGACTATAATGCTAATAATAAAATTGAAAAAATTGTAAGATTCTATATTAGAAAATCTCCTGTAAGATTGATGGTATCTGCTGCTGATATTCCAATTGCTCCTATTTCTGGAACAAGTAGTCTAAATACTATCGCAAGTAAATTAAACTTAGATTCTTTAACTGCTTCTTTCAAAAGATTAGGCTGGTATGTTAATTTAGATCTTGAAGATCCTAGAGTAGATATTGATATATTTGATAGGAAGCAATGGGAACCACGTTCTATTAATTATCCAATCTATAGATCTCTATTCTGGGTAGATGGTGATGATAATCTGAATGGGGCTCCTTATAGATTGAGCAGGTATGATAGAGATCATATTACTAATTTCTTAAATTCTGGTTCGGTATCTTACAAAAAGAATTTGGTAGTATCTAGTCAAGATATAGCAAGAAATGAAAGCGTTGATTTTGCTGATTGGGTAACTAATACTCTATTTGTTAAACCTAAGGCATCCCCTACTTCTGCATTAGGTGATGGCGTTACTTATGATGGTGAATATTTGAAAGGTGTAATATTAGGTAAAGAAAAGCAATTTTTAGTTAAGAAGACTGATTTTGCTGGTGATGCTTTGCCATACCCTGCTACTAACACTATCAATAACCCTGGTACAGGAAATACTTATTCTGGTATGACTTATGCTAAATTCTTTGGTGATATTCCTACTTTAAATTATTACGTGCCAGCTTCGGAAAGAATAGCTTCTTTCCCAACTACTTATGTTAATTATAATGTAGTTTATACTGGAGTAGAATGGAGACATTTTGGAAATATTGATGATTTCTTGAGAGGCACATTCGATTTCTTAACATATTACGAAGGTTATGTAGTTCCTGTTAATTTACTTTCGTTCAATGCTACTGCTGTAGCAAACAGAGTAGAATTGAATTGGGAAACTGCTTCTGAGCAGAATTCTGATAGATTTGTTGTTGAAAAATCTATTGTTACTGAATCTGGTAAAACAGATTTTGAAACAGTTGAGACTGTAGCAAGTGTTGGAAATTCTAATATTTTGACTAAATATGGTCCTATTATAGACACAAAAGTTTCTGCTAATAATTCATATATTTACAGATTGAAGATGTATGATAGAAATGGTGAGTTCAAATATAGCGACGAACAAGTTGTTACATTAGATGGTATCTATGGTAGTATTTCTATCGAAGGAGTTAATCCAAATCCTGCTAATAATTTTGCTAAGCTTTCAGTACACTCAAATAAATTAGTAAATGCTAATATTACATTGGTAGATATTAACGGAAATGAGGTAATGAGTGTTTACAATGGTAATATAGATAGCGGTTTCAACTCATTTGATATTAATACTAACAAGTTATCAAATGGTGTTTATACTATCGTAATTAATGTAGATGGACAATTAATTACTACTAAATTGAATGTAGTGAAATAATTTAATTATTATTAATGAATTTGTAAAAAGCTGTCTTATTAGGCAGCTTTTTTTTATGTACCATTCTCAGAACAAGTTAAATTATTTGCTGTTTTTTATCAATCACTACTCCCATCAATAATGAAAATCTGAATATTATAATAAAATATACTTGTTGATAAAATTAATGAATATTATATTATATTATATTACCATAGGTCTTCTACCAGAAAGAATTTTAATCTTTTTCATATCTTAATCCTTTCTCTATACTTTGGTTTATAATGATGTAATAAATTATTTTTTTTGAGCCACTAATTTTTGCTATTTTAGTATGATAAATATTTATTAACCTTATTTAATACTTCGCTTAAATGGGAAAAATACCTAAACTTATTCATTATTTTTGGTTTAGCAATGAAGAAAAACCTCCTCTTATCCAGAAATGTATTAATTCTTGGAGAACTTATTTACCAGATTATAAAATTATAGAATGGAATATGAAGAATTCTAAAATTAACTATAATAAGTTTGTAAGTGAAGCTCTGGAAGCTAAAAAGTGGGCTTTTGCTTGTGATGTACTTAGGTGGCAAGTTCTATATGAATATGGCGGTATTTATTTTGATTCTGATGTAGAAGTTATCAAACCATTTGATGATTTGATGCATTATGATGCTTTTACTGGATTTGAAAATAAATCAACTTTACAAACCGCTGTATCTGGTGCTAAGCAAGGTAATATATGGATTAAAAGATGGCTAGATTACTATAATAATAAGCCTTTTGTATTGGATGATGGTTCTTATAATATGACTCCAAACCCAATATATATTACCCAAGTATTAATAGACTATGGCATAAAGCTAGAATTTGGTACTATTAATAATATTGATAATTTAGTTATTTTACCAAAAGAATATTTTTCTCCTAAAGATGCAGGTACACGTAGATTAAAAATTACTAATAATACCTATACAATTCATCATTATAGTGCTTCGTGGGTCGATAATACAACTAAATTATTACTTCCATTGTCTTGGGTTTATAAAAATTTGAAACTCTTATTAGGTATTTATGACAAATAATTTAACCGTCATTGTCAATTTTTATCAAGAAAAACAGTATCAAGTAATAAGAGCATTAGATTCATTGGTATTACAAACATATAAGAAATTTGATACGATAGTGGCTATTGACGGAAAAGATAAATTGAATATTAAGTCAATTGTAGATGGATATCATAATAAATTAGACAATTTGAAGGTAGTAGTTTTTGATAATAATTATGGATTAGCTTATATTAAGAATAATATAATCCAGCAAATTAATACAGAATTTATTGCTTTTTTAGATGGTGATGATGAGTATCTTTCAGATAAGTTGAAATTGCAGATGCAAGCAATTAATAATGATAGCAAAATTGCAGTTATTGGATGCTCGATTCAAGCTATTGATGAAAGTAATCACGTTAGGAATTTTTATGAAAAGTTTGATTGTTCTAATAATTTAAAATATAAAGTTCCAGTACATCACCCAACAATAATGATTAAAAAATCAGTTTTTGATAAATATGGTTATTATGATAACAATAAATTAACTTCTGAAGATTACGAGCTTTTTATTAGATGGCACTTACAAGGAGTAAGGTTTTATAATCTGGAGGAGCATTTATATAAATATTATAGGGATACGTCTGGAAAAAATGCAAATCTCAATAAACATTTAAAATCGGCTTTCAAATTAAAATTACAATATTCTAATAAGCTAAGATATAACATTACTGATTATCTAAAATTATTCTTCATAGATGGATTGTTGTGTATATTTCCAAGACAATTATTAAAGCATATATATTTTATTTATAATATCAACATTTGTGGGAAAAATGTTAAATAGACCTAAAGTAAGTGTAATAATTTCAGTATATAAAGTAACAGAATTTCAGCTATCAAGAGCAATCAATTCTGTATTAAATCAAACATTTCAGGATTTTGAAATAATATTAATTTTGGATAAGCCAGATAATGAAGCCATTTTCAAAGTGATGCTCAAATATAATGAGATTGATAGTAGAATTAAAGTATTTAGACTTGAAAAAAATTCTGGAGTATCGGTTATTAGAAATTACGGGGTAACTCAATCGCTAGCAGATTACGTTTGTTTTTTAGATGATGATGATGAATATTTGCCAGAAAAATTGGAAAAACAATACCAAATGATGGTAAATGCTCCTGAACTCGATCTTACAGGGACTTATACAATTTGGATTGACAATGATGATAAAAGTAAACAATTTAGAATCAAACCTTATATAATTGATGATGCTATTAAGTATTACGGTGCTATTGCACAAACAACGATTATGGCTAAAAAGTCTTCATTTGCCAAGTACGGATATTATGATCCAATTCGTAGATATAGTGAAGATTATGATTTTGTAGTAAAATGGTATATTCAAGGTGCTAAAATTGATAATCTTAAAGAGCATTTAGTTTATTATTATAAGTATCATAATATAAATCAAAATTGCATAAGGCAGCAGACATGGGAAGGAATATTAATAAAATTGAGGTATAGAAAGAAGTTAAAATTGCAATTGAAACATTATATAAGGATATTATTCTATGATATACCATTTTTTATACTGCTCCCTTACAGCTTAATTCTAAAATTAGTTTTTGTGAAAAATATTATTGCACAGAGATTCAGTAATGAATAAGCAAAAGTTTATTATCTTTTCGTCATTTTTTTTCCCATATATAGGAGGTATTGAAAAATATGTATATAATTTTTCAAAAGAATTAGCCCGACAAGGTAATGACGTACTTCTTGTAGTAACAAATCATAATAATTCTAATTTAATAGAAAATTTATCTGGATTTAAATTATTAAAATTACCAATATTTAGTAAGATTAGTCAAAGATTTCCAATTTTAAAATTTAATACTAACTTCTGGAAGCTAGTGAAGATAATTATGGACTATGATGCTGATTACTATATATTAAACACTCGATTTTTTATTACTTCAATATTAGGGTGTATAATAGGTAAATTAAATAATAAGAAAATACTAATCATAGAGCATGGCTCTGGGTTTGTCGAAATTGATAATAAGTTATTATTTGGTATTTATAAAATTTATGAAAGAGTTATAACAAATATTTATAAGATGTCTGGTGTTGAATTTGCAGGTGTTTCTAATAAATGCAATGAATGGCTATTAAATTTTGGTATTAAAACTAATAAAATTGTTTATAATGGCATATCTAATAGTAAAATATTAGAATACCAAAGTCTTGATAAAGATAATAAAGTAAGTATTGATATTCTTAAAGTAGTATTTGCTGGAAGATTGCTAAGAAGTAAAGGTATAAGATATTTAGTAGATGCTTTTGAGATATTTTCAAAGGACAAGGCAAATGTAGAACTACTTATTATTGGCAAAGGTGAGATGACTAATGAATTAATGAATAATTATTCTAACAATCCACGAATAAAACTATTAGGTGAATTGTCAAACAAAGCTGTATTAGATATTTTTGTGGGAGCTAATATAGTAGTAATTCCATCTTATTATCCTGAAGGGTTGCCAACAGTACTCTTAGAGGCTGGATTAACTAAATGTGCAGTAATTTCTACTTCTCAAGGTGGCACTAATGAAGTACTTAAAAGTAACAAATATGGTTATACAATAGCTCCACATTCAACAGAAGATATATTGTTAGCTCTCAATTATATGTATAATAATCCAGATAAGCGAAAGGAAATGGCTGACAACCTACATCAATTAGTAATTAATCAATTTAATTGGCAGACTATTACTAACAATTTCTTAAAATATATTAATTCCTAAAATAATAATCATAAATTTTGAATTTATCTTTTCCTTTTATTCCCTTTTCTATTGTCTTTATGATTTCTTTTAGAATTAAAAGTAGATTTCTTAGGGCTTGAATATTCAATTGGATTTTCATTATCATCGGATAATTTGACTACAATCCATTTGTCATCAATTTTATTACCATTTAGCGATTTAATCACTTGAGAAGCAAATTTAGATTCAATTTCGAATTCCGTATGTTTTTTGAATAAATCAATTTTTCCTATTTGGAATTTTATTCTTCTATTAGTTTTATTTAATATATCAATTAAGAACCCGGGGTGAAAATCGTCACTTTTTCCTAAATTAATATAAAGTTTTGTAAATGAAGCATTGCTTGCACTTCTCTCAAATTTATCTTTCTTAGTTCTTCTTTCTGATCTGTGGTCGATACTGCTGTATGCTTCGTTAATATTAAGATCTTCTGCATTTCTATAATATTGCAAAAATCTATTAAATTCTACTGATACTAATCGAGTAATAAGATCTTCTTTTTCTAACCAACCTAACTTTTTATAAATTAATGGTAAGTATGGCTCAATGTCATTATGTTCAATTTCAATATGCTCTATTTTTTCAATCAAATTGAATAATTGTTTTTCGCATACTTCTTTACCAGAAGGAACTAGGCCAATTTCGAATTGTTTCCCAATTTTCTTTTCAATTGCTTTAATTTTAGCTTTTTCACGGAGATTGATAATAGCAATAGAGATACCTTTTTTACCAGCTCTTCCAGTCCTACCGCTTCTATGGTTATATTGCTCAGATTCATCTGGTAGATTATAATTAATAATATGTGTAAGATTATCTACATCTATGCCGCGCGCGGCAATATCGGTAGCTACCAACAATTGTATTGTTTTGTTACGGAATTTCGACATAACTAAGTCTCTTTGCTGTTGTGATAAATCACCATGAAGTGGTTCTGAATTATATCCGTCCGCTATCAATTTATCAGCAACATCTTGTGTCTCAGCTCTTGTTCTACAAAAAATAATACCATATATATTTGGGTAATAATCCACTACTCTTTTGAGAGTTTTATATTTATCTTTAGCTTGAACTACATAGCAAATATGTTTTACATTTTCTGAACCTGAGTTTTTATTACCAACTACAATTTCTTTTGGCTTTTTCATATATTTGCTTGCTATTTGGGCTACTTCGTTGGCCATAGTAGCAGAGAATAATAGAGTAGTTCTTTCTTCTGGTACATTCTCCATTATTTTATTCAAGCTTTCAGAAAAGCCCATATTTAGCATTTCGTCAGCTTCGTCCAACACTAATATTTCGAGATGAGATAAATTAACTACATTTCTTTCAATCAAATCAATCAGTCTACCCGGAGTAGCTACTATTATGTTAGCTCCTTTGCGGATAGCTTTTATTTGAGATTCGATACCAGCACCACCGTAAACAGGGATTATTCTAATATGGTCTAAATATTTAGCAAACTCAATGAGGTCGTCAGATATCTGCACGCAAAGCTCGCGAGTTGGGCATAGAATTAGAGAGTATGTATGATTATTATCTATTTCAATATTATTTAGTATTGGTAGCCCATAAGCGGCAGTTTTTCCTGTACCTGTTTGAGCAAGAGCAATAAGATCTCTTTTATTGTTAAGAAGATAAGGAATAACTTGTTCTTGTATAGGAGTTGGATTTTGAAAGCCAATTTCAGATATAGCTTTTAATAATTCAGGCTCAAGACCTGTTTCGAGAAATGTCATTAATTATATTACAATAAATGTTTAAAAAGTATTTACAAAAGTAAGTAAATAAAAATTAACAACTTAAATAATTTTTAATTATTCGCAATTTATTTAACTTCACCTATAAAAAATTCTTTTCCGGGTAATTTACTAATTCGTTCTCTAAAAACAAAAAAGCTACCAAAAAATATTTGTACAAAAAGTGAAGTAGCATGGTTGATTGTGGCATATGCTAATGCTGTTTCTTTATCAATACCGTATAGCCCCATCATAGCATAAGTCAATAGTGTATGCATTACTCCTATACCGCTTGGAGTGGGTGCTATTGTAACACCAATCCCCGATACTATAAGTAAGAATAACGAATCTCCAAGGCTTACATGAATACTTTTAGAGAAATCAAAGCAGAAAAACATTAAATAAAGTGGTAATGAGTATAAGAACCATATTGAGAACGATTCTAATATCAGTCTAAAATATAGACCTGGGCTTTTTAATATTGCAAATCCTTGCCTAAATTTGTTGAATATATCTATTATTCTATTGTAAATCTTTTCTGATATAGGCTTAACTACTAATTTCAGAATACCTATTATAAATGGCGGGTAGAAACTTAGTATGATTAATAATATTACTAAAGCTGAGAAGATAGCTACTTTGCTGGCATCTATTCCCGGCAACATATTAATAACTTTGTCGCGTGCCACAAAAAATGCTACAGCAAATAATATACCTAAAGTAATTACATCAAGCACCCTCTCGAAGACTATTGTAGCAAATACAGAAGATACACTAGTTCTTTCTCTTTTAGCAAAGACATAGGGTCTAACTAATTCACCTAAACGTGGAAAAATCGAATTAAAGAAATATCCAACCATTACGGCAGAGAATAAGTTGATAGTATTAGAGTGTGGCAGAAATGGCTTGACAATTGTTTTCCATCTTACTGCTCTAATATAATGTGATAGCAAAATTATAGGTATAGAGAAGAAAACCCATTTATAGTCTGCTGTAAGCAATATATTATATAAGTCATTATAATTAATATCTTTAACTGCAAAAAACAATGATATTACAATAATGAGTATTGTAATAGTCCAAGTTATTATATTTTTAGTTTTTGAGTTCATTTATTAAATCTAGCGTTAAAAATAATTATTTTTTTTCATAAATTAAAATTAAGATTTACTAATTTTGTCTATTATATATATTTTTATTAATTTCTCAAAAGAATAATGGAAGATTTGCAAAACAAAGTTAAAGAAGGTGTAGGTAAAATTATTGATAAAGATCTAGGTAAATCACTTTCTGAAATCAACAGTATTAAGGAAATAAATGTAACAAATAATGCTGTTCAAATCTATATTGAGTTAATTCAGCCAATTCATTGGATATATTCCGATATTAAAAGACAAGTTAAAAAAGTACTTGAAGAATTAGCTCCAAACCACAAGCATGAAATTTTTATTAGCCCTTCCGAAATGAACTTGACTAATAGACGTACATTGAAGGGTGTCAAAAATATTATAGCTGTTGCCTCGGGCAAAGGTGGTGTTGGTAAATCGTCTATTGCCGCCAATATAGCTGCTGGATTGATGCTGCAAGGTGCTACTGTGGGAATTTTAGATGCAGATGTTTATGGACCAAGTCAACCCACAATGTTTGGATTGGAAGGTAAAAAATTAATGGCAGTTCAAGGAGATGATGGTAAGGCTAGAGCTATTCCTATTGAACAATTTGGTATCAAGGTAGCTTCTATGGGATTTATGATGGATAGAGAACAAGCAGCAATATTAAGAGGACCAATGCTTGCTAGTTATTTCTCTATGTTGTTCGAACAGGTGGAATGGGGCGAATTAGATTTTATTATTTTTGACCTACCTCCTGGTACTGGTGATATACAATTAACATTAGTTCAAAAAATACCATTAACTGGTGCTGTAATAGTAACTACTCCTCAAGATATTGCTTTGGCTGATGTGAGAAGGAGTATAGCTATGTTTCAAAAGACTAAGGTTGATGTATTGGGTATAATAGAAAATATGAGCTATTTCACACCACCAGAATTACCTGACAAGAAGTATTATATTTTTGGTGAAGGTGGAGGTAAGAGAATAGCTGATGAATTTAATGTAAACCTATTAGGTGAAGTTCCTTTGGATCTGGATATGCGCGAAGCTAATGATTCGGGGCATCCTGTGGTATTAAATCGAACTGAATCTGCTCCTAATAAAGCTATTAAGGAAAGTGTTGGTAATTTAGTATCAGAGATTAGAAAACAAAACTTCAAAAATTCTGCAGTTACTATCCCTAATATTGCCTTATAAATTAATAGGCGGAGTGTTGTCGCTCCGCTATTTTAATATTATTAGTTATTGTATTTATGATTTATGTATGATGATTTGCAAAATAGAGTAGAAGCAGTGTTAGCCAAAATACGTCCTTATTTGCAAGAAGATAATGGAGATATAGAGTTTGTTAGATTCGAACCGAAGACTTCTACTTTGGTAGTCAGATTCCTTGGTAATTGTGAAATATGCCCAATTTCAATGATGACTTTGCGAGGTGGTGTTGAGCGATTTATTCTAAAAGATATACCCGAAATTAGAAGAGTTGAAAAAATTTGATTTTTTAAAAAAAATGTTTTGGTAGTTATCATAAAAAACATTACTTTTGTATTCTCTATTGAGGGGCGAGTAGCTCAGTTGGTCTAGAGCACCTGCCTTACAAGCAGGGGGTCGGGGGTTCGACTCCCTCCTCGCCCACAGAAAGAAAAAAAACCGATATAATATCGGTTTTTTTTTGTACTTTTTGTTTTGCATTAGATTACTGCACGCTCTTCGTTGAATTAATTGAGTATTTTTGTAATTGTTCAATTGAAACTTATCTATTTTATTTCATTTTTGGTATTTTAGATTTACAAAAAAGTATAATTTTTGTAAAAGATATTAGTTATATTGTATATAATGGTAATAAGAATAGCAGAATATAGTGATTTAAATTCTATTAATAATATATATAATCAAGCTGTGGATAACCGTATTTCTACTGCAGATTTAGAGTATATTAGTATGCTTTCACGAATTGAATGGTATAATAATCATTCATCTGATAGCTATCCTATTCTAGTAGCTGTCATTGATAATGATGTAGTTGGTTGGGCTTCTTTAAGTCCATATAGAAAAGGTAGAGGTGCGTTGGTTGGAAATGTTGAGGTAAGTTATTATATTCATAATCAATTTCAAAGAATGGGCATAGGAAGTAAATTATTGAGCAATATAATAGAGTTTGCGATTAAATTAAATTATAAGAATATATTTGCAATTTTGATAAGCGAAAATAAAGGTAGCATCAGGTTGTTAGAAAAATTTAATTTCAAAAAATGGGCAGTTTTACCAGAATTTGTAGAAATTGATGGTAATGTATATGATCATTTATATTATGGTTTAAGATTATGTTAATTATCATTCAGTAAATAATTGTTTAAATTATTAATACTTTTGTATTAATGTAGAAATTGATAAGAAATATTAAAAGGTTATTATAATGAACAAAAGCAGTAGTCCTCTTTTTGATGAATTTGCAAAGCATAGCTATGAAGATTGGAAATTAGCAATTGAAAAGTCATTAAAAGGGTCTGATTTTAACAAATTATTCACAACTACTTACGAAGGTGTATCATTAAAGCCAATATATAATAAGGAGGATTTAGAGCAATTACTTTATATTGATAATTTATATCCCGGATTAGAACCTGCTATACGCCATTCTAATATATCTGGATATATATTGAGTGATTGGGAAATTGCCCAGAATATACCCTATGCCCTACCTCATATTTTCAATCAAGCAATTAAAAATGATATTACTAATGGACAAAATTCTATTAAATTTTTTTTAGACAAAGCTTGTGTATTTTATGAAGATTTCGAAGTAAGCGACTTATCTAATTATGATTTGATAGTAAATGATATTTTTGATTATGAAAAAGCATTAGATGGTATAGATGTTCTAAAGTATCCTATCAATATTTTTGCAGGAATTGGCACTTTACCTGCATTCACTTGTCTAATGGCATATTTGAAAAATATAGGTTATGATTTGACAAAATTAAGAGGCTCTATTAATTTTGATTTATTTTCTGATTTGGTTTATGAAGGTTCTTTAAAATTTAACTTTAGTAATCTTTTTGATCAGCTATCATTGATTATTAAATGGCTCGATACAAATTCTATTAAAATGCAAGCAATATATATTGATACTACCCCAGTACATAATGCTGGTGGTAATATTATACAGGAGTTATCTTATGCTATGTCTATTAGTGTATTTATAATTAATAATTTATTGGATAGAGGTATTGAACTTAGCAGTATAATAAACAAATTTTCAATTAATTTTTCTATAGGATCTAATTTCTTTTTAGAAATTACAAAATTAAGAGTGTGGAGACTGCTTTTTACTAAAATTTTAGAAGAATATAATGTAAATATAGATGGTATAGTTTTTAACATTAAAACTGAAACTTCGCTACGTGATACAACTTTTTACGATCCTTATATTAATATACTTAGAGCTACTTCTGAGACTTTTGCGGCAATTATGGGTGGTACTAAGGCTCATACTGTAAGGAATTTTGATGAATTACATTGTTTACCTAATGAATTTTCGAGAAGGGTAGCAAGAAATATTCAAAATGTATTAAAATACGAATCTCATCTTACTGACACAATTGATCCTATTGGTGGTTCTTATTATATAGAATCTTTGACTTATGAATTAGCTAAATCTACTTGGGATAAATTTACAGATATAGAATCGAAAGGTGGTATTTTGGAATTTCTTAAATCTAATGAATTGCAAGCAGATATAGAAAGTATTTATTATCAAAGAATTAAAGATGTATCTATTAGAAAAGAGACTATCTTGGGAACTAACAAATACCCTAATCTAAAAGATAAATTATTAGAGAATGAAGCACTTTATTCTCTCGAAGATATTGAATCTAATATTAACAATTTTGAAAAAAGATTAGAAAACAGAGACATAAATAGAATAGATAATATATTAGATAAGGTAGAAAACAGTTTTAATCATAACAATATTAATATAATTGATAGTTTGATAGAAGCGCATTTATTGGGAGCTACTCTATCTGAAGTATTTAATTCTTTGCCAATGGATTTAGATGAAATTAATATTAAGCCTCTATTGACACGCAGGACTGCTGAGCCTTTTGAAGAATTAAGAATGAATTCTGAAAATTATAGGGATATTAATGGAATGTTTTATCAGTTAACATTTTTATGTATAGGTAAAACAAATGAGTATAAAGCAAGGATGGATTTTGCAAATGATTTTTTGCAAGTAGGTGGCTTCCAGAATAAAATTCTGGATAATAACTATAATGTACAAGATATTATTTCTAAAAAAGATTTATTTACAAATAATGTTTTTGTGATATGCTCTACTGATGAAATATATCAAGAAATAGTACCCGAATTAGCTACTGCATTGAAAAATCTAAATAAGGATTATTATTTAATATTAGCTGGTTATCCTAAGGATATGATAGAAATATATAGAAAAGCTGGCATAGATTCATTTATACATTTAAAATCTAATATTTTAGAAGAATTACGCAATTTACAGATAATAACAGGTATAATTAAATCGTAGATATTTAATCTAATAAGAGTTTTGAATATGAACAAACCAAATTTTAGCAATATTCCATTTGAAATTAAAAAGACAAATTCTAATTTTGATATTTGGAAATCAAAATTTAAAGATGAAACATCTAAATTTTATGATAGCTTTTCAATTCAATCTATGGAAAGTATTCCAATAAAAGCATTGTACGACTCTGAAAGCACCAAAAATATTGAGCATATTGGGTATACTGCTGGATTGGCACCATATTTACGAGGGCCTTATCCAGCTATGTATATTACGCGACCTTGGACTATACGGCAATATGCAGGATTTTCTACTGCTGAAGAATCTAATGCGTTTTATAAGAGAAATGTAGCTGCTGGACAGCAAGGATTATCGGTTGCTTTTGATTTGGCTACTCACAGAGGTTATGACTCAGACCATGAAAGAGTAGTTGGCGATGTAGGAAAAGCTGGAGTAGCGATTGATTCTGTGTTGGATATGAAGATTTTGTTTGATGGAATACCATTGGACAAAATTTCAGTTTCTATGACTATGAATGGAGCTGTGCTACCAATTTTAGCATTTTATATAGTAAGCGCTTTAGAGCAAGGAGTAAATCTGGAGCAACTAAGCGGCACTATTCAAAATGATATTTTGAAAGAATATATGGTTAGGAATACATATATATACCCCCCTGAGCCTTCTATGAGAA
>JBDHXE010000017.1:0-22741 GCA_039810525.1 Chlorobiota bacterium | reverse complement strand
ATACAAGAGATAGATATTTTAGACAGAAAAACAGCAATAGCCACCAGCCAGTTTGGAGTAGTTTATTGGACTCACGATGGTGGAGATAGTTGGCAACTTGATTCAAGTGGGGTTTTGAGAGAAGACGCACCTGCCACATTGTATCCTTGCATATTGGGAGAGCATACAGCTCTGATAGCAGACTTCCGAGATAGGATAACACGCTCATCACTAAAACCAACAGGTATAAAGGAAGATGAAGATTACTTTATAGCATCAGGTAGTTTGATATATCCTAACCCAGCTACTGATTTTATCACTTTGCAGGGAGAATTTTTGGCATTAAATAATGTTCCGTTCATTGAAATCTATGATGTGATGGGAATAAAAGTACAAACTATACCTTATAACCTCACAGCGGCTGACTCTTACAAACTCACCCCAGCCCTCTCCAAAGGAGAGGGAGTAAGAATTGATGTTTCTGAACTTTCACCCGGTGTCTATTTTGTAAAGATTGGAGATAAGGTAGAGAAGTTTGTGAAGATGTAGAATGACTTATTATTGTAGGGGCGGAGCTTGCTCCGTCCAAAAATAGATAATAAATCTTGTATTAATTTCTATATGAGGCTGTCTCATTCTCTAGTCGTCCTACACTTACAAAAGTGTAGGACGACTGGGAAGAAGTGTAGGACCTCAGGAGAATTAAAATTAAATCATTGCTGATGACTTATAAGACAGTCTATTTTATAATAGACTATCTTACTTCTGCACCGGGCCCAAGATCTTGCTCTGGGCTTACGAAAAATAATTTATTATCCTTAGAAGCTGCAAGCATCATACCGTTAGACTCTTCACCCATCAATTTGGCAGGTTTCAGATTTGCTACTACGATAATTAATTTGCCTATCAAATATTCAGGTTGGTAATGCTCAGCCACACCAGCAATAATTTGGCGTTTACTATCACCTAAATCTAATTGTAATTTTAATAATTTTTTAGATTTCTTTAATTTTTCGGCAGATATAATTCTTGCTGTTCTCAATTTTACTTTTTGAAAATCGCTTATATCTATCAACTCATCTTCATTAGATTGATTATCTCCCTTCATACCAAGTTTATTAATTTGAGTAGTAATTATTTCATCTTCTATTTGCTTAAATAATATTTCGGGCTGGTTAATCGATCTACCTTCTTCTAATAATGGAATACGAGATGATTCCCAAATATTAGTATTTATTTGATCAGAACTGAAGCCAGTAATTGGTTCCAAAGATAATAGATTAAATATTTTCTTGGAAGTATATGGAATTACAGGAGCAAAGAGAATAGCTAAACTTCTAATTAATTGAGAACATACAAAAAGAGTCTTTGCTGCATACTCTTTATCGGTCTTAATTTTTTTCCAAGGCTCTTCATCATTAAAATACTTGTTTGCAGCACGAGCTACATTCATAATATTTAATAAGAAATCTCTAAATCTAAATTTATCAATAAAATCGTTAGCTAAATCAATATTTTTGTTCAAGTCCATCAAAAGATTATAATCATTAATAGAATACTTATTGATAAACTCATCTTTAAAATTATTATCTTGATAATTAGCATTAAAATTATTCCAATCCTTGATCATCGATGAATACTTATCTGATAATGTTGGAACTTTACCTTCAAAATTTTTGTAAATAAATTGAATTGACCTATTAATATAGTTACCAAAAATTGCAGCTAATTCATTATTATTTCTAGCTTGAAAATCCTTCCAAGTAAAATCCGAATCTTTAGTCTCAGGAAAATTCATAGATAGAGTATATCTTAATACATCAATATAGGAATCATCTTTGAAGTCATCAATAAAATCTTTCAGATCAATTGACCAATTTCTTGACTTAGAGAATTTCTCTCCTTCTAAGTTCAAAAATTCATTAGCAGGTACATTAGCAGGCAAAATATAATTTTCGTCTTTGGCTTTTAGAAATGTTGGGAAAATCAATGTATGAAATACTATATTATCTTTTCCGATAAATGCTATATAATTGGTGTCATTAGATTGCCACCACTTCCTCCAATCCTGATTATGCTCTTGTGCCCAAATTTTTGTAGCAGTTATATAACCTAATACAGCATCAAACCATACATACAATCTTTTACCAATTGCTTTTTGGTCATCTACACCTTTTAAACCTTCAATTTTGACACCCCAGTCCAAATCACGAGTGATAGCACGCTCTTGCATACCAGCTTTAAGCCACGAATTTACCTGAGCTAGTACATTATCCTTCCAAGTAATTTTATGATCCTCAATATAATCTACCAGAAATGATTGAAATTCATTAAACTTGAAATACCAATGCGAAGTCTTTCTTACTTCGGGAGTCTGACCGCTGATTATAGATTTAGCATTTTTTAGCTCTGTTTGATTATAATATGCTCCACATCTATCACATTGATCGCCCCTTGCTCTATCGTAGGCACAATTAGGGCATATACCCTCTACATACCTATCAGGAAGGAACATATTAGCAGAGCTATCATAAAATTGCTCTTCTTCTCTCTCTACCAAATAGCCCTTACTTAAAAAATCTTCAAAAAATTCACGTGCTGTAAGATGATGCTCTGGGATAGAAGTGCGCGAATAGATATCGAAGCTCATACCAAATTTTTCAAATGCTTCGCTATTTGCTTTGTGATATTTATCAACTATATTCTTGGGAGTAGTCTTTTCTTTTTCAGCCGAAATAGTAATTGCCACACCATGCTCATCAGAGCCGCACACATACAAAACTTCTCTATGATTTAATCTCAAAAATCTTGCATATATATCTGCGGGTAAATAAGCTCCAGCTGCATGGCCAAGATGAATGTACCCATTTGCATAAGGTAAAGCAGAAGTTATTAAAGTTTTATTCATCTAATAATATAATATTATGTAAAAATACAAAAGTAAGCTAATTGCTTATAATTTGAAAATTTAATATATTGGCATATCAATTGCTAATTGTATAAAGTTTATATTAGAGGTAAATATGAAATCAATGTTAATTGTATTGTCATTATTCTTAATAGGTAGCCAATTATTTGCAGCAAAACCAATTGTGAAAGTAAGCGTACCCGAATCTAAGCAGACTCTCGAATTATATGAAGATTCGGAAGGTTTATTTGCTATGAAAGTGATGGAGTACTACAAAATGGCACTTATGCTTGAAACTCAATTGCAGTTAATGGGAATTGATACTAAAATCAAATCCATACAGCCTACTTTTGAAGAATTGGAGGATTTGGATTACAAAGTTATTACAAAATATTATAAAATTGCCAAATCATTAGAAGATGAAGTAATTGCAGCTCCTATTTCTGATAGAGAAGAGCTATTAAACAAAATTAATACGTTAGAGTTAGCTATACGCGATAGCGTAGCCAACCTTACTATTCAGAAAGGTGTGGAATTGAACAAATTTCTTGATAAATCTTTGCAACGACTAAAAGCGCTCGATGAAACTTATACTAAAAATGTAGAATTGATAAGAGATTCCTATGAAAATAATTGTGCTAATACTTATACATTAATTTCATTAGCTGGCAAAGGCAACATATTCTTTTCTAATGGTGGCAATTATGTAAAAAATGATCCTTGGCTTTCTATAAAAGGTACTGTAAACTTAGGAAGAATAAGTGGTTTCTGGAAAGATTTTAATGTTTGGTACGAATATCTATCTCCTAAATTCTATACACAATACGAAACTAATTCTGAATATAGACAAGTATGGAATACTAATGCTCACTCAGTAGGTGGTGGCGGCAAAATTCCTATATCAATTACTCCAAATTTTAAACATGGGATCAACTTAGAATTGGGTTATTTCTGGATGAAAGGTGATATAGTCAATATACCAAACAATTCAGTTAATTGGGACGGTATTAATTTAAATTTGGAATACTATGCGGGTGTACCAAGTTGCAGATTCCCATTTGAATTATTTGTAGATCTATCAATATATCATAATTTTTCTAAAAATTTAAGATTTTATACAGGTAGAAGAGATTTGGAAGTTTTAGATATTGGTAAGACACATATGGCAATTTCATTGGGAATTAGATATAATTTGTTAGTTAGCGATCTCGATAAGTAGGAGAATTTATGAAGAGAATGATTATTATTTTAATATTTTCAATAATTGGGCAACTAATTTCAAAAGATGATTCTTTTAAATTAGCTATTAGAAATATTAAATTAGGTAATACATACAGAGAGGCAAAAAACTATGATTTTGCCGCCAGATATATAAATGATGGTTTATCGGTAATAGAAAAAAGTAAAACTTTTGATGGTAAATATTGGGCTGCTACTGGCTATGAATATTTAGGATATCTATATAGAGATATGGGTATGACCAAAGAAGCACAAAAAAACTTTGATAATGCAGTAATGAAATTCAAAGAAATTATCAAACAAGAGGACGGTAGCCAATATGCGCTAATTGGTGTATTGAATGGATTAAGTAGGTCGATAGAAAATAAAACTACATTGAGTCAGCAGCAATCTAATAAGCTATCATTGAATTTTTCTCAATCCAAACTCAAAGAATTGCCCGCAGGTATTCCTGATGATATTCAATCGTTAATACTTAGGAATAATAAATTCACTAACTTTCCAGATGCTATAAGTAGATTTACAAAATTAGAGTATTTAGACCTATCTCATAATAGAATAAAAAACGTTTCCGAATTAATTAATAATTTATCAAAACTGCATTACTTAGATTTATCAAATAATAGAATTAGCAAACTACCTTCAAATTTTGATGGATTGAAAGATTTACGTGAACTAAATCTATCTGATAACAAGTTAAAAGACATTCCAGCTGAAATATGCAATCTTACTAATCTAAGGCTATTGAATTTGAAAGGTAATAAAGTAAAATTTGAAGATGTATTGAATATTGTAAGATGTCTTACCAATACTAATATAATATTTGATGAATACCAGAGAGTAGATGAGCAAGAGGAAGATATACCGGGTGGTTCATCTTTTGAATAAATAAGCTATATTATTATGCTTAGATTGATTAGAAATGTATTTGCAATTATTATTATAAATACAGCATTACTCGCACAGATTAATATTATCGATCTTGGAGAAATATATCTAAATACTAAGAAGATTAATGATAAGACTAAAATAAATAAATCAATTGATGACGAATTATTAAAAAGTGAAATTACTAAGATATTAGGCTCACTGAATATTAAATATAATTACAAAATTGGATTGATTGAAACTTCTTATTATAAATATAAAAATAAGGCGAGTAAGCTATTTATTAGATTAATACCTGATGAGAATTATATAAGCCTTAGTATGCAACAAACTAATGATACTAAATCAACAAAGAGCAATTTTGATCCTTATTTAATAAAAAAGAGACTTAATGAAATATTCAAATAATTAAGTCATACTGCTTAATTATTAATATCGTACTTTGCAAGCATTCAAGCCAAAGAAGAGCGATATTTTAGCACGATTTTGGGCAATTAATTTATATAATGGATTGCATAACAAGATAAATAATTTGTTATTGAATAATTTGCCAATTATTTTCAAAACGCCATTAAGATTGCATAAAATTTGAAATACTGCCGCAGATTGAGTAAAATGTCTATTAAGATTTTTATCAATTAATATTACAGTTTGTTGGGCAATCTCGTTGCTTAGAATAGGGTAGATAGTAAAATCAAAAAATTGATAAGGTAGAATATTAAATACCTTCTCAGTATTATATTTACTGATTATCTCTGCACTTTTGCTACAAATACCGCAGTCACCATCATATAATAAATAATAGCCTACCATTCCAAATATTGAATACCTTTTACAGCAATATCATTTCTATGATATTTATTCTCAAAATTGATAAACGAAGCCGCTTTATATACCTTAGTGATAGCATCGAATAATGTGTTGGCAGTTGCTACTATGTTGAGCACTCTGCCACCATTAGTTAGTAATTTACCTTCATTTACTACTGTGCCAGCATGATATATATTCGCAAATTCAATAGCTTTATCGATACCTGTTATTTCAAAACCTTTTTGAAAAGAATCAGGATATCCTTTGGATGCTAAAACTAAGCAAACAGCAAATTGATTATCAATAATCTTAATCAAATTTTTATTAATTTTTCCAATTGATGCCGAGTATAGTAAACTTAGGAAATCTCCATCTATTACATTCATTACTGCTTGAGTTTCCGGATCGCCAAATCTTACATTAAACTCTACTACCTTAGGCTCCCTATTGGGAGTAATCATCAATCCAGCATAAAGACAACCAATAAAAGGAGTACCATTTTTGCTCATTTGGCTAATCATTGGTGCAATCACTTTTTGGTCTATTACTTCTAATAAATCTTTATTTACTAATGGTGTAGGGGAATAAGAACCCATACCACCAGTGTTTTTGCCTTTTTCACCATCGTCAATTTTTTTGTGGTCTTGCGAAGCAGGCAATATTACGTAATCTTTGCCATCGGAAATAGCGAAAATCGAAGCTTCATCACCCTGCATAAATTCTTCTATCAATATCTTTTTGCTTGAATCACCGAATTTACCAGAGAAAAATTCATCAATAGTGGCCTCTGCTTCTGATATTGATTCAGCAATTACTACACCCTTGCCTGCGGCTAAGCCATCAGCCTTGATTACTATTGGATATAATTGATCTTTAATATACTCTATTGCTAATTGATGCTCACTTGATTCGAATAATCTATAATTGGCAGTGGGTACATTAGCTTGAGCCATAATTCTTTTGGCATAATCTTTGGATACCTCCAATTTTGCTGCCTCCATAGATGGGCCAAAAACATTGATATTTGCTAATCTTAATTTATCTGCAATACCATCTGCTAAATACTGCTCAGGTCCTACTACTACCAGATCTATGTCATTTCTCTTGCAGAAGTCAGTAATATCAGAGAAGCTTGTAAAATCAATTTGAATATTAGTAGCTATAGTCGATGTGCCCGGATTGCCGGGGCTTACGAATAATTTTCCACAAGACTCGGATTGTGATATTTTGTGAGCTAATGCGTGTTCTCTACCACCAGAGCCGATAACTAATGTGTTAATTTTCATTGCAATAAATATGGAAATCTTCAAAAAATAATTATTTAAAAATAATGAATTAATTTGTTTAAATTAGTATTTAATTTCAGAACAATAATTGAATAATTATGGCAAAAGATAACCCAACCCAAACAAATAAAATAGTTGATGAAAAATTAAAAGCAGTTCAAATTGCAATAGATCAAATTGAAAAAAATCACGGTAAAGGATCAGTGATGTGGCTCTCTGATGAGAGAAAGGTAAATGTAGATGCCATATCTACTGGTTGCTATTCCTTAGATGCCGCAATAGGGATAGGTGGAGTACCGCGAGGTAGAATTATCGAAATTTTTGGCCCAGAATCATCTGGTAAAACTACAATTTGCCTTCAAATAATTGCCGAAGCTCAAAAAAATGGTGGTTTAGCTGCTTTTGTTGATACCGAGCATGCTCTCGATGTAAACTATGCTAAAAGATTAGGAGTAGATTTGAATCATCTTTTATTATCACAACCTGAATTTGGAGAGCAAGCCTTAGAAATAGTAGAGACCTTAGTAAGAAGTGGTGCTATTGATGTAGTGATAGTGGACTCAGTAGCCGCACTTACCCCAAGAGTCGAAATAGAAGGAGATATGGGTGATGCACAAATGGGTTCGCAGGCAAGACTTATGTCGCAAGCTATGAGAAAATTGAATGCTGCAATAGGCAAATCTAAAACTACAGTAATGTTTACCAACCAATTACGTTCCAAAATTGGAGTAATATACGGTAACCCCGAAACCACAACAGGTGGTAATGCACTCAAATTTTATGCTTCTGTAAGAATAGATATTAGAAGAAAAGAAGTAATAAAAGAAGGACAAGATATAGTCGGTAATAGAGTACGTTGCAAAATAGTAAAAAACAAAGTTGCGCCACCATTCAAAGAAGTAGAATTTGATATAATGTATAACGAAGGTATTTCTAAAATTGGAGACCTGATAGATATAGCTACCGAATTTGGCATTATTAATAAAAGTGGATCTTGGTACACTTTGTACAGCGATAGAGTACAAGGCCGTGATGGACTTCGCAAAATATTACAAGAAAATAAAGAAGTATTTGAAAAATTAGAAGCCGAAGTAAAAGAAAAATTAAATATCACACCTATTAAGAATTCACCAACTGAATAAATTAATTACTAAAATAATAAAAATCCCACTTAATACAATACTAAGTGGGATTTAATAATTCTTAGGCTTTAATTATTTATAATTTAATAAACTCTACCCTTCTATTCTGAGCTTTTCCTTCAGCTTTTGTATTATCACCTATAGGCATTGTAGCACCTTTACCGTCTGTTTCTATCCTTGCACTATCTATTTGGAATTCATCTATAAGTGTTTTCTTCACAGATTCTGCTCTTAGTTTTGATAATGTTAAATTTTTATCGGCATTACCATCAGAATCAGTATGACCAATGATTTTAATCTTGACATCTGGATTGCTCTTTAAGACATCGGCAATAGATTTAATAGTAGAATAAGATTCAGGTTTGATTTTATCAGAACCAGTATCAAATTTGATAGCGTTGGTTACTATTTTGCCTTCAGTAATCAATTTAGAGCGATTGTCTTGCTTAGATTTGGCAAATCTAATATTACTTAACAAGACTTCAGATTTGAAATTGTCCCATAGTGCGTAAGTAGTAAATCTAATAATATTAGCTAATTTATCCTTATGGAAAAATTTAGGCAAATCAAATGCTTTGTTTTCATTTACCCATACTCTAAATCTTTGATTATTAACTGCAATAGATATATGAATTGGCTTAGCATAATAGCCTTTTAGGAATTTTAAATTAAGATCGCTATTGATGCCAGCAAAATTACCATCAATTTCATTGTTTAAAACGAATCTAGAAGAGTTCCCAAAAGAATACTCAAATTCGAAAGAATTTTTGAAAGGATTGTCTCTTGAATACATCTCATCTGTTATTGCTTTTTCTGGATGAAGCATAGAAGCCATCTCAACTTTGAACCATCCAAAACTAGGATCGCTTTCATTATTATCGCCGAGATCATCTACAAAAAAAATTACATCATACTCTAAAGTATAATTAGTAGGGAAAGGGTAGGTAATCTCAGGCGAATACATCGCATCATTAGTAAGCTTTAACCATTTCCCGGGATATTTCTCTAATGTAACAACCTCGCCAGAACCATTAGTATTCCACCTTGCTGGAAAATCTCCAATTGGATCACTGCTAAAATCCTCAAAAAAAATAATATTTTCACCGGGTATAAAATCAAATTTAGAGTATGATTTTAATGTAGGAGTAATAGATTTAGGGGTGTCATTACTATTTTTTTTGCTACCTTCATCTACATTCTTATTACTATCTGGATTATCTTCTTCCTCGTTATTATTTTCTTCAAAAAGCTTTTCTACACCTTCCTCAGTCTTCTTTTCTACCTTTTCTTCAATCTTTTTTTTAATAATCCCGGGTATATTAAATTGAGAATACATTTCGTTAAACGAAAATACTACGATTGCTAATAGAACCACATATTTCATAAAAACTCCTAAAATTAATGTAAAAAAAATCAAAAGCCTTTTTAAATAAAAATAATACCTAAACAAACAAAAATTGCACAATAATAAAAATTGGCAATAATACAAGTATAGAAAATTTGTATATATATGCAAAGAAATCGGGCATTTTGATGCCTTGGCTCTCAGCAATTGCTTTTACCATAAAGTTAGGGCCATTGCCAATATAAGTCATCGAACCAAAAAATACTGCTCCAATACAAATAGCAGTCATAGTAAGCTCAGTAATACCACCTATCAAATGGCTTACATTTGCTACTAAGCTTGGATCTGATGTTATTAATCCTAGTTCTAAATTATAAAATGTAACAGCAGTAGGAGTATTATCTAAGAGAGAACTTAATAAACCAGTAAAGTAATAGAATTGATGCGGAGTATTAATCCCAAGATGTAGAGCATTGATTTTTAGATACTCTAGTGCAGGTACCATTGTGATAAATATACCCAAAAATATATAGGCAATCTCTTCAATTGGTTCCCAATTAAAATTATTTTCTTTTCTTAAATTATGAGAAGTAAAATATAAAGAAATTATAGATAATATTATTAAAATCAATTCTCTTATAAATGATAGATAAGGTAAATCTTTAAAAATATTTATATTATTGCTATTAATAAGAGCTACTGATAATACTACACCTAATAGTAATATCAAATTAAATTTACCACTTATGTTTATCTTTTCAATATTAGTTTTATCTAATTTAATTGATTCTGGCGGTTCTTTCTGGTAATAATAATTATCTACAAAATAAAAAATGATAAGTAAAATACCATTAGTAAATAGCCATTCCTTCCACATTGTAAAAAACCAAGAGAATTCAACACCTCGCAGATACATCATAAATAATGGAGGATCTCCTAATGGAGTTAATAATCCACCACAATTTGCTACTATTGCAATGAAAAACAATATAGAGTGTACCTTTAGTTTCCTCTCAGAATTTGTAGCAAGAAGTGGTCTTATTAAAAGCATAGCAGCACCAGTAGTACCCATAAACGAAGCCAATATGGCACCAATTGCTAGAAAAATTGTATTGTTCTTAGGAGTAGCTTCTATATCTCCTTTGATTAAGATACCACCAGTAATTATAAACAAAGAGCCCAATAAGATAAGAAAAGGAATATAATCGAATACTACGGAATGAACTAACTCATTAGTAAGATTGTTCATTAATAAAAAAATAATTGTTGGAATAGATAAAATAATTGAAATAATTAATTTGTTAGTGTTTCTTTCCCAAAAGTGGTTTGCTATTAATGGTAATAAAGCTATAGATAAAAGCATTAAAGCAAAAGGAATTATAGACCATAAAGGTATTTGAGTTAAGATTTCCATAAGGCATTATAATAAATTTATTATTCAAATATAATCAATATAATTTAATTATTGTAATTATAAAGAATTATATAATTCTTCTTTGAAATAATTATATTTATACGTATTTTTAGACTTAAATATTAATTGATATATTTATATATGAAATTCAAAGTAATTAACCAATTTATAAACTTTTTTAAACTTATTGCCAAGTCAGATCATATTGAAGAGATCGCTGATTTGAGGAATAGCCTTATCAATATTCTGTTCAAAATTGGGCTTTTCCTTGGTGGAGTTTCCTATTTGTTTTCTATAATCGAATATTTTCAAAATCTTCAATATTTGAATATCATAATAATATCTATAGTATATTTTGGTGTTCTATTTGCATTTTATTTTGATATTTTCCAAGTTAATATCAAAAAGATTTTGGGTATTGCAGTATTTGCTATTTTTGGTATATATTTCTCATTGCTGAATGGTATGCTATCCACTGGACTATTATGGCTCACAGCTTTACCAATAATAGCACTAATCATATTTGGAATTAGATGGTTTTATAGTACAATCTTATTTATTATAGCTTATGGTGTACTGACTATTATACTATTTAATAATAATATTGTAATTTGGCAAAAAGGTTTTGAATATTATAATACTTATAATTGGTCTAGTTCGCTAATTGATACAATAATGCTTAGCTCTATTATAGCAGTAGCTATTGCTGTGTTTATTCATAGATTAGCCGCAGCATTGGTTGATGAGAAAAAGATTAAAAATCAATTAGAAAATGAACTAAAAGAAAAGAATAGATTAATCAGATCTTTAGAAGATAATATCAAAGAATCGTCTCATTTCAGAAAAGAACTATTATTATTAAATCATCGGTTAGATGTAGCACAAAATAATGGAGAAGTAGGCCTTTGGGATTATGATATTGAGACAAGGATGTTCTGGCTTTCCACTAAAGCTTTAAATATATTAGGAATACACCAAACTGATAATAATGTAGAAGCTTCGGTTTATCTTAATAAAATTTACCAAGAAGATTTAGATATAGTAAAAGAATTATTTAGTAACAAAATTCAAAATGATGGGACTTTCGATATTAAATTTAGGATCAAGACTTCTTCTAAACAATATAAATGGATATTAAGTACTGGGCAAAAAAATGAAGAGGCAAATGCTACTGAAAAAATATATGGTTCGATACGAGATATTACACAAGAAATAGAAACACAAAAGGCACTACAAAAATCAGAATTATGGTTCCAAAGTATTTTCGAGAATGTATTAGATGGTATTATGATATTAAAAGATAATAGATTTGTGCAAGTGAATCAGCAATTAGCTGATATGTTCGAAGGTACACAAGAAGATATTCTCAATAAATTTCCTTGGGAGCTATCGCCAGAATACCAACCAGATGGTAATTTATCCAAAACTAAAGCAAAATATCAATTAAATAAACTGTTTGCTGATGGTGATTTGACATTTGAATGGGTACATACAAAAATTACTAATATTGATTTTTATGTAGAAGTAAATTTAAGAAAATTTGAATATAACAACGAAGTTTATGCAATAGCTATAATGAGGGATATCTCCGATAAAAAGAAATATATCAATGAA
Organism: Chlorobiota bacterium; assembly: GCA_039810525.1. Taxonomy (GTDB): domain Bacteria; phylum Bacteroidota; class Ignavibacteria; order Kapaibacteriales; family UBA2268; genus JBDHXE01. Next base: position 10,116 of record JBDHXE010000017.1, on the reverse strand, counting down.
ATTAATTTACTTAACACTGTGTTAGAGACGAGAGTAAAAGAGCGGACTCAGCAATTAAATGTAACCCTTGAAGAATTGAAATACGAAAACGAAGAGAGGAAACGTACTCAAGAGGAATTGTATAAATTACAAGATGAACTGATATTTTCTCTATCCAAAGCAAGAGAGCTAAGCAATTTAAAATCGAAATTTATAGCTATGGCATCGCATGAGTATCGAACTCCTTTGACAGCTATAATGAGTGCTTCGCATATCATAGAAGTAATGACAGATAAAAATAACCAACAAGATATTGTCAAAAACATAAATATTATTAAATCATCTGTAGAAAGTATGAAGAATCTACTCGATGAAATATTCGAAATTGAAAATACAGACGAACTTAAGTATAATCCAAATATTACACAAGTAGAGCTAAATAGTTACATATCATCTATTATTAATCAAACCAAAGAAGGGACTATAATCGGTGGTAATATTGATTTTATTTCAGATACTAGCTCTCTTGTAATTTCGACAGATGCTATTGCTTTACGTTCTATTTTAGGTAAAGTATTAAATAATGCAATAGAATTTACAAAACACGATGACCCCAAAATTGTAATCAACCTATATTCTAGACTAAAATCAGTTGAAATTAATATAAAAGATAATGGTATCGGGATCCCTTCTAACGAATTAGAGAATATATTCGATATGTTTTACAAAGCTAGCAATTCTACGAGCTCTGGCAAAGGTCTTGGATTAACGATAGTAAGAAACTATATTAATTTGTTAAATGGGCAAATATCAATCAATAGCGAAATAAATAAAGGAACTACTGTCAACATAATTATACCAAAAGAGGTAACTATCTAACAAATAAAACTATCTTAACTATTTCTTTATATTTTTAGGATTATTCATATTAAATACAAATATATTTCCCAAAATACTCTCTGTATTGTAGGCATTAGTAATAATTTCTATTATATCTGGATTAAGAATTGTACCTGCTACTACTAACTTATGGCCAGATAAAACAATAATATCCCTTGAAATAATCAAGTTTTCTTGAAGCTCAAATGGACTAACCTTTAATTCTAATGGCAGCGCATTATTACTAAATTTACTATTTTGCACTGCAAAATATTGATCGAGGAATGCAATAATTCTAAAATCGTAAATTTTATTCATAGAATTCCACAATGTTTCAAAACTTTTTGATACTTTACCGTTATTCTTAGTCAGCAAATATTCGAAATCTAAAACTACTCTTAGTATTCTTGAGCCAAGTGGGATCTCTGGACCTTTCAGTTTATCTGGGAAACCACTACCATCATAGTTCTCATTAATGTGTGTAATTATATTAATTGCTTTCGATATACTTGGTACCTCAGAAAATATATCATTCAAATATCTTGGAATCTTTTCAAAAATTTCGAACCTTACCCTGCCATCAGAATATACAGGCATACCATAATACTTATCTGGTAATAATAATTGAGGTAAAAAAGATATATCAGCTGCACTAATGATAGTATGCAGTTCTCTTTCGTCATTAATTAAGTTTTTGGCGATAAACTCTGATATTTTAAGTACGTTTTCTCTTATTGTAGGGTTTGGATTAATTCTATATTCATAAAATTTCTTGAGTAAATTAGCTATCAAGTCCAATTTCAAATTTTGATAATCGGCTAATTGAACTATTTCATTTTGTAAATTACTAATTTGATTAATTTTGTCAAGAAAATTAGAAGCGCTCTTTAATTTTAAAATTAATTGCTCGTACGTAAATGGTAAATAAATAAAATTATCAACTCCACTCTGAATTGCCTTAATTTGAGTTTCTTTGTCGTCTGGTGGAACTACTAAAATGAAATAACTGTCATTAATTTTATATTCATTCTTTAGTTTTTTTAAAATTTGCAATCCATTCAAACCATCTAAATTAAAATCACAAATTACTAACGAAGGATAAAGTTCTTTTGACAAAGCATTGTTAATATCTACTCCATGGTCAAAATATATTATCCTTACATTGGGAATGATCTTTTCCAAGATCTTAGTAATAGTAGCAAGAAAATTTTTATCTTCGGTAGCAATATAACAATTTGTTGAAATCATAGTAAATTTACAATATAAATAATTGCAAAATTAATAAATAAAAAATAACTATAGTAAGTAAAATCACTTAGAAACTTTAACATCGATATGCGATCCGGGTGGAGATACTGAGCCCGGATAAGGCAATTGTTCGAAAATAGTACCAATGGTATATGTGCCATTATCCGAATAAGTAATAGTGCCCATCACAAAGCCATTTTCATTAAGTATTTTTTCTGCTTCATCTATTTTTAATCCAATGAGATTAGGGATAGTGTAATTATTATTACTACCTTGGCTTACCACCATATCAATCTCAGTACCATAAGGTACCATTGAGCCTACTTGCAGATTTTGATAAATTATAGTATCTTTTCCCATAAGATCGCTATAATCATAAGCTACATTCCCAAATTGTAATCCTTGTTTCATTAATTCAATTTTTGCTGTTCTTGTAGTCATACCTACTAAATAAGGTACTTCTACCTTTTGATTACCTTTGCTTACAGATAGATAAATAGTCCTGCCTTGCTTTACGCTTAGAGATTCTTGAGGTGTTTGAGATAGTATAGTATTTTCGGGGAATTTTTCGCTAAATAATTGGCCGCCTATCTTGTATTCCAACCCTATACTCTGTAATTTTTTAATAGCATCATTCAAATTCATGCCTACTAAATTAGGTACACTAACTATTTTTTTATCAAAAACGAGGTTAGGCATTAAAATTTTATCAAAAATCAGAATAATTATGAATAATATTAGAACATAAATAGCAAAAATAGCAAGATATGGCTTTAGAGTATTAAAATTTAAATTAAAATTACTTCCATTATTTTCTACTCTATATTTACTATATGGTTTGTGTATTTTCTCTTCCATTATTTTTTATAAATCACAAAAAGAAATTTTACAAATAAACAAAATTCCAAATTAGCAAGCAACACAATTAAAATAATTGCTGACAAATTTAAGAAGAGATACTTGAGCCAAATTAATGTTTATTAATTTAAGTAGTTTAAATATCAAGTCAAAGTATTTATGAAGTATAAAAAGTAATTATAAATAATTACTGCAACAATTATGTATCTATAACATAAATACTTTTAGGGTCTTTTAGAAAGATTTAGAAAAAAATGAGTATTCTTTGTAAATCCGCATAAAAAAAAGGGTTTCAACTGAAACCCCTTTTAATTATTAAGCTCCCGAAGAGGGACTTGAACCCCCGACCCTCTGATTAACAGTCAGATGCTCTAACCAACTGAGCTATTCGGGAAAATTAACATTTACAAAAGTAAGCCATTTTCCGTATTTTAACAAATCTTTTTTATCAATTTTTTAAAATAATTTAAAATTTTATTTGAGTATGATAGAGAAAAGCCTAGGAATTGTTTTGAAATCAATTAAATATAGCGATTCTAGCAAGATCGTTACAGTATACACAAAAGATTTTGGAAAATTAGCTTTTATAGCAAAGGGAGCAAGAAATTCAAAGAGTAAATTTGGTGCATCTTTAGAATTGCTGACTATTTCGGAATTTACATTCTATAATAGACCTAATGCAGATATACTGATTGTATCTAATGGTGATATTATAAAAAGTAATACTAAATTGACCAAAAAGAGCGATACTCTACTTATAGGGCTGATGATTGCAGAATCTCTAAACAATACTCAAGAGAAGCGTAATATTAATCAAAGTCTATATCAATTCACAATAGAAATAATAATGCAATTATCCGATTGCGATACCGAACCGTTTAATTTATATAATAAATTTATGTTAGGATTATCCAAATTTATGGGATTTGGATTATCTTTAAATAGTTATGATCGCAATAGACAAGATATTGCTATCTCTTTGGAAAATGGATGCCTTGTGTACAATAATACTAGCCAAAGGAATAATTATAAGTTTACTAATAGCGAAATTGATTACTTTTATAATTTAATTAATAATGAATCTCTAAATGATATGGTAATCGATAAAAAAAATATCAGTCATTTCTGTGATTTTTGGATACAATACTTTAGCTTCCATTTAGAAAGAAAATTTGTTTTAAAATCTGCAAATTTATTATGACAGCTATTATATTTATATTTACTTTAATAATATACTCATTATTTGTGATGGCAGAATATTCTCTCTCTCGCTTCAATAGCTATTCCGAATATGAGAATTCAATTACTAAAAATGTTTTTTACAAAATAAGCTTCAAAATATCTAATAATTACAAAAATTATGATTATACATTTATGATAGGAAAATTACTATCATTAATAGTACTACAATATCAATTAATATTACTAATAGCTTACCAACCCTCAAATACAGATACTTTATTAACTAATTTTATTAACGCTAATCCCCAAACCATTATACTATACGAATTATTATTTATCATTATAATATCGATATTTGGTAATATTTTACCTAATATAATTGCGCGAAATAATATAATTCGTATATCATTGTTAGTATCACCCATAATAATTATATGTTACTATGTATTCTATCCCTTAATATTTGTATCGAGTATATCGTATCAGATATTCAACAACTTCTTTGGATTAGAAAAATATTCAGATGAAAATGAACAAAATATACAAGACGAAATCAAGTATTTAATAGAAGAAAGCTCAAAATTAGGTGAATTAGACAAAGCCGAATTAGATATTATAGAAAATGCTCTTGATTTTTCAGAAACAATTGTCAAAAAAATTATGACTCCACGGAATAAAATTATTTCTATAGATATTGATGAGCAATTATCAGAAATAATTAACTTAATTTCTGAAGAAGGGTATTCTAGATACCCAGTCTATCAAGACTCAATTGATAATGTTGTTGGGATTTTAAATGTAAAAGATTTCCTTAAAAATTATATTAAAGATCCTAACATAAATATCAAAGAAATAATTAGGAAACCTGTATTAGTAAATGAAGATGAAACTATAGACAATTTACTAAAAGTAATGAAAAGTCAAAAGGTACACCTTGTAATAGCCAAAGATATTTTTAATGGAACAAGTGGTATTATTACTATGGAAGATATTCTTGAAGAAATAGTAGGCGAAATAAATGATGAGTACGATGAAGAACAAAAGTTGTGCGAAAAAATATCAGACACAGAATATAAAATTAATCCAATTGTAAATATTGACGATTTGAATAAATTATTGCCATACCCTCTACAAGATAGTAATGACTACGAATCGCTTGGGGGATACATATTGTATTTAACAGGTGCTATACCACACAATAACCAAATAATTGATGACCAATACTATACATTTACTATTTTAAAAAGTACTAAAAGAAAAATAGAATTAGTTAAATTAGAAGTAAAAGCTACAGATCAATGATAGTAAATGAACTAAATATTAATAATTTGAGAAACCACAATAATACAAACATTCAATTAGAAAAAGGTATTAATATTTTCTATGGAAAAAATGGTTCTGGCAAAACAACTATTTTAGAAGCATTATCTATACTATCAATTTCTAAAAGCTTTTTACCAACATTAGATAATTCATTAATTCAAAATGGGCAGCAATATTATTCCCTCAGTGCAATATGTACCAATGAATTAGATGTGCCATACAGAATAGCTATTAAATATAATGGAAAAGGAAGAAAAATAATAAATTCTAACTTAGGAGATAATCTACTACCCAAAAATATAGTAGGCGAGATACCAGTAGTAATACTATCACCCGATTTTAAAATTATTACTTTTGGTGCACCACAAGATAGAAGGCAATTTCTTGATGGAGTATTATCACAATCAAGCAGAATATACATAGAAGAAGCAATTAAACTAAAAAAACTTCTTAAACAAAGAAATACTATACTGATAGAATATCAAAAAAATAAAAAAATTGACTATCACCTTTTCGAAACAATCTCAGAAATGTTCATTAATTGCTCTGCTGAAATAATAAGTAGAAGGAGTAAATTTATATACAAATTTGCCCCATATTTCAATCAATATTATCAAAGAATTGCTAATAACGATGAAAGCGTTGCAATTAGCTATAGGCCTAATTCTTTTGATGATGACTTATTTCAAAATGTTCTCGAAAAAAACGATATAATTGATAGATACCAAAATAGATTTGAATACCTTAAAGATAAAGAAATAATAAGAGGAACAACATTATTCGGGCCTCAGAAAGATGATATTGAAATAAAAATATCAGGAAAACCAGCGCGTGAAAGTGCTTCGCAAGGACAACACAAAACACTGCTATTAAGCCTTAAATTTGCCGAATACGAACTATTAAAAAATATTAAAAATGAAAGTCCTATATTTATGCTCGATGATATATTCTCAGAATTGGATATAGATAGATCATACAACATTAATAAAATAATAAATGAACTCAATTGCCAAACTTTGATTACTATTACCAATAGAGAAAGATTTGAGCCATTTAATCAATCCACAAATCAAAATTCATTCTACCATATAGCTAATGGATCTGTGAATAAGGACTAATTATGCTATCCAAAGACCCTCAACTAATGAATGTATATATAGAAAACCTTTTTAAAAACAATGGCTTAGAAGAAACTCTCTATCTAGCTGAATTAACTAAGCAATGGAGAAGTATTTTAGGAGATAATTGCGCTAAATACTGTGAACCTCTTAAATTAAAGAACCAAGTACTAACTATTAAAGTATATTCATCTGCATGGAGAGAAGAATTAAAATTACGAAAAGAAAAAATAATTGATATAATTAACCAAAAGATGAACCACAAAATTGTAAATGAATTAAAATTACGCTAATTTTTCGTATCTTTGTAAGATTTATAAATTAAATTGTTAGCTAAAGTAATGTCAGAAGAAATAGAAATCCCACATAATGGTAATGACTACAGCGAAGGTAGTATTAGAGTATTAGAAGGTTTAGAAGCAGTTAGAAAACGCCCTGCTATGTATATTGGTGATGTTGGTGAGCGTGGCTTGCATCATCTAATTCAAGAAGTTGTTGATAACTCGATAGATGAAGCCTTAGCTGGATATTGTAAAAATATCAAAGTTATTTTCCATAATGATGGAGCTTGTTCAGTAGAAGATGATGGTAGAGGTATTCCAACTGGACCACATCCAGAAAAGAAAATATCTACTTTAGAAGTAGTAATGTGCACTCTTCATGCAGGCGGCAAATTTGACAAAAATACTTACAAAGTATCAGGTGGTCTGCACGGAGTAGGCGTATCCTGTGTAAATGCACTTTCTGAAATTATGATTGTTACTGTCAAAAGAGATGGGAAAATATTTCAGCAGAAATACTCAAAAGGTGAGCCAATTACAAGTGTGGAAGTAATAGGGGAGACCAACGAAACAGGTACTACTATATACTTCTTGCCAGATAATACTATATTCAAATCTACTATTTTCAAATATGATAGAACATCAGAAAGGCTCAAAGAATTAGCTTTTCTCAATTCTGGTATTATTGTTACATTCATAGACGAAAGAGATAATATCAACGAAAAATATCACTACGAAGGTGGATTAGTCGATTTCGTTAAATATATAGATAGTCATAATGTCAGTTTGACCAATCCTATATATATATCTGGTAGCGATATTACTAATGAATTAGAAACACAAGTTGAGATATGCTTTCAATACAACAATGCCTACAACGAAAATGTACTATCCTACGTAAATAATATAAACACAATTGAAGGTGGTACACATGTTTCTGGATTCAGGTCTGCTCTTACCAGAACGTTAAATTCATATGTAGCTAATCAGAAAAAAAATCTCAAAGTACAATTATCAGGGGATGATTTTAGAGAAGGGCTAACTGCAATTATTTCTGTAAAAGTACCCGAACCGCAGTTTGAAGGTCAGACAAAAACTAAACTTGGCAATGGCGAAGTAGAAGGTATTGTTCGTCAAATTGTAAACGACAAACTAAATCAATTCTTAGATGCAAATCCCAACGACGCACGTAAAATTATTGATAAAGCAGTATTAGCTGCAGAAGCTCGTTTGGCTGCCAAAAAATCAAGAGAATTAGTAAGAAGAAAAAATGCATTAGAGTCGTCTACCTTGCCGGGCAAATTAGCAGATTGCTCACTAAATTCACCGCAAGATACAGAAATTTTCTTAGTAGAAGGCGATTCAGCAGGAGGGTCAGCTAAACAAGGTAGAGATAGAAGATTCCAAGCTATACTACCATTGAAAGGAAAAATACTCAATGTACAAAAAGCCAGAATAAATAAAATATTAGAAAATGATGAAGTTCGTACCATTATTACAGCCTTAGGTGCTGGATTTGGTGAGGATTTTGATGTTGAAAAATTGAGATATGGCAAAGTAATACTAATGGCTGATGCCGATGTAGACGGCTCTCATATCAGAACTTTATTACTTACCTTATACTTTAATTATATGAAAGATATTATTCATAGCGGTAAGCTGTATATAGCGCAACCACCACTCTACAAAATTAAGAGAGGTAAATTAGAATATTATGCTTTTAATGACAGCGAAAGAGACGAAGTATTAGATCGTATTCGTAAAGAATTGCCCAAAAATAAAGTCGCTGTAGAAGAAGAACCTGAAATTGATGAAAGTGAATTAGCAGAAGAGGAAATGGAGAGCGAAGTGATTATGGAAGCCAAAAAAGATGGTATTATTATTTCGAGATTCAAGGGATTAGGCGAGATGAATCCTGAGCAACTATGGGAGACTACTATGAATCCCGAATCAAGAACATTACTGCAAGTTACCCTTGGCGAAGCTGCACAAGCATCAATGGTGTTCCAAACTCTTATGGGCGACAAAGTAGAGCCAAGAAGAGAATTTATAGAACGCAATGCACATTATGTAAAAAACTTAGATGTTTAATTTTTGAATTGAATAAGGGTATATGTCAATGAAAACTAAATTTGGTATTATAGTTCTATTCATCTTAATTCTGACTTATCGCACCAATGCGCAAGAAAGGCCTAAGCAAATTGCTTCCGATTTCTTAAAAGAACTCCAAGGAGAGCATTTTGATACAGCTTACAAATATTTTGATTCTACAATTACTGTACAATTTACATTGCAGCAATTAAAAGATGTTTGGGCAAAAATTAAGGCTCAATATGGAGAAATTTCAAGCATCGATGAGCCTCAAATAAGCAAAATGAATACATCTACATTGCTTGTATATCCTATCAATTATAAAAATGGTGGGCTGAATGCACAAATTGCAGTCAATCTATTCGATAAAATTACAGGATTCTTCTTATCAATGAGACCAGAATCTTATAATTATCAATATCCGTCTTATTCTGATACAAGCAAATTTACTGAAGCTAATATTAAATTTGGTGATCCTAACTATGAATTAGGCGCTACCATATCAATACCTAAGAATAGTAAAGATGTGCCTGTTGTAATTTTAGTACATGGTAGCGGGCCTCAAGATAGAGACGAATCAGTAGGCCCCAACAAACCATTCAAAGATATAGCTGCTGGAATGGCAAGCAATGGTATTGCTGTTTTTAGATACGAAAAGAGAACTAAAGAATACGGTGCTTCATTAAATATGGATTCAGTAGATCTTAATACCGAAACTGTTGATGATGCTGTTTATGCAGTAGAATATTTAAAACATAATGGCTTCAAAATCAATATTGACACTAATAAAATATTTGTTTTAGGCCATAGTATGGGAGGCTCTCTACTACCTAGAATTAATAAAAAAGATGATGGTATCAGAGGCTTTATTTCATTAGCTGGTATGACTAAAACTATAGACCAAGCTCTTATAGAGCAGACTACTTACCTCTATAATTTGGATAGTGTATATGACGATACCGAACAACAAGATTTCAATGAATTAAAGCAGAAGTTAGTAAATGCTCTATCGAGTAATTTGAATGCCAATACTCCAGCCGATTCGCTACCATTCCAATTACCAGCACATTATTGGTTAGATTTCAGATCATTAAATGCTAAAAAAGAAGCTACTTCAATTACTAAGCCTATACTTGTTTTGCAAGGTGAATCCGATT
>JBDHXE010000016.1:0-22751 GCA_039810525.1 Chlorobiota bacterium | reverse complement strand
AATGGTGCAGACTCGTTGGGAGCATCTAAATGAGGAATATTCATTTCTTACTAAGGCACAGGCACTTGCTCTCGATGGACATTTTGTATTGGAACAACAAGTAAGAAATAAAGCTGGCTTCTTTATCAATTTTAATGGAACAGCTGGAGTATGGCGTAAATCTTGTATCTATGATGCTGGAAATTGGGAAACAGATACTCTGACCGAAGACTTGGATTTGAGCTACAGAGCTCAATTGAAAGGTTGGAAATTTAGATTTTTGAATGATGTAACTTCTCCTGCCGAATTGCCAGCCGATATTAATGCTCTTAAAACACAGCAATTCCGTTGGACTAAGGGAGCTATGGAGACTGGTATCAAAATGCTGCCAAAAGTCTTTAAATCAAATTTGCCTCCTAAATTAAAGTTTGAGAGCTTTATTCATTTGTCGAGCAATATTGTATTTCCTATGATAGTATTGGTGGCTATTCTAAATGTTCCGATAGTTGTCATCAAAAATACTATGACTGGTCTTGATACATATTATTCATTAATGTCATTGTTTGTGTTGGCTTCTATCTCAACATTTCTATTTTATACTTATGCTCAGAAGGCAATACATTTGGATTGGCGTAGAAGACTATTGCTTTTCCCTGTGTTTTTAGCTGGTTCTATGGGATTTGCTATTAATAATACTAAGGCTGTTTTTGAAGCTTTGATAGGCATAAAGACTGAATTTTCGAGAACACCTAAGACAGGAATTGTTGGTAAGCAGAGGGTAGAGATAAAGCGTACTAGTAAACCTAAATTTAGCTTTGTATTATTCTTTGAGCTTTTACTTACTTTGTATTTTGTTTTTGGTATTATTATTTCTATTAGATATTTAGAGATAGCAGCAATACCTTTCCAATTAATGTTTTTGGTTGGTTTTGGTACTGTTGGCTGGATGACTTTCAAACAAACTTTTCTAAGTAAAGCATAATTTACTTTACAATTACTTTTTCTATTTATCATTCTATTTACATTAATTTTATTATTTTGTATATAGTTAAATAGAAAAAGTAATTTTTTTTATGATTACTAGTAAATTAAAAGAAACTATAGAATATGATCTCTATGACTTGATAGGTATAGCATGGAATATTTATCGGTATAATTTTTTGAATATTATTTCTATAGCTTTATTTTCTTATTTTATAATTAATTTAATAATTATATGGCTGCCTGATGTAGATATTAAAGGTATTTATTCGTATACGGGCAAAGATTCTGGCTATTTATCATTTTACTTGACATCTATTTTCTTTTTGACATCATTATCTAATATTCCTATCATTTCGTTTACTATCAATAGATTAAACAATTTGGATTTTAGTATAAGGAGCATTTTTACTTATTCTTTTAAACGATTTAGAAGTGATTTATTAGTCAATTTGGGCACGATTATCTTATTTTTTGTATTATTGTTTTTCTGGATGTTTTGCTCTTTAAGATATATTACTATATTCTTGGTTAGTTTTATTCCGGTAATTGGTGTATTATTATTTTTCTCATTTTCTGTTTTTGCATTTATTACTAGAAATATTAATCTTTGGATGTCTTTCGGCTATAGCTATAGAGTAGTAAATGGTAGGTGGGCAAAAGTATTTATATATTTAATCATCATATATATATTGTCTGCTATTACTTCGATGGCAGTTAGCATTCCATACACATTATTCTCAAGAACATTATTCTCTGAATTGATTTTTAATACAATAGTTAATACAATATGTAGTTATTTCGTTATTCTGATGACACTTTTATTTATTAATCTAGACGATACTAAAAATTATGAAAACAGAACTTCCTGAGCATAGAGAGCGAGAAATTAAGTCTATTAGTACTAATAGAAAAGCATTTTATGATTATACTATTGTTACTAAATTTGAGGCTGGAATTGTTCTTAGTGGTACAGAGGTCAAATCTCTTCGCAATGGTAGATGTAGTATGGTAGATGCGTATTGTATTCTACGTGGGAATGAACTATATATAATTAATTTGCATATTAATGAATATGAACAAGGCAATAGAGAAAACCATAAGCCTAAACGTGATAGAAAACTATTAGTGCACGATTATGAATTGAATAAATTAAAAACAGCAACTGCCGAAAAAGGTATGACTATAGTACCATTAGAAATTTATTTTTCTGGACATTTAGTTAAATTGGAGATAGCAACTGTAAAGGCTAAGAAAAAATATGATAAGCGTGAAGCTACTAAGGAAAGAGAGCATAAGCGTGAGATAGAAAGAAAAATGAAATATTAGTTGTATATTTCCTCAAAATATGTTTTATTTGTAATCTGTTTTTTCGGGATGTAGCGCAGCCCGGTTAGCGCACCACTTTGGGGTAGTGGGGGCCGGCGGTTCGAATCCGCCCATTCCGACACATTTCTCAATTACAATCTATTACAATTGCTATATTTATGATATTTAAGTAGTAACTTAGTGCATTGATATATATATTTATTCATATTTCCTTGTATTAAATGGTATTACCATTTCAAAAAGGAATTATGAATGATAATATTTAATTCTGATGAATGATAATAATACAATGCTTAATTTTAATTGTAATGACTTTAATTTAAATCCAATAGTCAATTTTAAAACTATTTTTTTAACATACACAATAACAGAATATATTTTTATTATCAGCTCATTATTAACCAATGAACCATTATTTTGGTTAATAATATAATCATTTAATTATTAGTATCTAAATCTCAGAATACCTATAATGTCGTAAGTCATTGTTTTTTAAATTATTACTACATATTTATTTATTGTGTTATCCTATTGGCATATCTCTTGTATATTTGATATAAAACAATAGGTATGCAATGTTAAAAGAGTTATATATCGCAGGTTTAGGAATGCAAAACCAACAGACTAGGTTGGAAGTAGTTGCTAATAATATAGCAAATGCTTCATCGACTGGATTCAAAAGAGCGTCTGTTTTTGAACGAAATTTGCAGGATGCAAGGGCTAATTTTTACAATGTCAAAGGCGATGTAGAGCAAAATGACCCACCTATTGGCTCTTATTATGATTTCAGTAATGGAGCTTTCGAAAAGACTGACAATCCGCTCGACCTTTCAATTGATGGTAAAGGTTTCTTCCTTTTAAAGGATAGTGAAGGAAAGGATTTTCTAACAAGAGCAGGCAATTTTCAGTTGAATGATGATGGAACAATTGTTGCCATGGATGGCAAATTTTTGATGGGTACTGATGGCATAATCAATGTATCTAAGGAAATTTTATCAAAGCACGAAATTACGAATGACAATAAGGAAACTGGAATAAGGATTAACGATCAGGGTGAAGTATTTGTCAATGATTTTTCGATAGGAAAAGTAAAAATCGTTGATATACAGGATTATCATACTCTTCAGAGGATTTCAAATCAAGAGTTTATAGCTACTTGGCAATCTGAATTACAGGATGTAAACCCTGATAATGTTAATATTAAGCAAGGTTGGTTAGAGTCATCGAATGTCAATATTGTAAGTGAAATGGTAAATATGATAGAGTTACAAAGAATGTTTGAGGCAGGAAGCAAGGTAATTCAAACTAATGATGGTACTCTTGATAGGTCTATTGCTATTGGTAGATATATTTAATTTTTAATTTATCCAATTAAGGATAATCATAAATTCAAGGATGAATTATGGATAAAACTCTCAGAACAGCAGCAACTGGCTTGACTGCTCAGCAAAGATATGTAGAAATTATTTCTAATAATTTGTCTAACATAAATACTACTGGTTTCAAAAAGGTAAGGCCTGAATTCCAAGATTTGCTTTATGAGACATTGAGACCAGCTGGTGGTGTAGCTCGTACTGGCGTAGAGCCATTAAATGAAGTACAAATTGGATCAGGAACAGAACTTAGTGCAACTAAGAAGATATTTAGCCAAGGTGATATGCAAACTACTAATAATCAATTAGATTTGGCTATTAATGGCGAAGGCTTTTTCGTAGTAAGAAAACCTGATAATACTTATGCATATACTCGTGATGGTTCATTTCAGTTAAACAAAAATGGAGATATTGTCAATTCACAAGGATTCCCGCTTGAGCCTGGGTTCAATGTACCTGACGATGCCATAGAGGTACAAGTAAGTGCAGATGGTGTAGTAAGTGTATTGAACGAAGGTGGTGTAGATTTTCAAACGTTAGGGCAAATTGATTTAGCGAGATTTGTAAATCCTTCTGGGTTAAAATCAATTGGGAATAATCTATTTGTAGAATCACCTGCATCGGGTGCAGCTATTTTGGATCAGCCCGGCAATATGAATACGGGTGAAATAATCCAAAGCCATTTAGAAGCATCTAATGTAGATATTGTGGAAGAAATGGTAAATATGATTACGGCTCAGCGAGCATACGAATTAAACTCAAAATCGGTTACTACAGCCGATAATATTCTCGGTACTGCTGTTAATTTAAAGAGATAGTATGAAATTGTTTTTTAATATATTGATATTATTCATTGTTAATATTTTACAATTACTTGCTCAATCTACTTTTTCTGAACAGACTATACGCAGTGCTATTAATACATATCTTAAAGATAATATAGCACAAAGTTCGGATTACGAAATTATTAGCAAGATAGAACCTATCAAATATTCTCAATCAGGAGTTACTGCTTCTATTATCAATAATGATGGAATTTTTAGTGGTATTATCAATTTACAAATTGTTTTTAAAGCTGACAATATTAAATTAAAGATTCTAAATATTTCTGTAAGAATAATAGATTTTATAGAAATGCCATTTGCTACTAAAAATATATATCGTAATTCTATTATTAGTTCTGATGATATAGAATATAAGTTAATTGATAAAAATAAGTATGAAAGCAACGATATTATAAATCTAAATATTATTGGGAAGAAATCAACTAAATATATTCAGAAAGGTTCACTAATTCAATCTAATATGATAGAGAGCGATAAGATAATAAATCGTGGTGATAAGGTGATAATTTATTCTAATTCAGGTGCTATTTCTGTGAAAGCACAAGGTATAGCTTTGGAAGATGGCTCAGAAGGACAACCTATTAGGATATCTATCGAGGCATCAAACAAAAGAATACTCTATGGTATTGTACAAGCTGATGGTAGTGTATTAATACATTAAATTCTAATAGTTTAGAGGTAGGATATGGAAAGAATCATTAATATATCTTTAATATTTTTATTAGCATTATATGCTAATAGTTTTGCACAGTTTAGCCAAAATAGTTCTCGATCGCTATTTTCTGATGTCAAAGCTTTTCAAGCCGGCGATGCTATTATGATACTTATTACCGAAGATACCCAAGCTGATAATTCTGCTATTACTAATTCCTCGAGAGAGACCAATATATCTGGTAATCTTGGAATTAATTCTGGTGGTGGTAATAATGCTTATGGAGGTTCTTTTGGAACAGGCACAGGTCATCAAGGTAGTGGCAAAACTGCACGCAACGAAAAGATTAGAGCTAAATTATCAGCCAAAGTACTTGAAATTGTGGATAATGGAAATCTTAAAATAGAAGGAAAAAGAACAACTAAGGTAAATGGCGAGACGCAGACAATTGTAATTCAGGGCGTAATAAGACCTGTAGATGTAAGGCCAGATAATTCGGTTTATTCTTATAGTATATTAGATCTGTCGCTGATTATTGAAGGCGAAGGCTCAGTATCTGAAATCCAAGAGCCTGGTTTATTAACTAAGTTTTTAAGGTTGCTATTCTAAATGAAAATATTAATTAGCATATTATTATTATTTATACTTTCGTTTAATTGGCTTCTGGGAGCAAGGATCAAAGATATTGCTTTTGTGGAAGGAGTAAGTGCTTCACAAGTAATTGGCTATGGATTAGTAACTGGTTTGAATCAGACTGGTGATAATCAACAAGCAAGCTATACTGTACAGTCAGTAGCTAATATGCTGAAAAGATTTGGCTTGACTATTCCTGATAGAAACCCTCGTATGAGAAATGTAGCTGCTGTAATTATTACTGCGAATATACCAACTTTTGCTAAAAAGGGAAGTAAAGTAGATGTAGTTGTGTCTTCGATTGGTGATGCTACATCATTGCAAGGTGGAGTACTTTTGATGACTCCTTTATCATTATCAAATGGTAATATAATAGGAATGGCTCAAGGCCCATTAGCTGTGGGTGGTTATGATATAAATTCTCTTGGCTCGAGACTGGGTAAAAATATTGCTACTACTGGTAGAGTTCCAAATGGATTAATTATGGAAGTAGATATTCCTGCTCAGATTGTAGATAATCAACAGATTAAAATATCATTAAAGGATCCAGATTTTACAACTGCTACAAGGATAGCAGATGCTATTAATGGATCGGCAGGTTTAGCAAATTCGGCTACTATTAGCGATGCTGGTACTGTGCAAGTGCAGATGCCTGCTGGGCAAAATAATTCACAAATTATGAGATTGATAGCTCAAATTGAAGTATTGAATGTAATAAGCGATCCAATAGCAAGAGTTGTCATAAATGAGAGGACTGGTACTATAGTAGTAGGTGGCAATGTACAATTATTGCCTTCTGTAATAGCTCATAGTGGTTTGGAAATATCTATTCAAAAACAAGTATTAGTTCCACAACCAGCACCTTTTACAATTAGGCCACCTCAGCCTGTTGAAACAGCAGAAATTACTGCTAAAGAGGAGATGAATAAAGCTAATCCATTGGTGGTGCAAGGACCTACAGTTCAAGATATGGCTAATGCTTTGAATGCTTTGGGGGTAGCGCCTCGTGATTTAATTTCTATTTTCCAAGCTCTTAAAGAAGCGGGTACTCTGCAAGGTGAATTAATTATACAATAGTATGACAATAGAAAATTTAAATATTGATTTGAACAACACCAATGCAATTAATTCTATTAATGATAAGACCGTTAATCAAGCTAAGCATATTAAAATTAATCAAAAATTAACTGATAAAGATAGGAATGATTTAGATAAAGTAGCTCGTGGATTTGAAGCCATTTTTATGAATATGATGTTTAAAGAAATGAAATCTGCACAATTAAATAATGAAGGTGATGGAGGATTTGGAAGTGATGTTTTGATGGATTATTCAAATGTTTTATTAACTGAACAAATTGCTAATAATGGCTTAGGTATTGGTATAGCTCAAAAGATATACGAACAGTTATCAGGTGGTGAAACTCTTAAACCAAAAACAATAATCAATCCTGCAGTAAATATTATTGAGGGTGTAAATAAATCCAGACCCATATTACCTAAATCTGATAATAATATAATTAGTGGTAATTTTTTGGAAAGGGTGAATAAAAGGTTAGAACCTTATAATGATATAATTAGTAGTGCATCTGAGAAGTTTAATGTTCCTCAGAGCTTGATTAAAGCAGTAATAACCACTGAATCAGCAGCTAAGAATGAGGCAAGATCGAATGTAGGTGCAAAAGGACTTATGCAATTGATGGATGGAACTGCTAAAGATTTAGGGGTTACTAATTCTTACGATCCACATCAAAATATAATGGGTGGAACTAATTATTTAAGTCAAATGTTAAAGAGATTTAATGGTGATATTAATTTAGCTTTAGCTGCATATAATGCTGGACCGGGAAATGTAGAGAAATACAATGGCATACCACCTTTTAAAGAAACAATGAATTATGTTAAAAAGGTACAAAATTATATTAATGAATTTGAAAACAGTGAATTATAGGGGGTAAATTATGTTTCCGAAATTCTTAACATTCTTGAAGTTTGAAGAGCAATTGCTCCATGAATTATTAAGACTATCTAAGAGGCAACAGATAGCAATTGTTAAAAATGATATACGAGAGCTTCAAGAAATTAATTCATACCAAACTGAAATCAATAAAAATCTAATCAAAGCAGAAGATGAAAGGTTTAATATTTTGTCCAATTGGCTAAATATAAACAAATCTGAAAGTAGAAATATAAAATTGAGTGAACTCAAGAAATTCATAAGTAAAGATGAAATTAAAGAGCTTCAAAAACTGCAGAAAAATTTTGAGAGTCTTCTAAATCAATTGCTTACATTGAACAATACTAATAGGCTATTAATTAATAGAGCAAAGCTAAATATTAGAGAAATGATCGATTTTATGACAAATGGCACGCAAAATGTATGTAATATTAAAGTATAATATTTTATGGGAATCAATATGACAGTCAATAATTCATTTCAAAATAATGCTTTTGATAACGCATTTGATATTGAAAATGAAATTCTTGAATTAGCTCAGGAAATCAATATTAATGAGCTATATCAAATCAAAAGCAGACTAATGACTAATATTAATAATTTGTCGGGATCTGTAGATGCTGCGTTCAAAAATAAAAATCGTTTAGATAGAATAAGAAGTTTTGTATTAATTACTGGTAAATTGCTCGAGACAAGAGATTATTTGCAATTGTTATTAAAATTAAGGATACATGATACTAGTGATTTGATTTCAAAAATTGATGAGTTTACTGATTTTATTATGATTAATAGTGGTTCGCTAAATTAATGGGATTTTCTTCGCTTGAAATAGGGAAAAGAGCATTAATAGCTCAAAAATTTGGTTTAGATATAACTGGTAATAATATTGCTAATGTAAATACTCCGGGATATTCTAGGCGAACTACTATTTTGGCAGAGACTGATCAAACTAAGCAAAGTAATAATTATCTTGGAACTGGTGTAATTGTTCAAAAAATTCAGAATTTCAGAGAAGAGTATTATGATAAAGAAATTCGTAATACATTATCAAATGTGAGCAATTATGATAATGATTCTACTTATTTGAGTAGGGTCGAAACTCTGCTTGCAGAGCCCGGTGATACTGGGATTAACGAAATTGTAACTAACTTTTTTAATAAATTTGAGGAGTTGTCAGTAAAACCAGAAAGCACTGCTCTTCGCCAAAATTTATTAAGTATAGCCTCTACCCTAACTGATAGATTAAATTATACTGCTAATTCAATTTCTGATTTGAGAGATGAAGTCAAGAAGAAAGCTATTTCTTCTACCGATAATATTAATTCTCTATTGTCAGACATAGCTTCGCTCAACACGCAAATCTTAAAGAGTAGGAATAATTCTACAAGTGAATCACAAAGTTTGATTGATGAAAGAGCAAATAGATTAGAGGATTTATCGAAATTGATGGATATCAAAATTGGGTCGAACGATGATGGCTCGATTAATGTATTTGTGAATGGGATAAATTTATTGACCTCTAATGTTTTTTCATCAGTTAAAATCGATGAGCAAGTAAATCAGAGTACTGGTGAGAGGACTTTAGTGCTAATGAAGAGTGATGGCACCAATAGTTCTAATATAGAATTATCTCCTCAATCTGGCGAGCTTTACTCTAATTTAAAATTATATAACGTAAGTTTAGATGATTTAGATTCTTCTACTGGATTCTCTATTGCTAAGGGAATTAATGATTTTGCTGTTAGTTTAGCTAATAAGGTTAATTCATTTACTAAAATTGGTTATGGGTTGAATGATGTAGCTGGTAGTAACCCCCAACGTGATTTTTTTGTGGGTAATGGTCTTACTATTAATGCATCTAATATTAAGATTAATCCAGGGTTGATTATTAATCCTAGTGATATACCTCTTTCTACACAAGTTGGTGAAACTGGTAATTCTGAAATTGCTTCTTTAATATCCAAAATATCTTCTGATAATACTTTTTTGAATAATCAAAACCCTATCGATTATTATACAAATTTTATTGGAAAGATTGGTAATCTAACTAAGGATACATTAAATTCATTGAATTCCACTAAATTGATAAATCAACAATTAAATAGCCAACGAGATTCTGTAATCGGAGTTAATTTAGATGAGGAGGCCGTAAATCTAATCAAATTCCAAAAGGCATTTGAAGCGGCTTCGAGAATAGTAAATACTTCTAATGATATTTTAGGTACACTTGTTAACTTAGGACGGTAGTTCAATGAGAGTTACATTCAATTCACCTATTAAGCCATATCTTAATAATTTAGAGAATATTCAGAATCGTAAAATTAATGAAGAGATGAGGATATCTACTGGCAATAGAATCCAATCGCTAGCTGATGATCCATCAAATTTGGTAGATAGTAAGCAACTAAATTCTAAGATAGAGAAAAATAATACATTTATCAACAATATAAATGAAAGCCTGAATGAAATGAAATTGGCATCAGAATCAATTGACTTTTTTTCAAATTCTATGCAAAAAATAAGAGATTTGTCAATTGATTCTACTCAGATAGGTGTACAAGGCAATACTGTTAATATGGCGGTATATATCAAAGGTATTTTAGATGATATGGTAAAAGAAGCTAATAAAGATTTGAATGGTAAATTTCTATTTAGTGGTACCAAAACATTAGCCAATTCTATTGATAATACTCCTCCATCTACTAATAATCAACCTTATGAACTAATAGAAGGAGATAAGACTTCTGAAAATCCATCTGGTTTGCAGGTAATTTTTAAAGGGAATAATAATGATAGAACAATGAATAAAGATAATTATTCTACAGAAGTGATTAATGTATCTTCTAATAAATTATTTGGTAATAATCTGGAAGCTTTGCAATCTGTAATTGGCTTATATAACTTACTATATTATAAGAGTGATGGGATAGCAAGAACTAAAGATGACTATTTATCTTCTGATGATTTCCAAAAATTGAATAATTACCAAAAAGTAATTGCAGATAATGTAAATAGTTTGAATGTAGTTAATTCTGACTTTGGTGCCAAAATTAATCGCTTAGAGTTAATACAATCTCAATATGATTCTGATAATATTAGGCTTAAAGAAATCAAATCTATTAAGAGCGATACTGATGTTGCCAAAACTGCAATGAATTTAAAACTGGAAGATACGGCTTTATCATATTCTCTACAAGTTGGCTCTAATTTAATTAGAAATACATTATTTGATTTTCTAAGTTAGATTGATTAAATTTGTTAATGAAATTAACTACAATTATTGGGATATTATTAGGCTTTGTAGCTATTATAGGTAGTTTCCTTTGGGAAGGTGGCTCTCTGTCTATTTTATTTATGTTGCCAGCAATCACTATTGTAATTGGTGGCACATTAGCCGCAGGTATTACAGGTAGTTCGTTGAAAATGGTTGCCAAAATTCCTAAGTTGTTCTATTTAACTATTTCTTACAAGGAATATGATTGGATTAAAATATTAGATTCGATTATTAGGTTGGCATCTCTTACACGCAAACAAGGTTTATTATCAATAGAAGAAGCTGTTAGTAAATTAGAGCATCCATTTATGAAAAAGATGTTTTTGATTATGATAGATGGAGTAGCACAAGAAAATTTAATCAATGTAGCAGAATTTGAATTACAAAGTATTACCGAAAGACATAACGAAAATATATTATTCTTTTCAAAATTAGGTGGTTATTCGCCTACTATGGGTATAATTGGAACTGTAATGGGGCTAATAGGCACTTTTTCGTCTACTGGTGGCGATCCTAACGAGCTTATTCATCATATAGCAACTGCTTTTATAGCTACATTATGGGGTATATTTATGGCTAATATAGTATGGTTGCCCATAGCAGACAAGCTAAAATATATGCACGAGGAAGAGATTAAATTAAATCATTTTATATTAAATGGTATATTAAGCATTCAAGTGGGCGATACTCCTTCTATTACTATGATGAAATTAGCTTCTGCCTTTCCTGCTAAACAACAAGAAGAAGTAATGTCGAGACTAAAGATAATTAGAGAACAAGAAGCTGAAGAAAGTAATACAGCAGAAGCTCAGTAAAATATGGTAATTTAAATGGGCAATTTCAATTCTGAAGATAATTTATTAGACGATGTAGTAGTAATAGCTATTACTGGCGCTATTAATTCTGGTAAATCAGAGGTTAGTAAAATATTATATTCTTTAGGGTATCGTATTATTAACACAGACTTACTATCAAAGCAAATACTATCAGCTTCATCAGAAGTTAAGAATCTAATAAAAGCAAATTTTGGCGATGAATCTTTTGTAAACAATGCTTATAATACTAAATTTATTTCGGAGCAAGTGTTTGGTAATACGGAGTTATCAAGAAATAATTTGCAAAAATTAAATGCAATCTTACATCCCCCAGTAATTGATTTAATGATTAGAACCATAGAAGAATACGCTTTGTCAGGTGATAAATTGATATTTGTAGAAAGTGCTTTGATTTTTGAGGCAGGTTTAGACGAGGGCTTTGATTATATAATAATGGTAGAAAGTAAAGAAGAGATAAGGAAAGAAAGATTTATAAAAAATACTCATTTGAGCGAAATTGATTTTAAATATAGAAATGATAGCCAACTTAATCCACAGTATAAAAGAGAGCATTCAGACTTTGTAATTGAGAATAATTCAAATTTAGAAAATCTACAAAGCAGTGTTTTGTCTTTGCTTGAAATAATAAAATTATTACCGAAAAAACAATTTTAGAAAAAATAATTTTGTCAATATCTGATTTTTGATTATTTTTGTAGTTCAGTTTGTTTCAAGACTGGGATGTCGCCAAGTGGTAAGGCAGCGGGTTTTGGGTCCGCCATTCGTAGGTTCGAATCCTTCCATCCCAGCTTTTTTTTTTGGAGTATAGTAAGTGATGCACGATTTCAAAGTAGCGTCAGGCAGAGCAAATAGAGCTCTATCTGAAAGTGTTGCCAATCATTTAGGGATTGACTTATCGGCAACTACTATACAAAATTTTAGTGATGGTGAGATTTGGATTAAATTTGAAGAGAATGTAAGAGGAGTTGATTTATTTATAATTCAGCCTACTTATGCTCCTTCTGATAATTTAATGGAATTACTTATAATGATAGATGCTGCCAAACGTGCTTCTGTAAAAAGAGTAACGGCTGTCATTCCTTATTATGGGTATGCTCGCCAAGATAGAAAAGATCAGCCAAGGGTATCTGTAACAGCCAAATTAATAGCTAATTTGATAGCTCGTGCCGGAGCGGATAGAGTAATTACTGTGGACTTACATTCGTCTCAAATTCAGGGATTCTTTGATATCCCTTTAGACCATTTGTATGCATCACCTGTATTATTAAGAGCTATTAAGAAATTAAAATTAGACAATGTAGCTGTTGCTTCACCTGATGTGGGCGGTATTAAAACAGCTAGATCTTATGCTAAAAAATTAGATGCTGAACTGATTTTGGTAGATAAAAGAAGACCGCAGCATAATCAAGCTGAAATAGTAAATATAATAGGCGACCCCAAAGATAAAAATATCATTATTGTCGATGATATGATAGATACAGGCAATACTTTTATTAAATGTGCAGATGCCATTAAGGAAAAGGGTGCTCTTAATATAATTGGTATTACTGTACATCCAGTATTTTCTGGAGCAGCTCTTGATAAAATTGAGCAAAGTTCTGCTATTAGAAAATTATTTGTAACAGATACGATTCCTTTGGCAAGACCTTGTAATAAGATTGAGGTTATCAGTGTGGCCGAATTATTGTCGGAAGCAATAATCCGAACTCATGATAATCGTTCGATTAGTTCATTATTTGATATGGAAAGATAATTAATAGTTGGTGATAAAATGAATGAAGTAATTTTAGAAGTTAAGAAAAGAGATACTGGAAAGAAAGCTTCCAAGTCTATAAGAAATCAAGGTTTTATACCTGGTG
Source organism: Chlorobiota bacterium (assembly GCA_039810525.1). Taxonomy (GTDB): domain Bacteria; phylum Bacteroidota; class Ignavibacteria; order Kapaibacteriales; family UBA2268; genus JBDHXE01. Next base: position 9,036 of record JBDHXE010000016.1, on the reverse strand, counting down.
TTTTCTATGTTCAAGGGCAAGATAATATATCTATTTATGCTAAACCACTTGATTTGAGACCTATAGTTTATACTGCTCAAACCAAAGTAGTTGATCTGAAGGTAGAAGGCTCTAATCAGTCCCATCAATGTATTTTGAAGGATATTCAATTTGATCCAGTTACTGATAATATAGTTCATTTTGATCTACAAGGTTTAGTAAAAGGTCAAAAACTTACTGTAGAAATACCTTTTAAATTGGTAGGACAACCTATTGGTGTTCGTCAGGGTGGTAAATTAATGCAAAATATCATTAAGATCAAAGTTAAGTCTTTACCACAAGATCTTGTAGAATTAATTGAGGTTAATATTGCTCACTTGAATATGGGAGATAACCTATTATTGAAGGATATTAATCTTGGCGCTCTCGAAACTGAATTAGCACCTGAAACTGTAATTGCTACTGTTATGAAACCTCGTGGTGGTGGAAAATAAATTTTTCTTCCTAATTATTTGAGGTTATAATGTCTTATAAAATTGGAGTCATCGGCACCGGATATGTAGGTCTGGTGTCTGGTGTTTGTTTTGCTGATGTAGGCAACAATGTAGTCTGCGTAGATATAGATCTACAAAAAATCAATAAATTGAAGAATGGGATTCCACCCATTTACGAACCCGGATTAGAAAATCTTCTCGAGCAAAATATTAAAGATGGTAGAATTCATTTTACTAATGATCTTGAATTTGCTGTTAAAAATTCTGAAATAATTTTTCTGTGTTTACCTACCCCTCCTAGTGAAGACGGCTCTGCCGATTTGCATCACGTAACTAAAGTAGCCGAAGATATTGCTAATATTATTTCTACTAATAAAATCAATGATTTCAAAATTATTGTAAATAAATCAACTGTTCCTGTTGGGACTTCAAAGATAGTTGATGATATTTTTAATGACAAGCTTAGCAATAAAAACTTAGTAGTGGTAAGTAATCCTGAATTTCTCCGCGAAGGTTTTGCTATTGAAGATGCAATGAAACCAGAAAGAATTGTAATTGGCACTTCTAATAATAAGGCTGCTGAAATAATGAGTGATCTTTATAAGCCTTTTGTAAGAAGTGGTAATCCTATTATCATTATGGATGAAAAATCAGCTGAAATAACCAAGTATGCTGCAAATGCCTTTTTAGCAGTTAAGATATCATTTATAAATGATTTGTCTGAGTATTGCGAAAGAGTAGGGGCTGATATTGAAAATATTAGAATCGGCATAGGTTCTGATACCCGTATAGGCAAAAGATTTTTATTTGCTGGTATTGGTTATGGTGGATCGTGCTTTCCCAAAGATGTTAAAGCATTAATTCATTCATCTGATGCGGAAAATGTATCTTTGGAGATTGTAAAAGCTGCTCAAAGTGTAAACTATAATCAAATAAATCGGTTTTTTAAGAAGATAAAAATGCACTTTAACGATTTGTCTGGCTTAAAGTTTGCTCTATGGGGGCTATCTTTTAAACCTAACACAGATGATACAAGAGAAGCTCCTGCATTTAAATTGATTGAATTACTTTTGGAGCATGGAGCTAGTATATCTACCTATGACCCAGAAGCTATTGAAAATGCTAGATTAATTTTTGGCGAAAAGATTAATTATTCTAGCAATATGTACGATTGTTTGGATAATGCAGATGCTTTGATAGTAGCTACTGAATGGAATTTATTTAGAAACCCAGATTTTAAGATTATTAAGGATAATTTAAAGAATCATATTATTTTTGATGGTCGTAATCTATGGAGTAATGCGGAAATGAAATCCTTAGGTTTTACTTATATTAGTATAGGTAGAGCTTCTGTTTAATTGATTTGGTGTTTAATATTAAACACTTGTTGAATATACACATTTTAAAGAGCATATTTTTTAAGCCAATAATATTGTCGGCTTTTTTTATATATTTCTTATATCTTTTATTTATTATAAGTTACAAATAAAATTTTATTTAATCCATTTCTTTATACTTAGTATGATCTTTATGGCATAATATTTATTTATATTAATTCATTCAATAATTATATGTTTATACCGATATATATAGATATTGTTAAATTAATGATGAAAGATAATGGCTGAAGAAGAAAAACAAGAACCTGAAAAACCTAAAAAGGAAAAGAGTGGATTACCTTTTCCACTTTTTGGACTCGTTGGTTTCGCTATTGTACTTATTGCACTGATAATTAATGTTTTTTTGATATTGGGGATCAAATCTGAAGTATCTTCTATTACTGAGGCAATAACATCTGGTAAAATTAATACTCAGAATGATAGCAAAGATAAGAAGAGCTCCGAATCTGCCGATCATGATAGTGATTCGGAAGATAGTAATGTAGGTAAGTATGTAGCTGATGAGAAAGCAGATTATTTTGAAACTGGCAGGATTACAACTAATCCTCGTGCATCTACAAGTTTTGTGGTTTTAAATTTGGGAGTCTATTTTACAAAAGGCGATTCTAAGAGCGAAGGGGGTTCGGAAGGTGAAGGCAAAAAAGAAGCTTCTACGTCATTTTCACCTTTTGGGAAGAAATTTGATGGTATGGTCAAGAATATTATCAACAGCCAAATTGGCAATATGTCTTTAGATGAATTACAGATACCTCGAGATTCGCTTTCATTATTATTTAAACAGAAATTAAAACCTCTATTTAGTCAGCAAGAAGCTCGTCTCAAAGATGTAGCAATTGTTGAGTTTATTGTGCAATAGATAATTAAGGATATAGACACTAATGGCTGATGTATTATCGCAGAATGAGATTGATAGCCTACTATCTGAAATGAGTAGTGGTAGGGTCGATGTAGAAGAAGTAATTGCTGGGAAATTCAATAGAAGCGATGTATCTAATTACGATTTTAGACGTCCGAATAGAATATCTAAGAATCAAGTTAGGACTTTACATTCAATTCACGAAAATTTTGCAGAATCATTTAGCTACTATTTAGTATCTAAATTACAAAATATAGTATCTGTTTCCGTTACATCAGTAGATCAGCTATTTTATTCGGAGTTTATTCTCTCTGTATCCAACCCAAGTTGCTTATATGTTTTTGATATTGAAGGAACTGATGGTAGTGGTATAATGGAGATTAGTCCTGAGTTTGCACTAACATTAGTAGAATTGCTCTTGGGCGGCAAAGGCGAGATAATGCCTAAGTCTAGAACTATTACTCCAATAGAGCAAGCGGTTATAAAAGGTATAATTGAGCATGGCTTTTCGGATTTGCGAACGGCATGGAAATCTATTACTGATCTAAATTTTAAATATTCTCGTTTGGAAATTGAAGCTGATTTTGTACAAGTAGCACCTTCTTCAGAAATTGTTATTGTTGTCTCTTTTGATGTTAAGATAGGTACATTGATGAATAGTTTTATGATGAATCTTTGTTTTCCTACATTTGCTCTCGAAGAAGTTTTGACTAAATTAAATCGGCAGCAGGTTTCTACGAATGAATTAAAAATTTCACCAAAGAAAGCAAAAGAGAATATGGTAGCTCTCACTCAACAAATGTCAACCACGTATTTGAGTGTATTAGCTGAATTAGCTAAAACTTCTATTTCAGTTAAAGATGTACTTGAGTTAGAAGTAGGTGATGTAATTAAGACAAACAAGAGAATTAATGAGGAGATGGAAATTCTAATTTCTGGTAGAAGGAAATTGGCTGCTCGCCCTGGCTCTGTGGATGGCAAAAAGGCTGTTAAAATAACAAGACCTCTAAAAGAGGAAGAATTAGTAGATTTTGATATAATGTATAAGAATATGGAGAATATATAATATGACAATGACTCAAGAAGAGATTGATGCATTAATACAAGGTGGTGTAACCGAAGAAGCTGACACAAGTAGTTTTGCTGATTCTGCTAAAGATGACAAGGATTCTAATATTTTTGGAAATTCGGATTATACAAATACTAATACAATATATTCGCCATTAGACCCCAAACTTGAATTATTGTATGATTTGCAACTACCTGTATCTATTGAGCTGGGTAGAACTAATATGTTAATCCGTGATATTTTGAGATTAGGTAGAGGTTCGGTAATAGAATTCGATAAATTAGTATCCGAGCCTGTGGATATATTGATCAATGGTAAAAAAGTTGCAGAAGGTGAAGTAGTTGTAATAGATAAGCATTTTGGTATTAGAATTACTACATTGATAGATCCAGCTGATAGGATTAAGAGTATCAAATTAAGATAGGTAAAGAAATGGATAGCAACATATTAAACGCATTTTTAACCCTTATGGGTTCGGTAGCTATTTTAGGCATCATCTTATTTATGATGAAAAAATTAACTTTGAAGTTTAAGAAGAATAGCTCTATAAATGGTATAGAGGTGTTATCTAAATTAAATTTGTCGCCCAAGAACGCTTTGTGGACTATAAAGATACAAAATAGAATCTTGTTGTTGGGTGTAAGTGAAAAAAGCATTAATTTGTTAGCTGAACTTTCTAATTCTAACCCTCCAAATGAAAAATATGGATTAAGTAATAAGAAAAGCACTCCTACTAATACAAATAAGAATATAGATAGTTTGAGTTCTGAATTATCATTTAAAGAATTTCTTAAAAATGCTGTCTTTAAGAATAATTAATTTCGGATAGCCATAATTTTACTTTTGCAGGAAAATCAGTTCCTAAAGCTTTAATTTTATATTTAATTGCATCTATAAATTGGCTTTTAGTATCAACAGAATATACACCTAATATTACATCAGAATCAGCGGCATCTTGATATATTTCCTCGTTCAATTCTTCTACCGAACATATTAATGATTCACACCCTATCAATTCTTTTAATTCGGAAGGTAATCTATTATCCATCGGAATTTTGATAGCGGCTAGATGGACATTGGGATTGATATTCTTAAGCTGCCCTAAAGCTGAATAATTAAATGATGCGAATAGAGTTTTGTCTAAATAGTTGTATTTTTCAATTAATTGAACAAGTTTTTCGGCATTTTCTTTAAAATTTTTCCCAGCTAAAGTTTTGATCTCTAATATTAGATAGCATTTATTTTGTATCAATTCTATAGCATCTTCTAACTTAGGTATTTTTTCGCCTTTATATTTAATATCGAACCCTGACCCAACATCTATATCTGCTATTTGGCTATAATCTAAATCAACTATATCTTTGCCCATATTGAGTAGCGCAAAGTCGTGGTATGCCACAAATATGCCATCGTTTGTAATCTGGACATCCATTTCTATCATATCGGCACCTTCGGCTAACGCAAGTTGATATGCAGCAATAGTATTTTCTGGGGCATTGCCTGATGCACCCCGATGAGCAACAATAATGTGGTTATTTTTTAATACATACTCTTTTAATGTAAGCATTTTTAGTTCTAGTTTTAGTTTCAGTTTTGTAGATTAACAAAAGATAAATATAACAAAATTAATTAATTCTAAGGATAATTATATTTTATTTTTACAAAATATCTTCCTTGTTTTAGATTGACAAATGTGTTAGTTTAGTAAAGGTTTATTTATTTGAAATGAGGTAAGAAATGTCGGATTTACAAAAGATTAAAGATATTATGAATACTAATCTATTTACGATTAGTATCGACGATACTCTGCATAGTGCTTACGATCTAATGAAAAATGAATGTATAAGGCATTTACCAGTGCTGGATAATAATAAGTTAGTAGGTATGCTATGTGAGAGAAAGGTTTATGAATACATTTTGAGACAAATATACGATCCAGATGAAAATTATGGTGAATTGGCTTACAATAATATTAAAGAATTCGAGAATATAATTGACACAATTCATCATTTTGTATATCCAGAAGATAGTATAGCCAAAGCTGTCAGAATAGCTGCAAAACATAAGATAGAAGCGTTGCCAGTTGTTGATTGGGAAATGAATCTCGTAGGTTTGATAACTAACACAGATTTACTGCTAAGTTATTATTATTTTTTGGATTCTAATGGTCATAAGTAAATTAGAATTATGGGGTTACTTATTGTTTTGGGTAACCCCTTTGTTTTAAAATATTATTTCGCTATTTTCTCAAGCCATTTCATCATAAAGAGCATTGTAAACATTGATATTAGGCAAGCAATCACAAAAACAGACCATGTAAGCCATAGTGGTACGCTATCGTAAAGTATTGCACCTATAAATAATAATTGATTACCTAATGCTGTAGCTCCTAACCAACCTCCTTGCATAATACCTTGATATTGAGGGGGAGCCACTTTTGATACAAAAGATATTCCTAGAGGACTTATAAATAGTTCTGCTACTGTCAATATAAAATAAGTCCCTACTAATAGCATAGGTGTTACTTTTTCAGTATCGGATAAGCCTCCCATAGCTTCTAAGGAAGATTTGAGTGGTAAACCTAATGAACCAAATACCATTAACAGATAAGCTAATCCTGCTATAAACATACCTATTGCTATCTTTTTAGGAGTAGATGGTTCTAGTCCCTTTGTTCTTAACCAGCCAAATATTGCCATAATTATTGGAGTAAGGGTAACTATAAATATTGGATTTATTGATTGGAATATTTCTGCCCCTTTGATAGTTACTATACCGAGATTGATAGATATTCCACTCAAATCAGTGTAATCTTTTGCAAAATATGTAAGTGTAAGCCCATTCTGATGGAACGAAAACCAGAAGAATATAACAATCCCAAATACTGCATACAATGCATACAGTCTTTGCTTTACTTCGTGAGCATCCATAGTGCTTGTATTATGTGATTCTGATTTATGTTTTTTTTCAGTTGGGTTAGGGAAAGTCTTTTTATTTAAAAAATAGATTACGACCGATATAAGCATTGCAATTATTGAAATACCAAAAGCATAATGAAAACCTTCTGTAAATATATTTAAATAATTGTGTACAAATAGGTTAATATCTGTTACTGGTCCTGTTTTAGACACTTCATTGGCTAATGTAATTAATTTATTAGATGCTTCTGGAGTGATTGTTTTATCCAAATATGCATGGCACAATTCTGGTAAACTTGGGTCATATTCATAACCTTTACTTTGTAGCCAGCCATTTCGCATTCCTACTGCAAAAATTGGTGCAAATAAAGCGCCTACATTGATAAACATATAAAATAATGAAAAACCTGAATCTCTCATTGAACTATATTGTGGATTATCGTACATTTGGCCTACTAATGCTTGTAAATTGCCTTTGAATAATCCATTGCCGAAAGCAATAGCAAATAGTCCTACTAATGATATAACTAAAAATAAGACTTTGTCTGGGACAGGTGTTGGTGTCGGAACCGCGAGTATTAGATATCCTAATGCCATTATTAATAAACCAATGAATATTATTCCTTTGTAATTTCGTGTTTTGTCTGCAATCAATCCACCAACAAAAGCTAATATATAGATTGAAAAGTAAAATATTGAGTAAATTATACCAGCATCAGTTCCTGATAATCCAAATTTTGCTTGTAGGAACAAGACTAATATTGCCATCATTGTATAAAAGCCAAATCTCTCGCCCATATTCGCTAATGCTGCTGCTAACAGACCATGTGGGTGCCCTTTTAACATAAATCTCCTATTTAAATGTGAATGATTAATATCTAACCTCTAATTTAAGCATTTTATCTGGAATAATAAGGGATTTAATTATTTAATTTAATTCTTGATAATAATCATTTTTTTGGCAAATACTTCTTTATCGGTATTTAAGCACACTATATAAGTTCCAGTTACTAATTTATTAGAATTTAGAGTATATAATATCGAATTGTCAATTTGATTTACATAATCTTGATACACTACATTGCCTATCATATCAATTATTTTAATCTGTATTGGTGAGTTGGTATTTGGTATTTCAATTTGAGCATTCTGACCTGAATATATAGGGTTTGGGCTAATCTTAATTGATTTAAATTCTGTATTGGATTCTTTTACAGAGACTATATTGGTCCACACATTACACAAAGTATAAGATTTATCTATATTAATAGAGTCTATGCTGTTGTTTAATACTACTTGATATTCTTGATTTCGACTATTATTAAATACTACGAAACTTGTATCAATATTACCATTTTTATAGCAATCTACTTTTATATGGTAATTATAAATATCTTTAAAGCCGTTTCCTTCTTGTACTTGTTGTATATTTAATTTATAGTAAAATTTGTCATTAGATTGATATTGCGAAATTAAAAATATATAATATGATGGATGCCCAGAACTATATACAATTTGGTTAAAGTATTCACTGGCATCAAAATTAATATGATTTTGGTTTAAGTAATTTACCAACTCTAATTCAAACTCTTTGGAGCTAATATTATTATTCTTGTAAGTATTAAAAAGATAGCGCATAAATTCGAGAAAATCTGTGCCTAATCTTCTAAATAGCATATTGTATACCCATGAAGCTTTGGTATATGAAAGATTGGTATAATCAAAAATTAAACTTGTAGGTGTAGCATTTAGTACTTTATCGAAGAGTCTTGTTTCGCTGAGGTATTGCCAAGCTCTATCTGTAAAGTATTTGTTATACATTTTCATTGCTTCTGCTTCGCCTTTATCTAAATTGCTGGCATAGACCCAAAGCGCTTCGCACCATGAAGCACCACCTTCATTTATCCATATATCTTGCCAAGATTTGGCAGTAATTAAATCACCTAACCATTGATGTCCTAATTCGTGGGCAATACCTAGTTCTGATTTACCTTGTAACCAGATTCTATTGATACTCGATATGGTCTGATGCTCCATTCCGCCAAAGTAGAATGGTTGTAAAATGACATGCCCATATTTATCGAAAGGGTATTCTACAAAAAATTTGGAGAATGCTTTTATCATTTTAGAGGTATTCTTTAAAGATGATATTGCATCATATTGATCACCTTTATCAAAATTTCCTACTGAATCTTCTTTTCACTGTTATTGTTGTACTCAGTTGTGAAAGATCTTCATTGAGCGGATTCATCGAGTTTTGACAATCGAAGAAAAACAACAAAAGAATTTCAATTGATTTTTGGCGACTTTGAAATTTTCG
>JBDHXE010000015.1:0-23747 GCA_039810525.1 Chlorobiota bacterium | reverse complement strand
AAACTCAATTATAAACTTTCAAAATTAATAAATAAATTGATATTATTTCAAATATTTTAAAAAAAGTCAATATTTTGACTGTTTAATCTACTTAAAAGTTACAAAAATTTTATTATTTATTCTTTTTTTTGACCAACAACATAACGTGGAATATTTGAAAAATCATTATAAATATTAAATAAATAAGAACAATTAAATATATTTCTGATTAAAGTATTTTGTTCGTATGATATTTCTAAAAAGAATTTCCCATTTTCATTTAGAATTAGATTAAAAATGTCATTGTACCTTTTATAAAATATCAATCCATCACCCCCATCGCATAATGCAATTTGGGGTTCAAATAGTTTTACTTCTGGTTCGCATAGTTTGTATTCATCTAATGAAATATATGGCGGATTTGAAACAATAATATCATATTTGCTTGTGGGTATATTCTTTAATATATCACACTGTACAAATTGAATATTATTAATGTTGTTTTCATTAGCATTAATTCGAGCTAAATTTATTGCTTCAGCAGATATATCAAGAGATGTAATCGAAGAATTAGCAAAATAACTACCAAGTGCTATACTAATACAGCCACTACCAGTTCCAATATCTAGAATTTGCAGTTCTTGGTTTTTTTCAAAATTTTTAAATATATATTCTACTAATAATTCAGTTTCTGGTCGTGGTATTAATACACTATTATTTACCTTGATAGTATGATTTAAAAAGTGAGTATGACCAATTATATACTGAATGGGCTCTCTTTTAGCTTTTCGCAAGACTAATTCTTTAATACTTTTTAATTCATTATTAGACAGTGGTTTGTCATAATTAAGATATAAATACATTCTCTCACAATTAAGCACAAAAGATAAGATTAATTCAATATTATGTCTCTCTTCTGCAATATTTTTCTTTTTAAAATATGCTATACCCCAATTTATAATATCAATTATTGTCCAGCATTTTTCCAAGTCTATTTAAACCTTTGCCCTAATAATGATAATAAAGCCATTCTAATAAACACGCCATGAGTAACTTGAGTTTGAATTAAGCAGTTTTTCTCAAAACTAATATTATAATCTAATTCAACACCATAATTTACTGGTCCGGGATGCATAATCACAAGATCTTTCTTTCTTTTGAATTGTTCATGATTTAAACCAAAGTATTTATTAAACTCTCTAATAGAAGGTAGAATACCACTTTCCATTCTCTCACGCTGCAATCTTAATACAATTAATACATCTGCCCACTCTATAGCTTCATCAATATCATTGCATACTTCGCAGTCCCATATATTAATAAATCGTGGTAACAAAGTGCCCGGACCGCATATTTTGACATTAGCTCCAAGAGTTTTTAATAATTCTATATTAGATCGTGCTACTCTGCTATGTAAAATATCCCCACAAATACATACTTTCAAATTGTTAAAAGTCTTGAAATGTTGTCTTAATGTATAAGCATCCAAGAGCGATTGAGTAGGGTGAGCATGCTTGCCGTCTCCAGCATTAAGAATAGCATCTTCGGTATTATCTTGGAGAAATTTTGGGGTACCACTTTTTGAGTGTCTAACTACATACATTTGTACCCCCATAGCTTCGATAGTTCTAAGAGTATCGATTAGAGACTCACCTTTCGATAGGCTACTAGAAGAAGATTGGAAGGTAATACTATCAGCTGATAAACGCTTAGCTGCTATATCAAATGATAATTTAGTTCGAGTTGAAGGCTCGAAGAAAGCCATTGCCACTGTTACACCTTTTAAATCATCGAATTTTGTACCATTTCTATAATTATTCATATAATAATCTGTCAATTCAAATATTGTTTGAATATCATTGAATGTTAAATCTGATGATTGGATTAAAGAAGTAACTGATAATTGTTTGTCTAGCATATTTCTTAAAAGATATTTATAAATTGAGCAAAAATAAAAAAAGCCGTTTAAACAACGGCTATTTTTTTTTAAAAAGTAGAAAGGTAAATTATTTCTTTTTACCTTTTTTCTTTGCTGCTTCCTTAGAAGGATTAACCATTTCCTTTAAAGCTTTACCAGCTTTAAATTTAGCTGATTTTCTAGCTGGGATTTGGATAGTAGCACCAGTACGTGGATTTTTTCCAGTTCTAGCTTGCTTCTCCATTACTGAAAAAGTACCAAAACCTATGAGTGTTACAGAATCACCACTTTTTAAAGCTCCTGATATAGCATCAAATGTAGCTTTAATTGCTTTTTCCGCATTTACTTTGGATAAAGCTGTTGCACCTGCAACACTATTAACGAGATCAGTTTTATTCATTACGAGCAGCACTCCTAATTAGTTAAACAAAAATAGTAAAGACAAAAAACATATATAAATTACTTAAACAATTGTAAATATTAATAGAATTACAAATTTCATCATACTTACAATTGTAAAGTTAATAAATATAATTGAATCTAACAATAACTTTTTTAATTTTTTCTTTAAAAAAATCATTTTTTTAAATTTTTCTTTAAAATTGCTGTTAAAATACTAATATCTAAACAAAAGTAGTGCTCTATTTGTAATATTATTAGAAATGTTATTTTTGAAAGTATTTCACTTTTTAATGCTGTTTTCGATTGTTATTGAAGAAATATAACATTGTTTTTTAAATAAATTATCTATTTAAATAATAAAATATCTTTTGCAATATTGAGCTATCAATCGATTATTGTTTAATATAGTTATTTTTGGTAATTTTTAAAGTATAAATAATTACAGATTTCAGCTGCTGAAATTAATAATATAGATAATAATATGATTAATTTTTTTTAGAAGTAATATTATCTTTCTTTTTGCTTGATTTAATGCTTACTAATGTAGATACACCATAATCTAACATTGTCCATATTGATAATATAGTGATAAAAACCATTGATAAATCAATATAAATAGAATAGAGCAATTTATGATAATTAGCTATACTTATATGAATAATCTCTGAATAATAAATAAATATGATTGTTAGAATATAGAAGATAAATATCATTTGGAAGAAAGTCTTCCATTTGGCAGTTTTACTTGTTATAAGACCACTTTTAGAATCAAATCGATAAATACGCATAATTGTGGTGAAAATATCTCTAAATACAACAATTGCAACTAACCAAATATTTAATATACCTAAGTTTGCAAAAGCTAAAAATGCAAAGCTTGTTAAAAATTTATCAGCTAATGGATCAAAAAAACTACCAAAAGGTGTAATTATATTGTATTTCCTAGCAATTAGGCCATCTAAATAATCTGTAATAGCTCCAAAAACATAAATAAAATATGATACAATAACTAAATTAGTCTCCTTAGAAATAAGTAAAATAAAGAATATTGGAGCTAATATTAATCTAATAATAGTTAATATATTTGGTAAATAGTTCAACCTAAACTTATATTTTCAGCAATTTGAATGATTTTAATAAAGCTATCAATTTTTAAAGAAGCACCACCTATTAGACCACCATCAATATCTGGCATATTCAATAATTCTTCTGCATTTTTATCATTTAGACTACCACCATACAGAATTTTGATATTTTGTGCAGAACTGTTGTAGAATTGATTCAAAAAATTTCGAATAAATAAATGAACTTCTTGTGCTTGTTCTTTAGTAGCAGAAACCCCAGTTCCTATAGCCCATATTGGTTCGTATGCTATTGTAATCTTATCTAAATCAGAAATGTTAATATTAGCGAATGCCTTCTTAATTTGAGTAGTTACAATCTCAAAAGTTTTATTTTGTTGTCTTTCTTCGAGTGTTTCACCTATACATAATATTGGTTTAACTTTGCTCTTAAGGAGTGCTTGTAGCTTTTTGTTTATTAATTCATCATCTTCATAGAATAACTGTCTTCTCTCAGAATGCCCAATTATTGAATATTCGATACCTAATTCTTCTAACATTGAAATTGATATTTCGCCTGTATAAGCACCGTTTGGTTGATAATAACAATTCTGAGAGCCGATGTGAATCTTTTCTGAAGAAATAATTTTTTTAATAGGTTCTAACCATAGAAATGGTGGGCAAATTATTATCTCATTACTTAATTGAGTATTATCTAATTCATTTAAAGTATTTGCAATATTGCTTGCTTCCTTTAATGATGTGTTCATTTTCCAATTGCCAGCTATAATAAATTTTTTCATAATTACCTCTTAGTTTGTATTCCACTTACTTTTAAAATTTTATAATTACTTAGGTCAGGATTACTTTCGAAACCATACCCAGAAATAAATTCATTCTTAGTAGTTATTCTGACGAATTCGTTAGAATAAATTTTTTGTCTCGAATTATTCCATTGTAAGATATTGGTTTCTAAACGAATTCCACTTGAGTCAGAATTGACGATTACATTGCCCATAGCTGTCATATCCTTTGTAATATCATCAATTTTAGCGCTATCACTTGTCAAAATACTCATTCTTTTTTGTGAAATCTTTGATAAAAACTCTACACTAACAGAACTATCTAAATAAGTTGTATTTGTCTTATTGTAAATTCTAGCTTGTTTAGATTTTAGAATAGCTTTTGTAAAATTAGAATCAACAAAAACAACCTCAATATTATTAGCTATTTGATTTGGTTGTTCTATTCCAGACAATGAATCTAATTTTTTTATAATTAATTCACTTCTTTTGCTACATCCTAATAAAATTAAAAAAAACAATAAGAATGTATATTTTATCATAATTCTTGTCTAAATTCAAATATTTTTAGTATATTTCTAATATATGATTCAGCTAAGCCCAATTTCAACTGTGTAGTAGAATCACTAAGAGCAACTTTTGGCTCTGGGTGAGTCTCAAAAAAAATACCATCAATACCGATATTTAGTGCTGCATAAGTCAGTGGAATAATAAATTCTGGTTTACCACCAGAGGTCTCTCCTATTGATGGTTGCTGTACAGAATGAGTTGCATCATAAATAACTGGATATTTTGAATGTTTCATAGTAACCATCCCCCTAAAATCTACTACTAAATCGTGATATCCAAAAGAAGTACCTCTCTCTGTAAGCATAATATTGTTATTACCAGTACTACTCACTTTTTCAGCTGCTTTTACTACATCTTCAGGTGCCATAAATTGAGCTTTTTTGATATTTATAATTTTACCAGTTTCACCAGCAGATACTAATATATCAGTTTGCCTTGATAAAAACGCTGGTATTTGCATTGCATCTACATATTCAGCAGCTAATGATGCATCTTGAGCAGAATGTATATCTGTGAGAGTTTTTACACTGTATTTCTCCCCTATTTGAGCTATCCAATCTAAAGCTTTTCTATCACCAAAACCGCTAACCGAGTTTATACTTGTTCTATTAGCTTTTTTGTATGAAGATTTAAAATAGAAATCAATTTTATTCTTATCTATTATTTTAATTAAATTACTGCACACTTCATCTAATAATTCATAGGACTCAGCTAAGCAAGGTCCAGCAATTAAAATTAATTTTTTCAAAAATTTTTACCTTTTTTATTAGTCATTAATCAAAAATACATATTTTTGATTAATTGTAACTTATTGAAATTAATTTTTAAATTAAATAAGTTTTGAATTATATAGCATAAAGAGAGGTAATAATAATGATTATTGATGCTTATTTAAGCCCTTACTTCCCTGAAACAGAAAATTTATTTGACGATAGCATTGTTTTGATGATTGATGTTTTGCGTGCCAGCACTACAATTGCTGCTGCGCTCTATAATGGTGCCAAAGAAGTAATACCTTGTGATACATTAGATAAAGCTGTTAAAGTGTATAGTAGTATGAGCAAGGAAGTTAGATTTTTGGGTGGAGAAAGAAATGGAATAAAACCTAGTGGATTTGATGCAGGCAATTCTCCTTTTGAATATACTCCAGAAAATGTATCAAATAAATCAGTGATTATGTCTACTTCTAATGGTACTAAAACATTTTTGAAAGCAAAATTAGCCAAAAGGAGAATTATTGCTGGTTTCGTAAATCACGATATAGTTAGGGATTATTTAATTTCTGAAATAGAGTCTGCTAAATTAGAAGGGAATGAATTAAATATTTTTATTTTATGCTCAGGTACTCTTGGTAGATTATCTTATGAAGATATTCTATGTGCAGGTTCGTATATTTACGAACTTTCATCGAAATATAAATTTAACAAACTAAGTGATTCTGCTGAAATTGCTAAAAACTTATATAATTTGTATAAAAATAATCTGAATGAAGTACTTCTCAAAAGTGAGCACTCCAGAAGATTAATTGAATTAGGATTTTTGAACGATATAGAATTAGCTCTAACTATGAATACTTACCCTGTTTTGCCTATTCTAATAGATAATTCTATAAGAATATTAAATCAAATAGAATCATAATGAATAATATTGATAGCAAAAATTCAACTCATGACATAAATATAGACAATTTTAATATTCAAATTAAAATTATTGCTATTTTAGGTATATTAATATCCTCATTAATATTTTTATCGTTAATTTCATATAGCCCTAATGATGAACAAAACGCTCAAATATCAGTTGTTGACTTGTTTAAGCTATTTACGGGCGATGATGAGTTGGTGGCCAAAGTTTCTACGACAAAAAATTGGTTAGGATTAGCAGGTGCTAAATTAGCTGATAAAATTTATAATGGAACTGTTGGATACTATGCTTTTGCAGTTCCAATTTTAATGATTTATTGGTTTGTATTTATATATTTAAGAAAAAAAATCACTAGAAATCTTATTAAATATACTATTATATATTTTGTTCTCGGACTATTTTTTGCAAGTTTCATTGGTTCATTACAACATATAGATTTTTTAAATTCAATTCCAAAGGAATGGAGTGGTAGTATCGGTCAATTTTTATCTAATGGTGTGATTTCTGTTATAGGTATCTTTGGTTCTATTGTAATTTTTGCTGCAGGTATTATATTTGTAATTTATTATAGCTCCGAAGTAACATCTCTAATTAATACAAAAATTAATTTTAATAATTTTAATTTTATTAAATTATTTTTTACCAAAAAAGATAATAAATCTATTATTACGGAAGAAAACTTTGAAGTTAATCGAAGTGATAATTTAAATCAAATTAATAATGAATCTAATTACGATATTGTAGATACATCTGATGAGTTAGTAGATATAAAATCAATAGTATTAGATATTAATGTACCAAACTCCAATCTATCCAGTGAAAGTTCATATGACAATACTGATCCTATAGTTAGTATTTTAAAATCTCCTAAATTAAATATAAAGAATGTAAATTTTGATGACTCGATAGTTAGTGTTAATGATAATCCTTTCGAAAAATCAGCTAAAAATACAACTAATGTCGAAGAAACGGAGATAAATTCAATACATACAACTCAATTAAGAGAAAATAAGAACGACTCTTTACCAATAAATCTTAACGCTGATAATGAAAATAAAATAAATGATAAATTAGATATATATCCTAATACTAAATACGTAGAATCTAATTATATTGTAAGTGAAATTAATGATGATGACCAAAATAATTCTGAAATAATAAATGATGGAATCAAAAGCTCTACTATTAATAAAGAGGAATTTGAAAACAACTATAGCAATGAGCTTAATGATATGAGTCCATTAGAGGATATTAGTCAAGTTAAAAACAAAGACGCTATAACATTTGATAAAAATGAAGAACAAAATTTCAGTATTCCAAATAGATCCAATAAGCAGTTTAATTTGAGTATTAAACAATCTAATTACAGTGATAATGAACCATATCAGTTATTGTCTACTGCAATCCATGACCAAAAGATCAATTATAAAAACCCTGATGTTAATTTGTTAAACCAACAATCATCTCAAACTAATATTAATAAACTTGAATTAGAAACTAATGCTAGAATCCTGCAAGAAAAATTAGAGACATTCAAAATATTTATAGAAGATTTGACAGTAACTCCCGGTCCAGTAGTAACTCAATATGAGTTTGTGCCTGCTCCCGGTATTAAAATTTCTAAAATTGAGAGCCTAACAGACGATCTAGCTATGGCTTTAAAGGCAAAAGGAATCAGAATTATTGCACCAATTCCGGGGAAAGGTACAATTGGGGTTGAAATACCTAATAATAACCCTTCTATTATTAGATTTGGTGAAATTATCAACAGTAATAAGTTTATTAATTCTAATGCCAAATTACCAATAGCATTAGGGAAAACAATTTCTGGTGAAGTATTTATAGCAGACTTGACTAAAATGCCACACTTATTAATTGCTGGTTCAACTGGATCAGGTAAATCAGTTGGAATCAATACATTAATAACTTCTTTACTATATAAAATGTCTCCGTCTGAATTAAAATTTGTTATTATCGATCCTAAAAAAGTAGAATTAAGACAATACGAAGGCTTAGCATATCATTATATAGCAACATCTCCTGATATTGAAGATATTATTGTTACCAAACCAGAAGATGCAGTAGTCGTACTAAAAGCTGCTGTAAAAGAAATGGAATTAAGATATGACATTTTAGCTTCAGTCGCTCAAAGGAATATTAATGATTATAACGAAAAAGTAGCCAATGGTACTCTTAAAGTTAAGGATAATGAGAATCATAGGAAAATGCCTTATATAGTGGTTATTATTGATGAGCTTGCAGACCTTATGTTAACTGCATCTAAAGAAATAGAGGAGCCCATTACAAGGCTAGCACAAATGGCAAGAGCCGTAGGGATACATTTGGTAATTGCTACCCAACGTCCTTCTGTTGATGTAATAACAGGCATAATTAAAGCTAATTTTCCAGCTCGAATAGCATATTTGGTTGCTTCAAAAATTGATTCTCGCACTATTCTCGATATGCAAGGAGCAGAGCAATTATTAGGTCAAGGTGATATGTTGTTTTTACCATCAGGACAACCTAAACCCGTACGAATTCAAAATGCGTTTGTTACTACTGATGAAGTAGAAGCTGTTTGTGAATATATTGCCTCTCAAAAAGGTTATTCCGAGCCCTATTATTTACCAACACTAGTTGAAAAATCGAATAAAAGTAATATAAACCCTGAAGATAGAGACGAACTATTTGAAGAAGCGGCAAGGCTAATCATTAGAACTCAACAAGGTTCTGTATCTTTATTGCAGAGAAGATTAAAAATAGGTTATGCAAGAGCAGGGAGGATAGTTGATGAGTTAGAAGCCGCAGGAGTTGTTGGACCTTTTGATGGTAGCAAGGCACGACAAGTTCTTATGGAATCTGAGAGTGAATTAGAGGCGGTATTATGATTAAAACAATTAGAATTAAGAATTTTATCCTAATTGATAATATTGAAATCAATTTATCCCCAAAGTTGAATATAATTACTGGAGAAACTGGTTCAGGTAAATCAATGCTTATTGAAGCATTATTGATTCTTTTTGGTAGCCGCGCTTCATCTGAATATGTAAGAAAAGGAGCGAGTAAGGCAATAATAGAAGCAGAATTAACGGCAATAAATAAAAAAGTTATTTCATTTTTACAAAGCAATGAATTTGATATTTATGACAATTTAATAATTAGAAAAGAAATTTCAATCAAAGGTAGTAATAGAAGTTTTATAAATGATACACCTGTGAACTTATCTCAATTAAAAGACTTAGGTGATTTGCTTATTGATTTTCATGGGCAGCACGAACATCAATCTTTACTAAATTCTATGAATCACTTATCTGTATTGGACAATGTTTCGGATTATAATCAATCACTATTAGAGTATAAATATCAATTCAATAAATTGAAAGACATTAATAGTGAATTGAATACTTTAATCAAAATGGAATCTGACCTTAATCATAAATTGTCTTATAGACATTTTGTATATGATGAGATAATAAAAGTAAACCCAATTGAAAAAGAAGATGAGAAAATAGAAAAAGAATTGAGTTTGTTAGAAAATTCTGAACAGATATTATCTTATGCTAATGATATTTACGAAGCTCTATATGGCAGTGATAACTCAATATTTAATGATTTTTCGGATATAATTAATAAAATTGAAAAACTCTCTCAATTCAATTTAGAGGTAAATGAACAGCTAAACGAAATTATTTCTGCTAAAATTATTACAAAAGAAGTAGCCTCAACTATTAAGGCAATAGCAGAAAATAGTGAATTTTCGAATGAAAAAATAGAAGAGCTAAGACTTAGATTCTCACAATTAAAGGGTTTAAGAAGGAAGTATGGAACTATATCTGAAATATTAAAATTAAAACTTGAAATAGAAGAAGAGAACCAATTTATTGAAAATAATGCTGCCAAAATAAATGAACTACAAATGAGCTTGCAAGAATTACAAATTAAAGTTGGGCAGTTGTCTGTTATATTATCACAATTAAGAGAAAAAAGTGCTAGCAATATAGCTTCAAAAATAATCGAATCCCTTAATAATATGGGTATAAAGTATGTTGATTTTCAAACTAAATTTTTTAGAAAAAAATTAGATAAGAATGATAATAAAAAATTATCTTGTGTTATAAATGACGAATTTTATGAATGTAATGAAAATGGCGTAGATAACATTGAGTTTTATATTACTACCAACAAAGGTCAAGAGATAGCTCCCTTATCAATAGTAGCATCTGGTGGTGAAATAAGCAGAATAATGTTAGCTTTAAAAAAGATAACATCTGATAATGATATAATTGATACAATGGTCTTTGATGAAATAGATACTGGAATAAGTGGTAGAATAGCTCAAATGGTTGGAAGTATAATGAATCAAATTGCTTCTAAAAAGCAAATTATTGCTATTACTCACCTACCTCAAATCGCAGCTTTCGGAGACAAAAATTTTGCTATAAGAAAAAGTGAAGATGATTCTATAGAAGTCTCTCGTGCTTTTGAGCTTGACAACGATGAAAAGTTAAATGAAATTGCTAAAATGATAAGTGGAGAGAATATAACTGAAAATTCTATTAAATCAGCATTAGAGCTTATTAATTTTGCAAAAGACTGAGGGAAATATTATTATTATGGAAAATTATTATTTTTTATCAAGAGAAGAATTAAGTAGTTTATTGGAAAACAAGTTTAATCCTATTGATATTAATGATATAATAAGTGCATACGAAATGGCAGATCAAGCCTATGGTGAGAAGAAAAATTTATCAGGACAGCCTTATTTTTTTCATACATCAAGGGTTGTTAAAATACTATTAAGTGAACTTGATGTAAGAGATTCTGATTTAATTATAGCGACTTTACTCCATGATTTATATAAAACAAGTGGTGATATTTCTGACGAAATAATAAATTACAATTTTAATCCTTATGTTACATATTTAGTGAATGCGCTAAAAGAAGATATAGAATTTATTAATAAGAACCCATTCAATAGTGACGAAAGAATAAAATTACCTTTTGATGACTATTTGATTATTTGGATGGCAGAACATTTGGATAATTTAAGATATCCTGCAATTACTCCTGAGCTTAATCCATTGAATTATATTCTTAATATCACTACTTATTTTTTTCCTTTATCTAAGAAATCAAAAAATGAAAAGATAAAATATTTATATTTAGAATTAAAAAAAGAAAGAATAAAAATATTAAGTTAATATATATTGTCAATTTTTCTATATTTTTGGATTTTATACACTCACTTAAAATATTATGAAAAAAGCTTTTATTACGGGTATTACAGGTCAAGATGGTTCTTATTTGGCTGAATATTTATTAAAGTTAGGTTATGAAGTTCATGGAGTAAAAAGGCGAAGCAGTTCATTCAATACTAGTAGAATTGATCATATATACCAAGACCCTCATGAAGTGAATAAAAAATTTTTCTTATATTATGGCGATTTAGCTGATTCTAGTAATCTGTTTGATTTGATAAATGATTTAAAACCAGACGAAATATATAATTTAGGTGCTCAAAGTCATGTAAGAGTATCTTTTGATTTGCCAGAATATACTGGTAATATTACAGCATTAGGTACAACTCGAATACTCGAAACTATAAGAAGAAATAAAATAAAGACTAAGTTCTATCAAGCTTCATCATCAGAATTATTTGGTAGCGCATTACCGCCTCAAAATGAAAATACTGCCTTCGAACCACAAAGTCCGTATGCTATTGCTAAGCTATATGCTTATTGGATGACTATTAATTATCGAAATGCTTATGGTATTTATGCTTGTAATGGAATATTATTTAATCATGAAAGCCCTCGCAGAGGTGAAACTTTTATTACCCGAAAAATAACTACTGGAATATCTAGAATACTTGCTGGATTGCAGAAGTGCTTGTATCTAGGGAATTTAGAAGCCCGAAGAGATTGGGGTTTTGCACCAGAATATATGATGATTGCCCATAAACTTTTGCAATTAGATAATCCAGTTGATTTAGTGATAGGTACTGGTGAAAGCCATACTATTAGAGAGTTCGTCGAACAAGCTTTTGCATATTGTGGTATAGAAATAGCTTGGGTTGGTTCTGGACTAAATGAGGTTGGTGTAGTTCATTCGATATCGAGGGAATGGGATACTATATTAAAAATCGGAGATATATTGGTGAAAATAGATGAGCAATATTTTAGACCAACTGAAGTAAATTATTTATTAGCAGATATTGAGAAGGCCAAGAGACTTTTGGATTGGGAGCCAAAAGTTAAGTTTGATAGCTTAGTTCAAATTATGATGGATTTTGATTTATACAAATACAAGGTTAGAAAAGAATTAAAGACTTTAAATTTATTACAAAGTCTTGGATTTGAGTGGACTTCTGAATTAACTAATGATTAATAATTAATAATTAATAAGATGAATTTTCAAGATAAAATATATGTAGCGGGGCATAAAGGTTTAGTAGGTAGTGCTATATATAATCATTTGCTTAAATTGGGATATTATAATTTATTAACTGCTGACAAGAATGAACTTGATTTAAGAAATCAACATGATACAAATGAGTTCTTTAAGAAAAATAGACCGGATTATGTAATCTTAGCAGCTGCAAAAGTAGGTGGTATTTTAGCAAATAATACATATAAAGCAGATTTTATATATGATAATATAATGATTGCAGCTAATATTATTGCCTCTTCAAAGGATTTTGGTGTCAAAAAATTATTAAATCTTGGCTCATCTTGTATTTATCCTAAGAATTCTGAGATACCAATAAAAGAAGATTATCTATTAAACGGTCTGTTAGAGCCAACTAATGAACCTTATGCAATCGCAAAGATTGCTGCTATCAAATTATGCCGATATTATAATGAGCAATATAATACTAACTTTATCTCATTAATGCCTAATAATTTATATGGTATAAATGATAACTTTAATTTAGAGACAAGCCACGTACTCCCTGCAATTATTCGCAAGATAATCATTGCAGACTTACTGCAAAAAGAAAAGTATGATATGCTGCTGAATGATGTTAAAATTCATAAAATTGGTTTTGGACTAGATGATAAAGTAAAAGGAGACATTGATAATTTAGTAGATATATATCGAAAAATTGGTATTTATCAAGATAAAATTACTATTTGGGGAAGTGGTAAGGTTTATAGAGAATTCTTATTCAATGAAGATTTGGCTGAAGCGGCAATTTTTATTATGAACTCTTTTGACTCTAATGATATAGGTGAATTTATTAATGTAGGATATGGTACAGACCTTACAATATTAGAATTAACAGAAATAATTAAATCAATTATTGGGTACAACGGTCAAATTAGCTTTGATACTTCAAAACCCGATGGTACATTTCGAAAATTGATGGATACTACAAGAATTAATAATTTAGGCTGGAAACCCAAAACAAACTTAGAAGCTGGCATAAGTAAAGTAGTAAAGAATTATTATGATAAGATTTCAAAAATTAGCTGAGGTTCTGAATTTGCTGTGTGTAATAGTCTCTTTTGTTTGGTTCTTTAATAATTAATTTTTTGTAAACGTCTATTGCCTTGTTTTTCGCACCTTGAGCTATATATATTTTAGCCATTGTCTCTGTAAGAATAGGTAAATTAGATTCATTATTTGATTTTTCGATATTATTATTTTTATTATTGATTAGTCTAGTATCTATTAAACTCAAAATTACAGAATTTATATTATTTGATTTTTCGGCTTCGTTAAGATTAGATAGATCTTTCCTTTTATTAATTATAGCTAGCGAAGTTTTATAATTATTAATAGAGCGAATAATATCATTTTCTATATTTGCGATATCTAAATCTACATTATTAGAATGGAAAAAGTAATCCTTATTTTTATCTAAAATTTTAATTGAATTTTTATAATCTAAATTGCTTTTTTGCTGCTCTAAAGATTCACTTTGTTCACTTTCTATCTGAAGATTGTTATCTATTTTCAGCCCATCATCTATCGTTGTAGTTAAATTATTTTTATTTTTTAAATTAGTCAATTTTGAAGTATCATCAATTGATTCAACTATCGATTTAAACTCATTATTAAAATTATCTAATTCAAGTGAATATAAGATATTAGTATCGTTTAATTCAGCTAAAACATTTTCAGAATCATTATCAAGAGTATTATTATCAATATCAATTAATTCTGTTGAGTTTATGGTTGTATTAATAATATCGTTTGCATCTCCCCTATTTTTTAGATCAAAATTGCTATTTTGATTATCATTGATAATAGTGTCTAAATCATTGTTTGCTATTTCTTTTACTTGGTTTATAATTGTTGGAGTATTCTCAATCTGACATTTATCGAATATTTTACCATAATTATTTGTTTTTGCATTTAATAGAATTTCATTAGAGTGGTTCTGTTTACCAACTAAATGATATAATTTAGCTAAAATTACTTGTGCGGCTGGATAATCGGGAAAGGTGGTAAGTCCTTTTTCGCATAATTCTATTGCTTCTTCTACAAATCCAGAGAGAAGAAGTTGTTCTGCTTCTAATGCAAATAATGGAGAAATATCGGTCATTAATTACTCATTAATATTATACAAAATTACTAAGATTTTCGATTATTAACAAAATTTGCAAAATCAATTAGTGATTTTTTTTCATTAGATTCAGGAAAAATGTTTAAATTATTAATTGCTTCGTTGATATAAAATTTAGCGATATCTTCTGTATATTCGATCCCACCACTTTCTACTACAAAATTAATGATATATGAAATATCAGATTTTTGTAGTTTACCCTTTTTAATTAATTTTATAATTTTATCAGCTTCGGTTGGATGTTTTTTTAGAGCATAAATTAATGGTAAGGTGATTTTTTTTTCTTTTAAATCATTTCCAACAGGTTTGCCAATTAAAGATGATTTCGAAATATAATCAAAAATATCATCTCTTATCTGGAAAGCAATACCAATGTTTTCACCATAATTTCTTAAAGCTGTATGCATCTCTACATTGTCGGTAGAGCTAATAGCGCCAATCTCGCAACAAGTTGATATTAGGGAAGCTGTTTTATCTTTAATTACTTGAAAATACCTTTCTTCGTCTAAGTCCCAACGTTTGGTCTTGTCAATTGCTAACAATTCACCTTCACTCATTCTTTTAACAGCATTAGAAGTAACTTCCAGAAACTTATATTCTTTAAAGTCTACTGAAATTAATAAGCCTTTTGATAGCAGATAATCGCCTATCAATACAGCAATTTTATTGTTCCATTTAGCATTTATTGATGCTAACCCCCTTCTTTCGCTCGCATCATCAACTACATCATCATGAACTAATGTTGCGGTATGCAGCACTTCAACTAATGATGCGGCAACATAAGAACGCTTAGTAATTTTACCACATAGTCTTGCAGATAATAGTACAATAATAGGTCTAATTTGTTTACCTTTTTTTGAAGTAATGTATTTAAGTATAATATTCAATAAGGAAACTTTTGTGGATAATTGTTCCTCAAAAAAAGTATTATACTCTTTCAAGTTTTCTTTAATGGGTGAAGTAAGTTCGTTTAATGTCATGCAATCTAATATGAAATTGTTGTTAAATAATTAATTAATAATTGACGATAATTTAGATTTAAATTTTATTATTCATTGCCTTCTATTTCATTTGTTTTATTATAAGATAATTTAGATACCCATATACTTATAAAATAAAGAATTATCAATGGTAACGCAAAAATAGATTGATTGATAGGGTCAGGAGTTGGTGTTAGTATTGCTGCAATAATAAAAATAATTACAATTGAATGACGCCAATATTTTATTAAAAATTTAGGAGTAATTAATTTAAATTTTGTTAATACATAACTCAACATAGGCATTTCAAATATGATACCTGCTCCCAATAACATCATAGAAATAAAACCAAAATATTCGTTAATATCTATATTGTTTTCGATATTTTTTGTACCGAAGGTAGCTGCAAATGAAAGCATAGATGGTATCATAATGTAGTAAGCAAAAATCACTCCAATAATAAAACATAATGAGGTAAGGAAGGTGATTTTTCTTGCCCATTTTTTCTCTTCTATATAGAGTGCAGGTTCAATGAATTTCCATAACTGAAAAAGAATAAATGGAAATGAAATGATAAATCCAACTATAAAAATGAGTTTAAAGTATAAAAACGGAATACCAAATGGCTTCAGATTTTGCAATTTAATATGAGCAATTGTTGCTGGTGAAAGAAGAATATTGTCCATAATTGGCTCTATAAAATAAGCAGCTATAATACTACCTATTACAAACCAAAATAGTGCTATAAATATTCTCTTTCTTAATTCTTCTATATGACTAAAAAAATTAATATGCTCAGTTTCGTTATTTTCTTCCATTTAAGTATTTGTCTATGTAAAATTTTTTGAAGTTTTGTAAGGCTTTGGCCCTATGGCTTAATTTGTTTTTGGAATCATCATTTATTTCAGCAAAAGTGTGTTCAAAATCATTAGGTAAAAATATTGAATCGTACCCAAATCCATTGTTACCCTTCTCTTCATTAATTATTTTCCCTTCTATTGTACCATCAAAAATATAATTATTCTCACCATCATAAAAACTTAATACACATTTAAATCTAGCATTTCTATCAATTAATTTAATATTTTGTAGAAGCTTTAATACTTTTGCTCTATTTTGTTCATCTGTTGCATTATTACCAGCGAATCTTGCAGAATATATGCCAGGTTGTTTATTTAGTATATCAATTTCTAAACCACTATCATCAGCAATGACAGGAATTTTGCAAATATTATAAAATGCCATGCTTTTAATAGTTGCATTTTCTGCGAATGTCGTTCCTTTTTCATCTGGATCTATAACTATTCCTAATTCTTTAGGGGTTATCAATTCAATAGTTGATGTTTCACTAAGAATTTTTTTGAATTCATTTATTTTATGAGTGTTATTTGTAGCAATTAATATTTTCATATTCCTAGTAAATTAATTAATTTATCGACAGCTTCTGTAGCTGTAATTTTATTTTGTAAAATTTCACTTTCAATATCGCTTTTAGCATTTTTAAAGATCTTGTTATTCATATATTTGTTGAAAATATATTCGTCTAATAATGTATATACCCAAGCAATAGACTGATCATTGCGTCTTTTTGCAAAAGTACCAGTTTTTTTAGTTATATCAACAAAATCGTTAATTATTTCCCAAGCTTGTTTAATACCTTTGTTATTGATGGCCGAACCAGTAAGAATTTTAGGTTTCCACCCTTCAGTTGGCGATTGCAATAGTTTTAAAGCAGATGAATAATTGGCTTTGGTGAGTATAGCTCTATCAATTAAATCACCATCACATTTATTGATAAATAACATATCCGAAAGCTCTACGATACCTTTCTTGATTCCTTGTAACTCATCTCCTGAACCGGGTAGTAGTATCAACAAGAAAAAATCGACAATCGAACGTACAGTAGTTTCACTCTGCCCTACACCTACTGTCTCGATTAATATGACATCGTATCCAGCAGCTTCGCATAAAATAATTGTTTCACGAGTTTTTTTGGCAACACCTCCCAGAATGCCGCCTGAAGGAGTTGGCCTAATAAAAGCATTTATATTTCTGGATAGGTTTTCCATTCGAGTTTTGTCTCCTAAAATTGAGCCACCAGATATTGTAGAACTTGGATCAATCGCTAAAACTGCGATTTTTTTGTTTAACTTAGTTAAATGAGTACCCAATGCTTCGATAAAAGTGCTTTTACCTGAGCCAGGAGGTCCAGTGATACCTATTCTAATTGAGTCTGATGCATAAGGCAGTACTCTTTTTAATAATTCTTGTTTTAATTTATTATGTTTTGATGAATTACTTTCAATTAGAGTAATAGATTTGGAGAGAATAGGAGTATTATTAGTTATAATACCTTCAACTAATTCATCTATATTATAATCATATTTTATTTTCGTTTTTTTATTTTCATAATTACTTGAAACATTCCCTTCTGCTAACTTTCCAGCTATCTTATTATTATAATTCTCATTTATCGATTCAGGGTAATTAGATTGTTGTTCCATTGCTTAAGAATATTTCAAATTGTAAAAAAATAATATACAAAATTATGAATATTAATCTATATAGAAAATTAATAATAAATATATTTATCTCATTTTTAGTTAAATATTAAAATCATATTTAATAATTAGTTATTAAATAAAAACCTTCCAAAATATAATATTTGGAAGGTTTGTTACTATTGAATTAACAAATATTAGCTTAATCTTTTAGGTCCAGCATTTTTTACATTATCATTTACACCATTTTCAAATTTTTTAAAATTTGCAATATATTTAGCTGCTAATCCATCGTAATTATCCCAATATTCATCTTTGTTTGACCAAGAATTTTCAGGTATAAGAACTTCATCAGGTACATTAGGGCAAGTAAGCGGAATCTGAAAGCCAAATAATTTATCAGTTTTAAATTCTACATTTTCTAAGTTACCATTTAATATAGCGTTTAATATATTTCGTGTATGTTTGATAGAAATACGGTTACCAACACCGAACTTGCCACCTACCCAGCCAGTATTTACTAACCAACAATTAGCACCATATTTATCCATTTTTTCTTTCAGCAAATTGGCGTAATAGTAAGGATGATGTACTAAGAATGGGGCTCCAAAACATGCACTAAAAGCTAATTGTGGTTCAGTACCTAATCCAATTTCAGTACCAGCAATTTTAGAGGTATATCCACTAATAAAATGATACATAGCTTGATTTTGATCTAATTTAGAAACTGGAGGAATAACGCCTGTAGCATCGCAGGTTAAAAATATAATATTTTTAGGTTGAGTGTGAGACATTTTTTCAGGTAGAGCATTAGGTATAAAATCTAGTGGATATGAAGCACGAGTATTTTCTGTATATTTATCATCATTCAAATCAATTACTCTTGTAGTTTCATCGAAAACAACATTTTCTAAAATTGTACCAAACTTATGAGTACATTCATAAATTTCAGGCTCGTTTTCTTTGGATAATCTTATTACCTTAGCATAGCATCCACCTTCGAAATTAAATACACCATTATCACTCCATCCATGTTCATCATCGCCAATTAAGAATCTATTAGGATCTGCCGACAATGTTGTTTTACCTGTTCCAGAGAGACCAAAGAATAGAGCTACATCACCTTCTTTGCCAACATTTGCAGAGCAATGCATAGTCATTACTCCTTCTAAAGGCTTCAAATAATTCATAATAGTAAAGAAAGATTTTTTAATTTCTCCACTATAATGAGAGCCAATTACCAAAGCAATTTTCTTTTCAAAATTGAGAATAATAGCAGTTTCGGTACGTGTATTATCTAATTCAGGTACACAGTGAAAAGAAGGAACAGAAATCAATGTAAATTCTGGGATATGTTTTTTTAATTTTTCGTTGTCTTTGATAGTGAGAAACAGATTTCTAGCAAAATGACTTTGCCAAGCAGCTTCTGTAATAACTCTAATAGGTAATGAATATTCTGAATCAGCTCCTACATATACATCTTGAACAAAAAGCTCTTTGCCTTGCAAATATGCTTGCACCTTACTGAATAATTTATCAAAATCATCCCTATTATAAGCTTGGTTGTTATCCCACCATACTTTATCTTTAGAAGAGTCTTCTGAAACAATATATTTATCTTTTGCAGCACGAGCAGTCCATTTGCCAGTATTTACAGCAATAGCTCCACCCTTAACTAAGTGAACTTCACCACGAAAAACAGCTTCTTCGATTAATGCAGAAGTGGGTAAATTCCAATATACTCTGCCTAAATTTGTTAAACCATGATTTGTCAATTTATAATCACCAGCAAGTTGATCGCAATGGCTTGAAGCTGGAGTATTAAATTCATGATAATTCATATCTAATTCCTCAATAATTCTTTTGTAAATATTTAAAATTAATTATGCTCTCAATTATGTAGCAATGAATTTTCTTATGTGAGTTTGATCTGATTCTTATAATATACATTAAATATCAATTTAAAATTTAATAATGATGTTTTATAAATTTTTAAAATTATAAATTAAATTTAGTGAAAAGTAAGTAATATATGATTAATAACAAAAGAAAAAATTACTTAAATTATTAAAATATAAGAAAATTGTATATTATTTTCTTTACAATATAGTTTTAATTATTAGCATTGTGCAAAATAGCATATTTTATTAGTTGTGCAGCGCTCTTTAAATTCAGTTTTTGCATTAGATTGTATCTATGCGACTCAACTGTTCTAATAGAAAGGTTTAATTTTTCGGATATATCAAAACTTGTTAAACCCTCTGCTATGTAATTTAATATTTCTTGTTCACGTTTTGTGATGCTAACTGGCGATTCTTCTATATGAGATTTTGTAACATAGTGATTCTGCAGTATTAGCAGTATAGATTTGCTAAATACTCTTTCACCCTGCATTACATTATGAATAGCTTCTGTAAGATCTTTTGATTTGATATCTTTTGTAAGATAACCATCAGCTCCAGTATTTAGAGCTAATTCTAAATGTTTAGTATCTTCAAATGCTGTTAATATTACAGTAAATGTTTCTGGTGAAATAACCTTGATTTCTTTAACTGCTTCTATCCCCGTCATATTAGGCATCATTATATCTAATAAAACAATATCTGGTTTGTTTAGCCTTACTTCTTCAACTGCTTCTCTCCCATTTTGCGCTTCGGCTACTACTCTTATAGATTTGTCTATGGATAATAACCGTTTGATTCCAGTTCGTACTATTTCATGGTCGTCTGCTAATACAATTTTTATTGGATTGCTTTCATCAAATATCATTATTCTATACCCTCTAAATCTTCTATCCAATTATTCATACTTGCTTCAGATGGCATCTTCCAGTCCGCTCTCTGAGATAAAGAAACACTACCAACTTTTATGCCATCGGGAGATGTATTTCTTTTGAATTGTTGGCTAAAAAATCTTTTAATAAAGTTTTTGAGCCAATACTTAATTTCATTGTCTGTATAATCTGTTTTAAATGCAATTCTAGCAAATTCTAATATTTTTTTAGGCTCGTAATAATTTCTTATAAAATGATATAAAAAGAAATCGTTTAGTATATATGGTCCTATTGCTTTTTCTGTCCATTGAGATATTTCTCCTGAGCTATCTGATGGAAGTAACTCTGGTGAAATTGGAGTATTTACTATATCTTTTAAAATTTCTGATATTTTGCCTGAATATACCAATGAATAATACCATTCTATAATATATCTAATTAGGGTCTTAGGAATCCCAGAATTTAATCCGTACATCGACATCTGATCGCCATTATAAGTACTCCAACCTAATGCAATTTCTGATAAGTCTCCTGTACCTATTACTAATCCATTTTTTTGATTAGCTATATCCATCAATATTAATGTTCTCATACGTGCTTGAGCGTTTTCGTATGTAATATCTAATTTATCTATTGAATGACCAATATCTTTGAAATGTTGATTTACCGATTGTCTAATATCAATTTCTAAAAAAGTTACTCCTAATAATTTAGCTAGTTCAGTAGCATTGGTTTTAGTTTTGGTTGTAGTACCAAAACCGGGCATAGTAACACAAACAATGTTATTATGCTTCAAATTCATTTTATCAAATGCTTTGATTATCGATAGTAGAGCTAAGGTAGAATCTAAGCCACCAGACAAACCTAATATGACTTTTGAAATATTAGTATGAAGTAATCTTCGGATTAGTCCATTGGCTTGTATATCAGTTATTTCTTGACATACATAGTTTATTTCTTCTATTTTATCAGGTATAAAAGGAGTTTTAGATATTTTTCGATTAGTTACAGATGTTTCCGACTTATTTAAATCTATATCAGTATAGTAATAGTTGTTGTTAGCAATACTACTAGCAAATGTTTTATTTTTAATTCTTTCTTGGTTTAGATAGTTTACATCAATATCATATATTAAATATTTTGATTCAAAATTGAATCTATCCGATTCTAATAATATTTTTCCGCTTTCTGCTATTAAGAGGCTCCCAGAAAATATAGTATCTGAGGTGGATTCGAGAGACGAAGCAGATGAATATATATATGCTCCAATTATTTTAGATGAATGTATTTTTATTAAATCTTTTCTATACTGATGTTTTCCAATATATTCATTGCTTGCTGATAAATTGAATATTATATTGGCACCAGCTACAGAATGTGATATACTCGGTGGAGATATTGCCCACAGATCTTCGCATATTTCCACTGCAAAATTAGCATTTGAAACAGAAGGAATACGAAAAATAATGTTTTGTGTAAATAATACTAATTCATTATCTATGATAATTTGATTATCTGAAATTTCTGTAGATGATGAGAACCATCTTTTTTCATAAAATTCTTTGTGATTGCAAAGATATTGCTTAGGAATTATGCCTAATATGCTACCATTAAATATTACAGCAGCAACATTATATAATTTGCTTTGATGGCTTAATGGCAAACCTACTATAATTACTATTTCTTTACCGATTGAATAATTCTTAATTTTAATTAGAGAGCTTAAAGCCCTATCTATAAGCAATTTTTGTAAAAATAAATCTCCACATGTATATGCTGTAATAGATAGTTCAGGAAATACAGCTACTTGTACTTTATTTTCAATTAATTGATTTGTAGTTTTAATTATCTCATTTGTGTTATAGTCGGTATCGGCTATTGCTACCTTAGTAGATACTGAGGCAACTCTGATTAGCCCTAAATCGTTGATTGATTTCATAAAAATGGGTAAATTTTACTTAATTGAAAAATAACAGAAGCATATAAGCGAACGTAAAATGATTTTATTACTTTTATTGCTTATTAACTTCACGAATACTAAATTATTGAATACAAATTCTAACAAATTATTAATTTTTTGTTATAAAAATATAACACAATATATAAAAATATTATAATAATTTAAAATATATTTATTTATGTTGTATATTTAAAATAACAAATATCGAAATAACTATATTTAATTAAAGAATTAATATTTTATTTTATTTCTAAATATTAATATTTTTGTGTAATATTAGATAATAATGATTAATAGTAATAATTATGGAAAATAACACCTTAGAAGCTCAAATTAAAGTGCTTAGGGATGAGAATTTAAATTCTTTGGCAGCTAAGTTTAAAGTATTATCTGAGCCTTCCAGATTAAAAATAGTAAGAACATTAATTCAATGTGAAAAATGTGTAACTGATATTATTAATGATACCGAACTAATGCAAGCTAATGTATCTAAACAACTTAAGATTTTGCAACAAGCTGGAATATTAACTTGTAGGCCTATTGGATTAAAAAGGTATTATACTTTGGCTGATAATACAATTTTA
>JBDHXE010000014.1:0-24204 GCA_039810525.1 Chlorobiota bacterium | reverse complement strand
AATCTTGAAAATATAATCTATCACCAATTCCAAAGAATTTTGAATTGTAGGTAAATTGGTCTATTCTGGTAGTATCAATTGATTTTATCATAGAATAGCTAACATTGATGTTTGTACCATAATCTCCACCTATCAAAGTATTAGATGGCAATTCAAAAGTAAGCTCAGATTGTAAACCAAATTCACCATTAGGCTTGGTCGCAAAAGGATACATTGCCGCTAAAGCATAAGTATGCTGCTTAGTTAGAGGTGGTATAAAATTAATATTTAGCTCATTAGCACGAGCATTTCTATCGCCTCTGAAATCCATATTATCTAGCCAATGAGTGGATACCAAGAGCCCTATACCCGAATTAGTATAAGATCCTGTCAATATCAAACCCTTTCCAGGATTATAATTCAATTTATTAGTAGCATTTGGATCATTGTATTTATAAGCATATTCTGCATCAAAATTAATATCTTCTAACACAATACCCAAACGAGTAGAGTATGCTAACACATTTTCTGGTAAATTGTACTTAGGGTCAAAATCATCTTGAAACTTACTTACCACCGATCCGCCTAAATTGATACCAATATCATCTGACATTAAATTGCCTAATAAGGAATTTAAGTTAACATCAATATTGCCACCTCTTATCAATCCGGGCCCTTGATCCCAAAACAGTCTCTGTTTCCCTAAGATACCTGTTACTTCTACTCCGTTGGTAGGTCGCAAACGAATTCTCACACCATCTACAGCATTATCAAACCCAAGAGATTTCTCCTCATAAGCTCTAAATATCAAACCACTACCGAATTGCTCGTAAAAATTCCCAACTGTAAAGTCAGCGAACTCATTATAATATGAAGCATATCTATAAGGTATTCCTTGACCTTTCAATCTTTGGTCGTATCCTAATAATGGATTAAGATAACTTTCGTACCTTATACCAAATTCATAGTTTGATGCCCTATATATTAAATTCAAATAAGCATTTGATAAAATTTGCTCATCAACTTTAGGAGCACCTATTGTGCTATCTGCTTTGTAAGATTGAGCTTCGATAGACACATTACCAGAGAGATTACCATCTTGGAAAGCTGATAATCTAAATTGAGAGCTTAGTATAGTTACTATGCCCAAAAAGAGTATTTTTTTTATCATAATTTTAATTCCTTTTATTTATCTTCTATTTCTTTAATTAATCTTTCCACTTCTTCTTTTAAATTGTCTTTGTTTCCATTTAACTTCAAATATTCATCGAAATTTTTAAGTGCCAAATCATATTGTTTTTTAAATTTGTATATAATTGCTTTGCCGTAATAGGGGAGACCATATTGAGAATTAAGTTTAATAGCTTCATTGTAATCGCTTAAAGCATTTTCATCATCTTCTAAAATATAGTATATATTACCGCGAGAGAAATATGCTTGGTAACTATTAGGTACTAATTTCAAATATTCTGTAAAATCTTTAATTGCATTATTGTAATCTTCAATTTTTGCAAAACTTAAGCCTCTTGCTAAAATTGCCTCAGTAAGCTTAGGATTTAGATCTAAAGCTTTAGTATAATCTAAAATCGCTTGTCTAAATTGATTGCTATGATAATAAGCTACACCTCTCCCATAATATGCAGGTGCATACTGATTATAAGATTCAATAGATTTGGAATAATTAGTAATTGCATTGTCGTAATTACCACTTTTTAATGAATTGTAGGCAATTTGAATTAAACTTTTTTCTTGTGCGAAAAGAGTTGAATATGCCAATATAAATATTATTATATATTTTTTCATACTATTTCTTATTATTTAATTCTTGTAATGCTAATTTAATAAATCCTTGATTCTTATCTAAAATTATTTTAGAATCTGAATAATCTAATCCTGACAAAATCATCATAAGAGCAGTTTTGACATTATTATTAGCTAATTCTAAATATTTCGTTGCTTCGTCATAATCAACACCAGCAATATTCATTATTGTATTTTTGGCTCTCTCCTTTAGCTTTTGATTGGTGAGCTGAAGATCTATCATTATATTGCCATAAGTTTTACCAATCCGTACCATTGATGCAGTAGTTATCATATTCAGAACTAATTTCTGTGCCGTACCACTTTTCATACGTGTAGATCCAGCTACTACTTCTGGACCAACGTTTACAGCAATTATTACATCTGCTGTTACATTGAATAATTTAAGACTTTCTAAAGAAGAAGTAGTTATCAAGATAGTATTGCAATTAATAGATTTGGCATAATCTAACGCAGATTTGATATATGGGGTCCGACCAGATGCCGCAATACCACATATAGTATCATATTGGTTTATATTCTCCTTTTTAAGATCTTCAATAGCACTTTCAGGATTATCCTCTGCACCTTCTTGTGCTCTAAACATTGCTTCTTTGCCGCCAGCTATTATTCCTCTTACCATAGTTGGAATAGAACCAAATGTTGGTGGGCATTCAGCGGCATCTACTACCCCTAATCTACCTGAAGTACCAGCACCTATATAAATTAATGATGAATTATTCTTAAATGAATTAATTACAAATTCAATAGCCTTTTCTATCTGAGGGATTTGATCTCTTACAGCAGAAGCTACTTTGGTATCTTCGTCATTGATTTTATAAAGTAATTCACTTAATGATATTATATCAATATCTTCTGTGTACTTATTTATTTGCTCTGTTGGCAAACTTTTTAATTTTTTATATAATTCACTTTCGGGCATTCTCAACAAAAATAATATTTACTTGGTAAATATATGAAATAGCATTATTTCAAGCATAATAAAATTTAGAATAAAAGTTATATCACAATGGCTTGTCGCCTATTAAATCGCAACATACTTAATTATAATAATTATAAATGACAATTTGGAGCAAAATTTAGTTACATTAATAGCAAAATTAATGAAATTTTATCATAATTAGCTATTTAATTTTTGCCTTAAAACTTCAAAAAGAATTATACCAGCAGAAACAGAAGCATTTAACGATTCGATTTTGCCTTTCATTGGTATTCTTACTATCATATCACAATGTTTGAGAATTGCTTGGCTTATACCTTTACCTTCGTTGCCAATAATTATTACTATAGGTTTGTCAAACTTTTCATCATAGTAATTAATGTTGCCATCCATATCAGTAGCAACTATCCAAAATCCAGCTTCTTTCAATTTGACAATTGTATTTATTACAGAGCCGACCTTTGCTACTTTGATATGTGATAAAGCACCAGCAGAGCTTTTGATAGCTACTGGTGTAATAGGCGAAGAATTGCGTTCAGGGATAATTATACCATTAGCGCCTGAGCATTCGGCACTACGAGCTATTGCGCCTAAATTGTGTACATCGTTTATTTCATTGAGCAATACTAAGGTGGGATTTTTCTCTTTGCTAAAGGATATTTCTATAAGTTCATCAATATCTAAATAGCTTATTACAGACCGAAGAGCTATTACTCCTTGTGATTTAGCTCCTTGCAAAGAAATTTTCTTTTCTAATTCAGCAAATTTTTGTTTATCAAATTTTACAATTGGAATTTTCTTTTTGTTTGCTATTCGAGATATTCTTTGTACTATATCGCCAGCCAAATTGTATAATATGTAGATTTTCTCGATTTGAATATCAGCACTAATTGCTTCTATTACAGCATTACGCCCATAAATATAAAACGTATCTTCTTTCATTTCTAAAATTTAAAATTAAAATTCAAAAGTATGTAAAAAAAACAAGAGAATATAAAATAAAAAGAGTAATATTTTTTTAAAATTAAGCCATTTACTTCATAAATATAGATTTCTTCCGTCTCTACTTAACTTTATTAAAATATATCTAATTAATATGTTAAATATTCAAAATATATCTATTCAATATGGTGGTCGTTTTCTCTTTGATAATGTATCTATTGCAGTTGGTAATGATGATAGAATTGGTTTGATAGGTCGTAATGGTACAGGCAAATCTACTATGCTCAAATTAATCTATGGATTAGAAAGCCCTGAATCAGGCAAAATATTCTATCCTAATGGTTATAAAATGGGATATTTGCCTCAAGAAATTAAAACTGATTCTAAACTCTCTATTTATAAAGAAGCCGAAAGTGCTCTCGAAGAAATGAAGCAATTGGAAGATGATATCAATAGATATACCAGAGAATTGGAAGAGAGAACTGACTATGAATCTGATGAATATATGAAAATTATAGAAAACCTTACCGAAGCCAATGAATTATTTCACCATTTTGGTGGACAGTCTATAGAAGCTGAAATTGAAAAAGTACTAATTGGTCTTGGTTTTGATAGAACTGATTTCGATAGGGGAATGAACGAGTTTAGCGGTGGCTGGCAAATGAGAGTACACCTTGCTAAGATATTATTACGAAGAAATGATCTAATACTATTAGATGAACCAACTAATCACCTTGATATTGAGTCTATTCGTTGGTTAGAAGTATTTCTAAAGTCTTACCAAGGTGCTATTATGATAGTATCGCACGATAGAAGATTTCTTGATAATATCACTAATCGAACTATCGAGTTTTCATTGGGCAAAATTTATGATTTGCCATACGCTTACTCTAAATTTATGAACGAACGCTCACTCCAAAGAGAATTACAATTAGCTGCATATAATAATCAGCAGAAACATATTGCCCAGCAAGAGAGATTTATCGAGAGATTTAAATCTAAAGCCTCTTTTGCTTCGAGAGCTCAATCCAAAGTAAAACAACTTGAAAAAATGGACATTATAGAAGTAGAAGAAGAAGATTTTACTAAAATGAAATTCTCATTTGCCGAGCCACCTCGCTCTTCTCGATTGATATATGAAACTAAGAATTTATGCAAAAGCTATGATGACAAATTAGTGCTCAACAATATTAATTTTGCTATCGAAAGAGGTGAGAAAGTATGCTTTGTTGGCAAGAATGGTGAAGGAAAATCTACATTATCTAAAATATTAGCGGGAATAGAAACTTATGATGGAGTGCTAGAATCTGGCACCAATATTTCACTTGGGTATTTTGCACAGCACCAAGTAGAAACATTAGACCCTGATGCCACTGTTTTCGAAACAATAGATAGAGTAGCTGAAGGAGAAATTAGAAAGAAAATTAGAACTATGCTCGGAGCATTCCTATTTAGTGGCAATGCAGTTGATAAGAAAGTGAAGGTGTTATCAGGAGGCGAAAAATCAAGGCTTAGTATTTGCCGTATGCTATTCCAACCTATTAACGTATTGATATTAGATGAACCTACCAATCACTTTGATATGACATCAAAAGATGTTTTAAAAAATGCTTTGTTAGAATTTGATGGAACTATGATAATAGTATCGCACGATAGAGAATTCCTGCAAGGTCTTACAAATAAAACAGTAGAATTTAAAAAAGGTCAAATCAAAGAATATATAGGTGATATTAATGAATTTTTGGCACAGCAGCAAATTGATTCATTAGATATGCTACAGGGGAATAAAAATTAAATGATAAAAATATAATAAGAGAAATCTAAATATATATATCACAATATTTAATCATTAATAATAATTATTAAATAAAGAGCCACTACTAAATAGCATATATAATTATGCGGAAAGCAGTGGCTTTAAATAATTATTTAATTACATTACTATCGTTTCAATAGAGTAGTTTCACCCAATAATTGGTCGCTAATAGTTATAGTTCGTGCAGCAGCTTCATAAGCTCGCTGAGTAGAAATTAAATTCGTAAATTCGGTAGTCATATCTACATTGGATTGTTCGAGTGCATTCCCAGCTATTTTAGTAGAAGGAAATATCTCGCCAGCAGTTCCTATATCTGGCAAACCACTATTAGGAGAAGCAGAGTAAAAATTACCACCATCTCGGATGAGTCCTTCTTGATTAGTAAATTTAGCGACTACTACTTGACCTACACGTTCAGAAATACCATTAGTAAATGCGCCCCATAATTGTCCTTTGGCATCTACGCTTAGATCTATAAATGAACCTTGTTGGTAACCATCTTGCTCTACAAAAGACACAGTATTACCAGCATTAAAACCAGTAAGACCAGAAGTTAATTGATTAGAATTAGCCAAATTTATAGCCAAGTCTTTTGGAGTATTAGAATCAAACGAAGTAGTTCCTAATGCTGAATTCAAATCATTAGCAGTTACATTAATTGATAGCGGGGTATTTAATGTGCCATCTGGATTGAAAGTTATAGTGGTATCACTAATTGTAAGAGGATTACCATCAATTTCGGCAGCCAAATTATATTCGCCAGCATTAGTGGTCTTGGTAAATGTAAATTTAAGATCATGAGTTGCCCCTAAATTATCAAAAACTTTTATAGAAGTCTTCTTTTCAGTTCCTTCTTCATTACCAGCATTTAGATTGCCTGTAAGTCTAATATTTTGAGTCTGACGAGGCGAAGAAATGATATCATTAGAAACTCTCAAATTGGAAGCTAGACCAGTCAAGGAATTCATACCGTCGTTAGATTTAATAATCCTACCATTACTATCAGTATCTATATTATAGCCTTGTAGGTATGCACCTGTACCAGTATCTATAAGATAGCCATCGCGGTCTCTACTAATATTACCCGCTCTTGAAAACCTCTGTTCGCCATTAATATTATATACAAACATACCTTCACCTTGTATAGCCATGTCAAGTGGTCTATTAGTTGTTTCCAAAATTCCTTGCGACATATCTTGAGTAATTGAGCCAAGTTTGACACCAAGCCCAAATTGAATTGGATTGATTCCACCAAACCCAACAGAAGCCGCTACATCAGGATTTTTGCCGTGATTTATTATTTGATTAAATTGCTCTTCGAAATTTGCCCTATTAGATTTATATCCAATAGTGTTCAAATTTGATAAATTATTGGATATTACATCCATTCTTTGTTGATTTGACCTTAGGGCACTTGTCCCTACTGTTAATGATCTTGTAAGACTCATTAAATTTAACCCTCCTTGGTTATTTATATCCTAAAAATTCATTTCAGCTTATATTATGAATTCATCTATCGTTCAGAATTCAATTGAGGGTCTCCAGCAGATTTGCTTAGTCCAACCCTAACTTCTCTTTATGCAAATACAGCTGAATCTATTTGCGTTATTATATTATCATTTAATTTGTCATTAGTTAGCATAGTAACAACTGTTCGGTTAGGTATATTTACAATGAACGCTTTATTATCTACCAATACGAGCGATTCACGTGCATTTTTCTCCTCAGCTTTATTTACGGCATTCTCCAATCTTTGCAGATCGTTTGCATTCAAGTCAATTTCACGAGAATTCATTCTATTTAGGGCATGACCAGAGAATTTGACTTTACTTAATTCTTTGTTGAATATTTCACTAAACGGAGTACTAACTTTGAGATTGGATTGAATTGTGCTTTGATTCGGGGCTTTGCTAATCCCCGTAACTGGCATAAATGGTACCGATACTCCGTTAATTTCTATCATAATCTACCTCTATATAATTAATAATTAGTTAGCTGTTGCTATATCAGATATTTTATTCAAAGGAATTTCCATTCCATTAATTACTAACATAGTACCTTCTGATTTAAATCTTACAGCATCAATTTTTCCTTTTACAAAAATATCAGGATTATAAGAGGCTCCACTTGCATCTGCTAACTCAACAGAAATAGTGTAGTTACCATTAGCGACCTTCTCGCCTTGATTATCTTTGCCATCCCATTCAAAATTTTGTAAACCCTGAGTAAGCTGATTTCCACTCAATTCGTATCTATTAATCAAATTACCAGTACTATCTTTTATCTCAATTACTCCAGAGCTTGCATTATATGTATTATCATACGCAAAATTCATATTTTCTTGCCCACTGTAATTAATTATATTAGTCATACCCATCGCATTTTTGCCC
This sequence comes from Chlorobiota bacterium, assembly GCA_039810525.1. Classification (GTDB taxonomy): domain Bacteria; phylum Bacteroidota; class Ignavibacteria; order Kapaibacteriales; family UBA2268; genus JBDHXE01. The sequence goes on along the minus strand of JBDHXE010000014.1, from coordinate 16,316 downwards.
AACATACCGGGAAGAGCAGAGTTTGCAATTGTTTGTGTTAATATATTATTAGTAGATGATTGCTCTGCCAATAGTGATTTGATATCAACTAATTGCTCTAATTGAGAGAATTGAGCTAATTGTGCCGCAAATTCTTGATTATCATAAGGTTTCATTGGATTTTGTGCCTTTAATTGATATGTTAATAATTTTAAAAACTCATCTTTTCCGATAGAACTATTGTTTTTGGAATTAGATACAGAGTTTTGACCTATATTTGAGCTTCCTGCTATTTGGTCAACCATTTTTTATCTCCTCTAAATGTATTTTTCAATAAATTTGCCGCTATCAAATTTTAAATAATTTGAGATCTTATATTCATTATCTTCAATATTATCTATAGACCAATCATTTTTATTATTCTTTTTATCGTGTTTAGAATATTTATTTTCGTTCCTATTCTCGCTTTTGCTCATCATATTAAAAGATTGATTCTGAACATTTATATTTAATTCTATATTATTGTGATTGATCCCTTGAGCTACTAGATTATCTTTCAAATTCCCAATATTTGATTCCACAATTTTAGCTACATCTTTATTTTCTGTATTTATCTTTATTTGTAAATTATCTTTCTTATTTACTATTTCTACAACTAATGTGCCAAGCGATTTTGGACTCAAATTAATTTTAGCAGTACTGATATTTCCATCAATTCCTTTATTGATAATAGTGCTTATTTTGGTGTTTAACTCACTTATTTTACTGTGATATACTTGCGGTATAGATGATTGATTGCTGGAGTTTTCGAAGGAATCAAAATTAATACTTGGATTTGAAATTTGGTTAATATTACTCAGATTATTACTTGTAAAAATATTCTGATTATTTTGGTATTGACTATTATTCTTACTTTGGCTGAAATTATGCTCATTATTTGGAGCATCATTGTTTTGTATTTGCTCAATTCCACCAAAATTATTCTTGCTATCACTAATTTGTACCTTTTCAGTATTATTAAAGGTAAAATTATCTTTCTCGATTTTTGTTAGATGAATTTTAGAATTATTAATGTGCTCCCCTGTGATTGATGTATTATCAATATTATTTTTGGGTGTACTGATATCTGTAATTTTGGAAAGTCCTTTGTCAGGCAATATGATGTTTTCTAATTTGTTTCCTGAATCACTATCTATAAATATTTTTAGTTTAGAATCATCTATTGAATTGAGGGAGCTAATTTTATTACTTAAAAAACTTTTCTCTTCGTGATTTATTTTTTGGCTAATATTATCGTTATTTATTTTTTGGCTAATATTATCGTTATTTATTTTTCTTTTTGTGAACACGTTGCTTTCGATATGAGTTTTCAATACATCATTCGTTAAATTTACTTCCTCTTTATGATTGATTATATCTTTATTAAGCATATTATGATTATTATTTGTCAAATCAGCATAATTATTTTCAATCTTATTATTTAAAGTAAAATTAGGATTGACTGACTTATTGAGTTGAATATTAAGATGCTTGCTTCCTATATTATTACTATTATTGGAATCTTCATTTAAAGAAGTTAGTAATGCATCATTAATAATAATCTTTCCATTAATATTATGAGTAGTGGAGTCCTCTTGGTTACTATTAGCACTACTAATTAAATTCATATCAGAAATATTGCTGTCTTTATTCAAATTGATATTAGAGAAATCATTTGTATTATTTATTAGATTATTAATATCGGTATTTTTAATATTAGCATTTCCCTTGGTTGGTAAGATTAATTGGTAAGGCGTAGTTAAGCTATTTAAATTATTATTGTCGGTGCTTGATTTTGATTGATCATACTCTGAATATTCATTGCTAAACTGATTACCATTAGAATTAATTGGGTTAGATATAGATAAGAAAATATTTGAAAAATCACTTTCCTTTGGCTCATCAGAAATATTTTTCCCCGAAGAAAATTGATTATCTTTTCCTTTTTGAATATTGATTACACTAATCATTGTTGCTTCCTTGCAAATTGATAATATTATCCAATATGATAATATTAACCGTAATATTAATATTATTTGATAGCTCCTAATAATAAAATTGCAGCTGATTTTTCAGAAGGCATAGCTTCTAAAACCTTACTAGCTTTACGTGATTGCATTAATTTCAAAATTTTAGCTGCATCACGCTCGTCTATTTGTTCCAAAATACGTGCCACATCAGCAGGTGCTACACCATTGTACATTTTAGCAAAATCAGCGAAATTCTTTAACTCTAAACTATCTTGTTGTTTGGAAATAAAATCTTCTTGAGATTTTACTCTATTTTCTAATAATACTAAGCGTTGTTTATCCTTATTATAATTAACCATAATTTTGTTTAATGAATCAATTATTCGAATATTTTCCTTAGATAGATTATCATATTTAAGATTAGCTTTCGATATAGTATCATTTACATTGATTTTGATAGATAATAGGTTAGAAACAGAATCACGTAATAATTTAACAGTATTATTCATATTGTTGATTGCAGAATCATAATTATTCTTTTGTTGTTCTATTTTCTCTAATTCTAATACCCTATTTAATGAAATTGTAATAGAGGGGTTAATAGGTATATTATTACTGTTGATAGCTTTATCATTAGTGTTGATAGTTGATTTAGCAGTAGAATCTTTACCAATTAAATTTTTGGGAGCTAAGCCAATAAGAGATGGGTTTACAAAGTATATACTTATCAATCCGCCAAAGATTAACAAAAAGAATATAGAAAGAATATAAATGACCATAGTTAATTGTTTTTTGTCCATTATCAATACTCATCTTTTGTATGAACTTGATTAATTCCTATTTCATCTAAAAACTTACCTTCCTCTAATTTCATCTCTTCAATATACTTTTCGTTCTTTTTATCTTTTAATTTCTCCATAACTTTTTCATCTTTCATAGCTAACGTCAGTTTATTCCTTCTTAATTTTTCAATCTCTACAATTTGTAACTTTTCCGATTCTAACTTCTTTATCTCGTTATCAATAGCTTGCTTGTGATAGAACGAATACTGTAAATCAGAAGCTTTGGTAGATTTATCAGTAGTAATATGAAGATTATCTTTATATATCTTGTAATTTTCGATAGTCTTTTCTTTTTCTATTCTTACTTTGACTACTTGGTTCAAAGATTCTTGAGCTTGAGTAACTTTTTCAGTTCTCAATTTTAAAATAGATTCGTACCTAAAATTAAATTTTTTTGCCATTTTGAATACTACTTATCAGAGATTTTTTTATAATTTTTAACATCTTTAGTATTAGCAATATTAATTAACTCGTTCACCGAATCGTCAAAATTAGTTGGTTCATCTACCGATTGCTTCAAAAATGAATTAATAATATCATTAAATGCTACAGCTCTATCAGTACGAGGATTAATTCCGGGTTGATATGCACCCACACTAATTAGATCCTCTGCACTCTTGTAAGTAGCCATAAGCTCTTGAATACTCAATATAGCTTTTTTGTGTTCATTATTAATAATATCATTCCTTACTCTGCTAATACTTTCTAAAATATCAATAGCAGGGTAATGGCCTAATGAAGCTATTTTTCTTGACAAGACTATATGACCATCTAATATACCTCGTGCAGCATCAGCTATTGGTTCATTCATATCATCGCCCTCCACTAGTACAGTATATAGGCCAGTAATTGATCCAAATTCGGCAGTGCCCGTTCTTTCCATAGTCTTCTGAAGCATCGAAAATACCGATGGAGTATAGCCTTTAGTAGTAGGAGGTTCGCCAATAGTGAGTCCGACTTCTCTTTGAGCCATTGCCAATCTTGTTGCAGAGTCCATCATCATCATTACATCTAATCCCTGATCTCGAAAATATTCAGCAATCGTAGTTGCTACCAAAGCCGCCTTTACCCTCATTAGAGGAGGAGTATCACTTGTAGCAACGATTACTATAGAACGTCTCAATCCATCATCGCCAAGATCTTTTTCTATAAATTCCTTAACCTCTCTACCACGCTCACCAATTAAAGCAATTACATTAATATCTGCATCAGTATTTCTTGCTATCATACCTAACAATGTAGATTTTCCGACACCAGAACCAGCGAAAATACCCACTCTCTGCCCTTTACCAAATGTGAGCATGCCATCTATGGCTCTTACACCCGTAGAAATAGGCTCATTTATTCTTTTCCTTTGCAAAGGGTTAGGAGGATTAGCATAAATTGATCTTTGTTTGGTAATACCCAAATTCCCTTTGCCATCTATTGGGTTGCCGAGGCCATCTAATACTCTACCTAATAAACTATTGCCAACATTTACAGAAAGTGATTTACCTAATGCTTCAATTTCCATATTTGGCATAATATTATATAGATCACCTAATACCATAGATAATATTCTATTATTTTCTTTAAATCCAACTATCTCCGACTTGCATATTTCATTACCATTTCTATCTTTTAAACTACATAATTCCCCGATAGATGCCTTAGGACCTTCTGATTCGATTACTAATCCAATTACTCTAGATACCCTACCTTTTTTTACCAAAGAATTATTATTATTTAGTATAGAGTTGATTCTATTTTTATAGGAAGTAATTTCAGGCATTATTTGGTTCCAGAGTAGAATGTGAAGTTTCTATATTATCTACTTGATAATCACTTTCGTCTTCCAATAGTAATGATTCTTGCAGAGTTTCCTTAATTTTATTTAGCTGACTACTAATACGAGCATCTATAGTACCACTCTCGCTAATCAATACTGCTCCACCTTTGTCTATCTGAGTATCTTTAATAATCTCTACATTTTCTAGAATAGATTGATTAGTAAATAGCTTAGATTTTAATTTAGTTAATATCTCATAATCAGAAGGGTTTATATGAATCTGAAAAATCTTTTCATCTTGTAGTTCTTCTAAACTTTTCTTAATAGTAGCAATTATAATATTATCATCAATAGCTATCTCATGCTCCAAAATATGTTCAGAAACTATTATAGCAGTCTCAATCAATTTCTCTTCAAATTTCTTAATTTCCTTAAAAAAGCTATTTCGTAAATTTTCAATTACTGATTCGATACTAAAAATTCTATCCTTGAATAGATTTATCTCATTTTCATAAATTGCTATGGTAGCTTCTTGCCCATCACTAAAACCGTGATCATAACCAGACTGTACTTCTAATCGAGCATCTTCAATTGAAATTGAGGGTCTTGGAATTTTGCTTAGATCTATCTGAATAGGTTCGTTAGTATCTCTCAATATGAATTTATGGATAATCTGAGTCTTAGAATCTTGTAATACAATACTTGGGGTAATATCAGACTTAGTGTCTTCTATTTCAGTAACAGGAGAAAATGTATTATGCTTTCGAAATAAGTTATCAATATTATCAGGATTACTAATAATTTTAATTTTATTTTTTCTTCTTGGTAGTTTTAAAATTATTTCGCTCATAATTTTAATAAAATTTTAAAATCTTATACAAATACATCTTCTTTTCCACGGCCACCTACTGTGATCTCTTCGTTAGATTCTAGCTCTTTAATAATATCAACTATTCGCATTTGAGCATTTTCTACTTCTTTAAGCTTTACTGGGCCCATAAATTCTAATTCTTCTTTTACTACAGAAGCAGCACGCTCACTCATATTCTTAAATATTTTCGCTCTAATTTTTTCGTCAGCTACTTTGAGAGCAAGAGCTAGATCCTTTTTATCTACATCTCTCAAAATTCTTTGGATACTCTTATCATCAATAAGCACAATATCTTCGAATAAGAACATTAATCTCTTAATTTCTAAAGCCATTTCAGGTTTCTTCTCTTCAATATTTTCGAGCATAGCTTTTGCCAAAGCATTATTACTCTTATTGAGTATATTGGCAACTAATTGCGAACCACCTGCTTGAGCAAGATTTTGAGATAAGGTCTGCTCTGCAATTTGATCTACTACTTGTTCGATTTCATTAACTAATTGTGGGGAGACTTTACCTATAGTAGCAATTCTCATAATTACATCTGTTCTCAAATCATCTTTGAACTCATTAAGTACATCTGCACTTTGATCTGGTGTAAGATGAGACAGAATTAAGGCAATTGTCTGTGGATGCTCTTTTGAGAGGAAACTTGCCAATTGAGCAGAATCACTTTTCTTTAGAATATTAAAACCTCTTACAGTAGTAAGTACTTTAATTTTTTCTACAATTTCACGAGCACGTTCTATACCATAACTTTTTTCTAAAAGTAACTGAGCATACTCCAGACCTCCTTCTATCAAATAATGCTGTGCAGTCATCAATTGATAAAATTCTTCAATTACATCTTCTACTACATTGGGAGACAAATCTCTTAAATTAGTAATCTCCACAGCAATAGATTCTACGTCCTTCATATCCAATTCTTTGAAGACTTTAGCAGCAATATCTACATCCATAGACATTAGTAGTACAGCTGCTTTTTGCCTTCCAGATAAATCAGAAACCGATAATGTGTTGCTTGCCATAATATTATTATTTTATTGTAATATACGATTAATAATTAAATTAATTTCTAAGATGCTTTGTCTGTTGCCATAAACATTTTTATCAACTTTAAAGCTGCCTCTGTTTCAGAATCAAAAAAATCCTCTACTCTATTTTTCATTTCTAGTTTTAATAATGCATCTTCGGTCATTTCGGGAGTTTCAGATTCTTCTAATTTAGCACGTGCCTTATCTGCCAAAGATCTTTGGTCTAAAATTGACTCTTCTAATAATTCAGGTCGTTCCTCAATATCTTTAGTTTCACTATCCCCTTCCAATAATAATTGCTCAGGTAGTTCGGCCGGCAACATCAATAATTCACTTTGGTCTAAATCCAAGTCCTCTAATTTTTCATCTTCTTCTATTTCGTCATCTTCATCTTTAATATCAACGGAATGAGGTAATTCCATTGCTATACGTACTCGTTCTTTTAACTGCTTAGATTGTAGCATTCGATACATCATAATAATTGCAGCAATAATTGCGAAAATAAGCATCAAAAGCCTCTGATTATCAGGTTGCAAGTACCATTCTTTATTATTGACTTGTTCTATTGATTCAGTTTCATTCATAGTATCAAACGGTACATTGATCACTGATATTTGATCTTTACGAGAGTCGTCAAACCCTACTGCATTCTTGATAATATCAGTTAATTTGTTTACCTCTTCCTCTGTTCTTGGCACATATATCATTTTTTTGATACCATTAGAATCAATAGTTTTGGTAGTACCATTTATCATAGCGGCTACAGATAATCTTTTTATATTACCTACACTATGTATTATATGTTCAAAACTTTCGCTTATTTCATAATTCTGAATTACTTTCGATTCATGTTTATCCATACTTACAGCTGGATAGCTAAGGGAATCAGTTGATTTATTGGATTCCGCGATTTGTTGTTCACTTCTTACTACTTGGCGGTCAGGGTCGTAATCCTTTTTAGTTTGTTCTACTTTAGTAAAATCAATCTCAGCATTTACTCTTATGCTTGAATTATCTGTACCTATTACATTATCAAGCAAAGACTGAGCTTTGTTGGTTAAATAATCTTCTAACTTTTTTTGTTGATCAAGCTGTTGAGAAGTAAGACCTGCCACAGAATTAATATCAATAGGAGCTTCCGAAAGCAATTTCCCTTTATTGTCAATTACTGAAACATCTTCGGGGATCATTCCCTCTACGGACTTTGCTACCAAAGTTTGAATACCCGAAATACTCTTTTGAGTTATATGCTTGTCTTTATATAAATGAAGCGTAACTGAAGCCGTAGGTTTTTTCTGATCCTTTTCAAACAAAGTTCTCTCAGGAATTACTAAATGTACTCGTGAATTTTTCACTTCTTCCAAAGTATTAATTGTTTTGGATAACTCACCTTCCAAAGCTCTTTTGTAATTCAATTTTTGTACAAACTCGCTCATACCGAGATTAGTTCTATCAAATAGCTCATAGCCCAGAGTACCACTCGCAGGTAGCCCCTCTTGAGCTAAACTCAATCTTGTATCTAATACTCTTTCCTTTTCTACCTTAATAGTGGCACCATTATCTGACAACTCATATTTGATATTATTATTCCTAAGATATTCTACTATTTTGGCTGCCTCTTGCTGCTCTATATTGGAGTATAAAACTTCCATAGGTATTGGTTTGGAGCTTAAGATGAGCAAAACTAAAGAGATTAGTACAATTACAGGTAGCCCTAGTAATAGTATTTTCTGGAAAGTATTAAGTTTATTGAAAAAATCACGAGATTTTACTATATATTTATTCTCAGCCATTAGTATATCCTATATTATATTTGCATCCTAAGTACTTCTCTGTACAAGTCCAAACCTTTATTTCGTAATTCCATTAATAATTGAAAAGAAGTTTTTGCCTTTTGAGCAGATATCATTACATCGTGAATATCTACAGGCTCGCCTTTTATCATAGATTCAGTTAATTCTGCAGAATCTATTTGCAGGTTATTAGTATCAGATATTAATTCATTCAAAGTATCAGTAAATTTAACACCCTTTGAAGTGTCTGGAGCTTGGCTTTGAGATTTTTGCTGTACTAAAGGCAAATAATCTTTGCCCATTTTAATTTCATTGATTATCATAGCTGAATCCTTTCAGATATTGTATTTAAACTATTCCATCTACCAATTGTCCTTTTCTTAATTCTGGACTTTGGATCTTAGCATTCCTATTAAATAAAATATGCTTTTCTATCAAATCACTACTCTCTGGAAACATATTCTTAAAATACTGTCTCTCTTGTTTAGTAATTATTTTGTTTGTATTGATACCATTAAGATAATTATTATGAGACTCGTTATTATTATCATCAATAATTTGATTATTCTTATCTATAAGATTACTTTTTTTAAGTTCATCTTTTAGTTTATAATTTTCTATCTTATCATATTTATTATATACACTTAGACTATCAATTCTCATAAATGTTCCTATATTATATTTCTAAAGAATATCTTGCTATATTTTTAGCTGAATCTATTACTCCAGTGTTAGCTTCAAAACCTCTCTGAGCAGTTATCATCTCTACCATTTCGGTAACTATATTAATATTAGGCATTTCTACATAGCCGTCTTTGTTGGCATCAGGGTGATTAGGGTCGTAAACTAATCTCGGTGGAGTATTATCCCTAACTGTCTTAGCAGTTAATACATTATTATTAGGGGGATAATCGTAATCGCTCGATGTAGGAGCATGATTTGGCGAAGTTCTATCCAAATTAATTAAGCTATTCAACTCATTATCAAATGGGCTATTTGGAATTTCGCGGACTACTACTACCTCTCTTTGATATGGACGCCCATCTGTACTTTTGGTAGTATTTACATTAGCTATATTGCGTGATACTGCTGATAGACGCATCCGCTGAACAGACATCCCTTGACCACTTATGTCAAAAGAAGAAAAAATATTTTCTGCCATTAAATTATACTCCTTATTTCTTACAAATATCGAACATTTACCCAAAAAGATAATAAGTATAAATACTTATCTACCAACGCTTTGGCCTTGAATTGCTGACTGCATACCACTAAAATATCTATTGACCATCTGAGATACAAACCTATACCTAATCTGGTTTTGCGCTAATGATGACATTTCTTTGTCAATATTGACATGAGTCTCACCAGAAAAATAAACTTGAGGAGAGGGTACTTCTTGAGGTACTTTTTCTCCTTCTGCAAAAGAAGGATTGCTTGCACCTAATGGTATATGTGAATCAGTAGTTGTACTACCAGCGAGTACTGCTTCCTGCTGATGAAAAAATTCTTCGAATTTTACAGATTCTGGCCTATAATGAGGAGAATTAATATTAGCTATATTCTTAGAAATAGTTTGCTGACGAAGAGCATAAGTATCCAAAGCACTATTCATCAAAGGCATTCTATTCTTAAACAAATGATATCTTATTAACAATTCAATACCCAAAATTAAATTTTAATATTTGTTTATGACAAAATCCTTGCCAAAATGTATGATAAATATTCCTATTGATTTTTCAAGTAATTACTAAGTGAAAGAAAAAAATAATTAAGATAGTGACTGTATAATATTGTACTTTTTTAATTAAATGGTTAAATATCTACATTTACTCTATAATGAATTATTTGTGTAATTATTCTAATAAAATTTCATTATATTTACATAATTATATTGTGTTATTTGTTTATATATAGAGGTATTTATGTTAAATATTACATACCTAAGTCATTCTTGTTTCATACTTGATGATGGTAATTACAAAATTATTATCGACCCGTTTATTACTGGCAATCCAAATACCCCATTAAAAGAAAATGACATTAAAGTAGATTACATTGCTCTTACACATGCACACGGTGATCATTTAGGCGATACTATTCAATTAGCAAAAGATACAAATGCTACTGTAATTTGCGTAAATGAATTAGGCATATATTTAGATGAATTTGCTATTAAAAATCATAAGATGCATATTGGTGGAGCTTTCAATTTCCCATTTGGTCGATTAAAATTTACTATTGCTCACCATGGCTCATCTTCGCCAGATGGAAGATATATGGGCGAGCCAGCAGGAATAGTTGTAAATATAGGTGGCAAAACCGTATATCATTGTGGTGATACAGGCTTATTCTTAGATATGAAGCTGATAGGAGAGCTTAATAAAATTGATGTAATGATGGTACCAATAGGTGATAATTTTACTATGGGTATTGACGATGGTGTAATTGCAGTAGATTTTGTAAATCCTGAACTTGCTATTCCAATGCACTTCAATACATTCCCAGTGATACAAGCAGATCCAGAAGTATTTATCCAAAAATGCAAAATGATCAAAAAGCAAGCTAAATTAATGAATTTTGGTGAAAAATTGATATTGTAATAATATATAAAATAATGTAACCTTTTTAGTGGTTTAAATGTCTTTATAATAAATTGAAATAGTAGAAATACTCAAAATGTGGTTTAAAAAGCAAAATATAATAAACGAAGATGAAATATTGAATGCAGTTACCAAGCTCAAAGAAGGTAGTGCAGAAGCATTCAAGATTTTATATGATGTCTACGGACAAAAAGTTTATAGATATTGCTTGCGTCTATTATCAGACCCAGATTTAGCAAATGATTGTTTTCAAGAAACATTTGTAAAAGTATATGAAAATAGACAATCATTCAAAGGTATTAGCTTCCCAGCTTGGCTGTTTAGAATAGCTCACAATACATGTATGTCGTCTCTGAGGAATAAAAAAAATACAGAAGAGATACAAGATATATATTTTGTAAACGATAATTTCGGAAACGATGACTTTGCGTTGAAACGAGAAATTAGAAATGCTATAGACAAATTACCAAAAGCTCTCAAAGAAGCTATATTACTAAGAGAATACGAAGACTTATCTTACAACGAGATAGCTGAAGTATTGTCTATAGATGTATCATTAGCCAAAGTGAGAGTATTTCGTGCTAGAGTTCAATTAAAAAGTCTTTTAAAACCATTGATAAAGGAACTCAATGAATCTTGATTTGTTAATATCGAAGTACATTGACGGTGAATTAACTTCTATAGAAGAAGAGCAACTACGCAGTCTTCTGAGCAATAACGCCAATGCTAAAGAAACATTCGATAGCTATATTGACTTTCATATTGCAATGTCAAAAGATGCCAATAGTATCATTTTGCCTCCATCTTTAAAGCGAGCTACCGAAGATAGAGTAATGATGGCGATAATGAATGAATCACCTAAAATAATACCTATTAAGAAAAAATATAATTTATATTACAAAGTAGCTTCGATAGCAATATTTTTACTATTTGCTTTTTATATTAATACAAACGACCATTTCTTTAATTTTTCAGATATTTATACAAGTACCGATGTACCAAATAATAGTTCTAATAATATATCAGATAAATTAACAAATAATACTAAACTTATCAATAATGCCAAAAATAATAATAGAAAACCTATTATAAATAAAGCAATTGATAAAAATTCGGCACTTATCTCAGACCAAAGAACAAATAATATTAGTATAGCTACTACCGACAATCTTATTACTAAGATGGAAATAAACAAAGTAGATAATTTGCACAATAATAATCTTAGTATCAAAGAAATTGATGTAAAATTAGACGATGTTCAAAACATAAATAATACAATTGCAAAAGATATAGATGTAGATTCGTATACTCCAAACAAAATAGAGATTATCCAAAGCCAAATGCAAAGACCATTTATGAATGCTAATTTCGAAGGAAATAACATATACAGCAATTCTACAAATGAAATTAATCTTACTACATATATGTCATTTGATTTCATAAGAAATGGCATTAATACATACGAAAATACAGCAATACAAAACTTCTCGCAAAGTATATCCTATTCAATTAATAATGAATCAAGAGTAGGACTTGAATTTGGTTTAAGTGAATTCGATTATCAAAATATACATTATATTAAAGTAAAATCTACGATAGACAACTATACTACCCAATCAATAGAAGTATTAGATCCTACAAGCAATAATGCTATATTGATACCCATACAAGTGAAAGAGAATAAGAAAAACTATTGGGGGACTATATTCTATGAGAGAAATTTGCTTAATTATGGGAATTTGTCGCTCGATGGTAGAATAGGTGTAGGTAGCAATACAGATGGTATGATAGGATTAACAAGACTTGTAGCCAAATACAATATTATATCTGGGCTCTATGCTTCAGCTGGTGCCGAAGGTAGAATGTTTGACTATAAATTACCATTAAAAAACATAAGTGGCTTAGCTACCAATATATCATTTGTATGGGGGCTTTACTTCCAATTTTAAGAAAAATAGAATTTAAAATTTATTATTTAACAAAATATTATTAAATTTGAACTTTGTATAAAAATTAATTGATAATAATTTTCAGGAGTTGCTATATGCGTAAAGGTTTACTTTTTACTCTCCTATCACTATTAGTTCTTTCTACCGAAACGTATGCTAGTATTTATGGCATACTGCAAGGGAAAGTTGTCGACCAAGACGGCAAAGGGCTTGTAGGTGCTTCAGTATTTGTGGAGGGTACTAATCGCGGTACTTATGTTAAAGAAAAAGATGGTAGTTATACTATTGTTAACATTGTAGCAGGCGAATATACAGTTAGATTTTCGTACACTGGTATGAAAACTCTCAAAAGACAAATCAGAATATCTGCCGATCAAACATCAACTCTCGATGTTAATATGGCGTCTGATGCAGTTATGCTTGACGAAACAATCATAACTGGTACTAGGTTAATAGAAAATGATAAACAAGGTTCTATTAATAAAATATCACGCCAAGAGATCCAAAACACAGCACGCGAAGGCGTTTCTGGAGTAATTGGGCTTTCTGCGGGCGTAATCCAAACAGGCGGAGGATTCTCAATAAGAGGTAGTAGAACTAATGAAACTCAAATACGTGTAGATGGTATAGACGTTTCTAACCAATTTACAGGTGGATTTGGAGCTTCTGGATCAAGCTATTATCCAATGGTATCTTCATTTGCTGTTGAAGAGATTCAAGTACTTACAGGTGGTTTTTCTGCTGAATACGGTGATATATCTGGCGGATTATCCAATTCTATTGTTCAGACAGGTAGAACAGATCGTTATGATGGATGGATACGTTATAGAACAGATCTACCAGCTCTTTGGGGTAGCCAATCTACAGGTATGAAAATTATCAGAGAAGGCTCTAGATTGAAAGCAATTGCCTCAGGTGAAGGTAACAAATTACAATCAAGCAATGAAAATACATTCGAATTTGGAACAGGTGGCCCACTGCCATTCCTCAAAAACTCTACATTCTATTTATCAGGTTCCTATTTTCATGAGAAAAATAGAGATAATAGCTACGAAATTTATGATCCTTATAATAATAACCTTGGCCAGATGCCCGACAATTCATCTTGGGTAAGAAGTATTACTCCAAGGCTAAAATTTGCTGTCAGTGACCAGATACAATTAACACTTGGTGCTCACTATGGGGTTTCAAGTTTTGAGATGTCATCTTGGGGATGGTTATATGCTAATGATCAAGGATATATGTACGATAAATTAGCAGATGGTACTTTCCAACAAAAATTGAATAGTGATGGTACACCTATGCTCAACGGAATACCAGAAAGAATTGAAAAGCAAAATGTCATAGATCAAGTTGTGTCTAATTTCTTTGCTTTAATCAATCATACCCTTACATCATCATCATTCTACGAACTTAGAATAGGTTACTCACAAAATAATGACTATAGTGCACGTAGAACAACCGATCAAGATCCTGGTTTCTTCTCAAAATTTAGTGTAACCGAACCAGCAGATAACTATATGGTATCCAATAGTAGATTAGTACCTGGCAAAGATAAAATTATAGACGATTATACACCAATTACCGCGTTGTCTTATACCAAAGATGGCTATGCAAGATTTGATCTTCCACAACGTAACCCATTAACTGGTTATTATGAAGGACAACCTAATAGAACTGGCACAAGAAACGCCTATGGTATAGCTGGGCTATTTAATACATCTGGAGATGGTGGATTTAGTTTCAGAGAAGGTTCATTCTGGACATTTGATGGCTCTTATACCAATGCCTTCAAAATCAACAATTATGAGCACACATTCAAAGCTGGCCTTCAATTAACTTTATATGATTTGAATAGATCCTATAATGGCAACCCTTATGATGGTAACCCATTCTTTGATGTATTTACTGATGGACGTTTTGGTGGTAATCTATATGCAGACAATGCTGAGATTAAAGCCAAAACAGAAAAATCAAAAAAACCAACAAAGATGGCACTATACGTACAAGATCAGATCAAATTCAAAGGAATTATTTTTAGTCCGGGTATAAGGTTTGATTATTTTGACCCAAGTTCTGACTATAGATTGCCTTCTAACACTTTTACTTCGATTAGAGCAGATTCTGGGTTTGGAGTAGCTAGTTCTAAATTCCAAGTTAGCCCGAGAATTAACGTTACTTACCCTATTACAGATCTATCTACTCTTAGACTATCTTATGGTATGTATTTCCAAATGCCTAACCTACAATATTTGTATGACAACTTTAACGTAGATATTCTAAGAGGTAATAGTATATTGGGCGATCCAAATATGGATGCTCAAAGAACTAACCAATACGAAATTGAATACAATCAAGCCTTAACAGACTTCTTAGTATTTAAAGCAACCGCATATTACAAAGATATATATAATCAATTAGGTGTTGTATTTATTCCAGCTGTGCCAGAACCATATTATCAATATACAGTTGCCGAATATGGATCATCAAGAGGGCTTGAATTTGGTTTAAGAATGCCACAATCAAGAGAAAGAAATTTTGCATTTGATTTAAGCTATACAATAGCCAAAGTAACAGGTACTTCTCCGAGTCCAGCTTCAAACTACAATGTAGCCATAGATCCATTTACAGGTAAGCCAAGATTCCCATTAGCCGAATATGTGATGCCACAAGATATACCTCATTTCTTCAAAGCTAATGCAGTTTTATATTGGATGGATGATCAAGGCCCATCTATTGGAGGTATCAAACCACTTCAAAACGCTACTATAGTATTAACATCTATGTTTAGAAGCGGTACTCCATATACTAGAACAGATAGAGATGGAAGACCTATTTCTGAAATAAACTCAGAACGTCAACCTTCAATATTTACACTAGATGCCAAAATATCAAAAGATATATATTTGAAAGATATTTTTGGTGATGGTATTGGCAATACAAGAATTACATTCTATTTAGATATATTCAATATACTGAATAGGACCGCCGCTGTAGGTGTTTATTCAACTACTGGTGATCCAATTGATGATGGTAGAACTTTTGACCGACAAGTTGGAGACTTCGTTTCTACTTCTTACTTCAAAAATGCTAATTATGCTGATCCTACTACTTTTGCCGCTAATCAATATGATAGCTACGGCAATAGATTATACAACGAAATTGCTGATTTAGATAAAAATGGTATTGTAACTCAATCAGAAACTTATGAAAGTTACTTTAGATATGTAGAAACAGTAATTAAATTTAGAGGTAATTTCCAAGCACCAAGAAGCGTTTACTTTAGTATGGCTTTCTGGTTTTAATGTGTAAGTAAAAGATAAATTAAGGTAAAAAATATGATTAAATTTAATAAAATACTCAGTATAATGTCAGTAATGACCGTACTAATTTTGATGAGTAGTTTTATAGATATTTATTCTGAAACCATTTATGCTCAAAAAAACAAAGATGGTAAAGATAAAAATAAGC
>JBDHXE010000013.1:0-24449 GCA_039810525.1 Chlorobiota bacterium | reverse complement strand
TGGCGTTCTAAATATAACTCTTGGTAAAATAGAACCCGAAAAACCAAGGGAAGTAGAGATAACAGTAAAGTAGTGTATTAGCACTAAATTCTAAGCAGATATAATCTTGATGAGAGATTATATCTGCTTATTTTTTTACTTAATATCTATCATTATTCCATTAGAAATATCTATAGCTAATTTGGTAGCTAATTTAATATTTCTGATTATTGAAGATATAATTAAGTAGGCTAAATAGTAAATTACGAATAATACAAATAATACAATTGATGATATAATAATAAGTTGAGAATATAAACCACTATTCTTGTCTTTAGCTACTTTGAGTATATCATTAAAAATATCGTTCTCAACATTTTTAAGATTATTAATATAACTAGTAATATTGTCAAACCAATCTATTGAACTAATATTAAGGCTTACTGAATTTGGGTTATTGAGTGATGTTTCTATTGATTTTTTTACAAATTTAAAATCATCATTGTTATCATAATTTTGCAACTTGTTCAAGTATTTTTCATTTGCAGATTTATTGAAATCATCTAATGAAATTTGTGATGAATAATAGCTTTTATTAAAATTTTTATAAGTATCAATATCTAACATTCCTTTGCTAAATGCGCTATTTAATTGAGCTCTTACTTCACCTGTATATTCTTTGTAGCAAGCAAAATAATATAATGAATTTATATAATTTCTAATATAGCCAAATTCTGCTGATAGATCTTTAATATGGCCTGACATTGAAAGCAGAGATTTAATAATTGAATTATAAATATCTATCTGAACAATTGTTGTAACTCTAAAATTATCGGCATCACTTCTAATTGATTTTAACTTTTGTACATCACTAAGTGTATTACTTAATAACTCATAAATAGGATTATCTTTTCCAATATTTGTATTAATATAACTTGTAAATTGTTCAATTTTGTTATCAACTACTTTTCTCTGTTCTGTAAGTTTTGAAGAGAATTTCTCACCATGGCTGTTGATAAATCCAGATGTGAGAGCTCTTTCAATTTGAATCTCGTGTAGTAAATTTGCATATGTACAGCTATCTCACTATAGTTAGAAATTTGTTTTGATTGAGCATATGCATTATACAAGCTTGTTTCGTATTGTATAATAAATATTAAGGAAAGTAAGCCAAGAATAATAATTACAAAACTTAGTTTTGTTTTAATAGAAAATCTGTTAAGTATATTCATTATGAAACCTCCATATATTTCACCCAAATATAATATTATTTATTTTAATAGAAAATTATTTTATATTAATACAAACAAAGTATAATATTTTTAAAAGTATAAAATATAACAACTTACAAAAACATAAAAACAATACTTTGTTATGTCGTAATTTTTTATTACTTTTGCATATTAAACTCGTTCCTTTAAACAAAATAGGTTACTATGGCAGTTGCAACAGTAAAAAAACGCACTCGTAGAGCAAAATACATCGTACTCTACAATCAGTTTCTAATGAAAGAAACAAAACATGAATTAATTGGTGAGCCTATTGAAACCCCTGAGGGTAGACAGCAATGGGCAAGATGCACTCGTAGTCGCCATTCACAGCTTGTTAACTTGGATGCGATAGAATCAGAAGCAGATAAATCAAAAGCAGTTGTTCATATTACAAGAGAAGATGCCCGTAAGTATTCACCAAGAGATGAATACAAAATTGGAGATGTGATTTTTCATACAGTATGGGATGATGTTGGTATTGTAAGAGCTAAAGAAGTAATGAGTAATGGCGGGAATGCCATAATTGTACAGTTTGAAAAAAATTCAGAAAAACGTTTAATTGAAAATTTATCTAATTAAGCGATTTTTACTACAAAAAAAAGGAGGTGAATAGACAATGATCGGCGTTACATTGCAAATGAATGAAAACATTGACCGCGCTCTAAAGCGTTTCAAAAAGAAATACGAACGTTCTGGTGTTTTGCGTGAATTTAAAAAGAGAACTGCTTATACTAAACCTTCTATAGAAAAGAGAATGGCTAGGATTAAGGCAGCAAGAAGACAGTATCGTAATAGTCAAGAAGATTAATTAGTATTTCGTATTAATTAATTGTGTATTTATATTTTGCCTCAGAATTATTGTTATTTTGATAATTATTCTGAGGCTCTTTTTTTTTCTTATTCTACTTTGCTATCTAATATATTTAACCCCAATTCTTTTAATTGCTCATTGGCTACTATTGATGGCGATCCATCCATTAACGATAGTCCACTTGTAGTTTTTGGGAAAGCAATTACATCACGTATATTGTCAGTTTTTGATAATGTCATTACTATTCTATCAAGACCTAATGCAACTCCACCGTGAGGAGGCGCACCATATTTTAAAGATTTAATAAAGAATCCAAACTTCTCTTCAATTTCTTGTTCGGATAGACCTAATTTATCAAACATTTGCTGTTGTACTTCGTAATTATGAATACGTATTGAGCCGCCACCTAATTCTGCGCCATTTACAACCAAATCATAAGCTCTTGCTCTTACTTTACTTGGGTCGGTATCTAAATACTGCATATCTTCGGGCATTGGTGATGTAAATGGATGGTGCATAGCATAATATCTTTGAGTCTCATCATCCCATTCAAATAGAGGAAAATCAACAACCCAATGGAAGGAAAAGTCATTTTTAATTTTATCGTAGATATTAGATATTTTGGCAACTTCTATTCTTATATTGCCTAAGATATTCAAAGCTTTGTATTTT
Source organism: Chlorobiota bacterium (assembly GCA_039810525.1). Classification (GTDB taxonomy): domain Bacteria; phylum Bacteroidota; class Ignavibacteria; order Kapaibacteriales; family UBA2268; genus JBDHXE01. The sequence continues at coordinate 21,716 of JBDHXE010000013.1, read as the reverse complement.
TTATCAGAAGAAATTAATAATAAATCTCCAATTTTAGCATTACAGCGATCTACAATTGTATTTAACTCTACTTCTGATATGAATTTACTTATTGGAGAATTAATTTCATTTTCTAATACTTTAATCCATGCTAAGCCTTTGGCACCATACTTTTTAGCAAGCTCAGTCAATCCATCAATTTGTTTTCGGGAGAATTCTGCACAATTTTGTGCATTTAGCACTTGAATAGTACCGCCATCAGTTATTATATCTTTGAATACTTTAAATTCGGAATTACTAACCAAATCAGTAATTTCGTTAATCGGCATATCGTATCTTAAATCTGGCTTATCGCTCCCGTACTTAGTCATAGCCTCTTCCCAAGTCATCTTTTTGAAAGGAACTTCAATATCAATATTTAGAATTTCTTTCCAAGTAGTCTTCATTAGCCCTTCTATTAAAGCAAATATATCATCTTGCTCGATGAATGACATCTCTATATCAATTTGTGTAAATTCTGGTTGTCTATCACTTCTAAGATCCTCATCTCTAAAGCATTTCACTATTTGCATATATCTATCAAAACCAGATATCATTAGAATTTGCTTAAATAGCTGAGGTGATTGTGGCAGTGCATAGAATTTACCTTTATTAATACGGCTTGGAACTAAGAAATCTCTTGCACCTTCGGGAGTAGATTTCATCAAAACTGGAGTTTCTACTTCTAAAAAACCGTTTTGTTCAAAATATTGATGTACTATTTGATAAAATTTATTTCTTATAATGAATTTATTTTGTAGCTCAGGACGGCGTAAATCTAAGAATCGATATTTTAGCTTCAATTCTTCGTTTGTATCTATTCCATCAGCAATTTCGAATGGAGGCAATTCACTTTTACTAATAATTTCAAAATCAGAAACTACTATTTCAATTAGTCCAGTAGGAATATTTTTATTAGGGTTGCTTCTTTCTCTTACATTGCCTTGCACCCAAATCACATATTCACTTCTTATCTCTTTAGCTTTCTCTGCAAGATCTGGTCTATTTTCTGGCTCTATAATAATTTGAGTAATACCATATCTATCGCGTAAGTCTATAAATATTAGACCTCCAAGATCTCTACGTGATGCTACCCAACCATTTAATATTACATTGGTATTGGTATCTTCTATCCTTAATTGACCGCAATTTTTAGTTCGTTTCTTAAAGTTCATAGTAATCTAATCATTCATTAATTATTATTATGCAAAAATATTAAATTATTCTTGATTTTAATATAATAAGATTATGTCCAATTCTGAGAATATTTATTAATATCATAGTGTGTTGGATTATTTGTATGATTATTATTTTTGAGTTATATGTAGTGATTAAATATTAAATTTGTATTTTATATTTAATCAAATTAAAAAATAAATGTTGCAAGTTTTACAATATCAGAAGACAGGTAAAATATGCGTTGAAGAAATGCCCGATCCTATCTGTCCAGAAAATGGTATTTTAGTCAAGAATTTATATTCATTGATAAGTGCTGGGACTGAGCGTTCGTCAGTAGAGAAAGCACAATCATCAATGCTTAGTAGAATAAAGAAACAGCCTGAAGATGTCAAATTAGTATTAGAATTTGTAAAAAAGGAAGGTATTAGATCTACTTTGAATAGAGTTCAAAATAAATTAGATTCGTTCAAAGTATTAGGATATAGTTCTGCTGGTATTATATTAGAATCTGGTTGTAGTGAGTTCGTACCTGGTGATAGAGTAGCTTGTGCTGGGGCTGGGTATGCTAATCATGCCGAAATAGTGGCTATACCAAAGAATTTAGCAGCAAAAATACCCGAAAACGTTGATTATGAATCTGCGGCTTATACTACATTAGCTTCGATTGCTATGCAAGGTGTACGGCAAGCTTCCCCAAATATTGGTGATAATATAGCGGTAGTAGGTTTAGGCTTAATAGGGCTTATTACAATCCAAATTCTGAAGTCTAATGGTGTTAACGTCATTGGAATTGATATTACTTCGAATAATTTTGAATTAGCTCGTCAATTGGGTGCTGAGCGAACTATACTAAGTAATAGTGAAGCTATAGATATATGCAGAAGTTTTTCTAATGGTATGCTTATGGATAGTGTAATTATTGCAGCAGCTACTGATTCTAATCAACCTATTGAACTATCATTGAATATTACTAGGAAAAGAGGCAGTGTAATTATATTAGGAGCAATTGGAATGGATATTCCGAGGACTCCTTTTTATATGAAGGAAATTGAATTAAAAATTGCTACAAGCTATGGACCTGGAAGGTATGATTCATCTTATGAAGAATTAGGTATTGATTACCCATATCCTTATGTAAGATGGACAGAGAATAGGAATATGCAAGCAATTTTGAAACTATTAGCTAATCAGTCCTTAGATTTCAAAAAAATTACTACACATACTTTTGATTTAAAAGAAGCTGAAAGTGCCTATGATTTGATTACTGGCAAAGTAAGTGGCAAATACTTAGGTATTCTTTTGAAATATGATAACAAATCTATTGACAAAGTAAAAATGATCAAGCTACACAATGCTAAAAAAGATAAAATAGGCTTCTCTTTTGTTGGTCTTGGCACGTTTGCCCAAAATCATTTATTACCAAATATTATCAATACTGGGATCTCGCCAATTGGAGTAGCTAATCAAAACCCAGCTACTTCTAAATCAGTAGCAGAAAAGAATAAGTTCGCTTTTTTCTCAACTGATTATAAAGAAATAATAAACAATAGTGATACTGATATTATATTCTGTGCTACCAGACACGATACTCACTCTAAGATTGTAGTAGAAAGTATCAAAGCTAAAAAGCCAATTTTTGTAGAAAAGCCACTAGCAATTAATAGAGAACAATTAGACGAAATAATAACAGAGTATAAAAATAACCCTATTAATGTAATGTGTGGCTTTAATAGGAGATTTTCTGATAGCTTTACTCAAATAAAGTCTTTTTTTGAGGGTAACAATTATCCTTTGACTATGGTGTATCGTATCAATGCTGGGTTTATCCCTAAGGATAATTGGATACAACACCCTAATCAAGGTGGTAGAATCATAGGTGAAGTATGTCATTTTATTGATACATTAGTATATATTAGTGGAAGCTATCCTTTCAAAATATTTGCAGAATGTGTTAGCTCTAATTCGTCTAAAGAGATCTATGATAGAGATAATATTGCTATCAACATTAAATTTGCAAATGGATCTATTGGCACCATTATTTATACTGCTACTGGTTCTTCTAATTTACCAAAGGAATATTTTGAAGTACATAGCGAACGAAAGAGTGCTATAATGAACAATTTCGAAAGCATTAATCTAATCAGTATAAATGGCAATAGAATTATCAAAATGAACGGAGACAAAGGTATTAGAAATGAGGTTTCTTCGTTTATAGATTCAGTTAAATTGGGAAAAGAATCTCCTATTAAATTTGAAGAAATAGTAAAGGTAACCGAAAGCACGTTTGCAATTTTAGAATCGTTAGAAATTGGAAGACCAATATTCTTAAATTAAGGAACAAGAATGAGAAAATTTATAATTATTTCAATTTTATTATTAGTTGCGTTTAATTGCTTTGCTTATCAGAAAATGTCTGAAAGTCAAGTAAAAAGTATATTTAATTCTACTACAAGAATAGTAAACGATTTGAGTGGTAATTGGGATATAGAAGTTGATGGGCAAAACTATAAAAGGTTTGTTCCATTTTCTGATTCGTATAATAGTGAAATTATTTTAAAAAAGATAGTCTCAATCCCATTGGATACTAAAGATTCTTATTCTTGGCATTTGAATTTTTCAGGAATAAGCAATCAAGTAGAAGTCTATTGGAACGAGCAGTTTATAGGTAGGTATTTTGATGCTATTATTCCATTTGAAGTTAGAATACCTGATAGATTTATTTCAAAAAATAATAATACTTTGAAACTTATCATAAAGAAAAATTCAGGGTTAAGAGAAGAGTTTTTTACTAATCATCTTTTTGCTAAAAAGAATTATATAGGTCCAATTCGTGAAATATTCTTAGTTGGTAAGCCTCAGATATGGATATCGGAGCTTAAGGCCAAATCTGATTTTTCTAATAACTATACAAATGCATATTTAGATATAGATTATACTGTCAATGCTGGGAATATTCACAAATTAATAGAAAGGATTAACAAGACAGATTCTCTTAGGGTAGGATTTTCTAAGAAATTTAGCTTTGATTATCAGATTCAGTTGATAGATAAAATCACAGGTGCCGTAGTCGCAAATTCTGATATAAAAAATGCGGAAATTGAAAGCGAACGAAGCCTTAATTTTAAATCTAATATATATATTAATTCACCAAAATTATGGGATTATTCCAACCCTAATCTATATGAAATTAAGGTAAGATTATTAAAAAATGGTAATACTATCGATGATTTATCTTATGATTATGGATTCAGAGATATCAAAATTGTGAGGAATGGAGATAGAAGTGAGATAGTTTTTAATGGAAATGATTTTAACTTAAAAAGCATATCCTATATTGAAGATTATATATCAACAGGTCAATCTGTTTCAAGTTTTAGATTAAAAGAAGATATAGAAAACATTAAAACACTTGGTGCAAATGCTATTAGAATGAAATATTCTACTGCAAGCCCATATCTGGTACATCTATGTAATTTATATGGTATATTAATTTTAATTGATATGCCAATTTATGACCAACCTTCTTCTGTTATCTTACGTAACGAAATACAAGTACTATTTCGTAATCAATTAGATCAATATATTTCAACTTACTGCCCATCTCCTTCATTTTGGGGTATTGGATTGGGAGATGGATATATAGATAATAATTCATTGAGCAAAGAACTAAAAAAATCATTAAATTCTTTGAAGAAAGATAACAATATTATAACTTATCAAATTATACCTTTGAATAATAAATTGTCTGTTATTTACAACGAGAGTGACTTAATAGGACTGAGAGCTGTATCACTTGATGAAGGTATAGACAAATTTGCTTCCTTATTAGGTAGCACAATTAAGAAATTCTCTAATAAGCCTCTTTTCCTTGATTTCGGAGTACTTATTCAGCCCAACAATCATAATGGTTACTCCGATCATTTATCTATAGAGTATCAATCATATATTATTCAGAGCTTATACAAATTAGCCAATTCTAATCAGATGAGTGGTACTAATTATAATACATATAATGATTATATGCGTGAGACACCTCTATTAGTAACTAATAATCAAGATATGTATATTAATACTTCGGGTGTGGTATCTCGAGATAGGAATGAACGAATATCGTATGCTTCTATGCAAGCGATGAATAATAATGAAAAAGAACCATTGCTTAATGCTGGTAGTTTTGAGCCTTATGTACCCTATACTTTCATTATTTATAGTATCTTGTTGATATTAGTTTTGTTCTTCATCTTAAACCAATTTAAAAGATTTAGAGAATATATGTTTAGATCATTGCTAAGACCATATAATTTTTATTCGGACATAAGAGATCAACGTATAATTTCAATTTCTTTGACCGTAATATTAGGTGTAATAATAGCAGTTAATTTGGGTATATACCTATCAAGTATATTTTATTTATTTAAGAATAGCCTTGGTTTTCAATATTTAATGATATTATTATTACATAATAGTATTCTGCAGGAAGTGTTAGTAAAATTAGTTTGGATGCCAGACTTATCTGTATTCTTTATTTCAATGGTATCTTTTGCTTGTGCATTTATAGTAGCAGGATTTATAAGGATATTTTCTATTTTCAATCCGAGATCTATGACTTATAATGACTCACTAATATTAGCAGTCTGGGGTGCACTGCCATGGCTTATTCTTTTACCATTTTCAGTAGTTTTGTATAGAGTGCTTTCGGTTTACCCCATTACATTAATTTTATTTATTACAATGTTAATAATTGTTTTTGTATGGACATTAGCACGGTTGGCAAAGTCAATTTCGGTTGTATTTACACTTAAAACAAAGTATGTTGGTTTGGTAACAGTATCTATTATTTTGATAATTGCTATAATCATATTATTATATTATCAAATTCAATATTCTATTTTTTCTTATTTAAATTATTTACTCAATGTAATAGCATAATTATAGCAAGAGGTTATTTATGAAAGGTTTAAAATATACTAATATTGAAGAATTAGGTCAAGTAAAGCGCGGCAAAGTAAGAGATGTATATAACTTGGGTAAAGAATTATTAATTATATCGAGTGATAGAATTTCGGCTTTTGATGTAATTATGAATGAAGCGATACCCGGCAAGGGTATAATTTTGAATCAAATATCTAAATTCTGGTTCGAAAAGACCAAAGGTATAATTAACAATCATTATATTAGCGATGACTTGTCTAATATAGATAAATTGAAAGAAAGCGATACAAAAGCTTTAGATAAGCGCTCGATGATAGTAAAAAAGACTAAGGTCTTTCCAATTGAGTGCGTTGTAAGAGGATATATAGCTGGTTCAGGTTGGAAGGAATATTTACAAACACAAGCAATTTGCGGTAATAAATTGCCTAAGGGATTAGTGGAATTTCAAAAGTTAGGCAATCCAATATTTACTCCAGCTACCAAAGCAGAAGAAGGGCATGATGAAAATATTAGCTTCGAACAAATGTGCGAAATTATTGGATATGATAATTCAGAATTTTTGAAAAATAAATCAATTGAGCTGTATAAGTTTGCGTCAGAGTATTTAGATTCAAAAGGTATAATAATAGCCGATACCAAGTTTGAATTTGGACTGACTGATTCTAATGAGATTATTCTAATAGATGAGGCTCTTACTCCCGACTCATCAAGGTTTTGGCTTAAAGAGTTATACAAAGCAGGTACACTTCAATATAATTTTGATAAACAAATTCTAAGAGATTATCTATTATCTCTTAATTGGGATAAAACTCCCCCTCCTCCTACATTACCAGCTGATGTAATAAATGATACTTTGCAAAAATATAAAGAAGCATATTTTAGAATAACAGAAGATGAAATCATTTTATAGAATGAAAAAAATTAATATTGAATTAGACAAAAACACGCCTAATTATTTCGATTTAGGCATATTTGTTCCTGTAATTATGCTTACAATAGTAGGGTTGTATTCAATATATAGCGCTACAAGAGGTATAGGACAGGATACTTTATTTATCAAACAAAGTGTATCTGCACTAATTGGTCTTATTTCAATGTTTGTAGTTATATTTTTGCCTAAGAAATTTTTCGAATCATTTTGGATACCAATATATATTGTTTCGACTTTGCTGTTAGTAGGGGTATTAATCTTTGGTGAGGTAGTATATGGCACAAAGGGCTGGCTACGTATAGGCTCATTGTCATTGCAGCCCGCCGAGTTTGCAAAATTTGCAGTAATATTATCTATGGCTGGATTCATCGCAGGCAAGGGTATCTATTTGGGTAATATAAGAGATCTGTTGATAAGTGTTTCATTTGCAATATTACAATTTGTATTAATTTGGCTGCAACCCGATCATGGTTCAAGTAGTGTAATTTTAGTAATTCTAATTGCAATACTTTTTTGGGCAGGTTTTAATAAATTGCTAATATTTCTAATGGTAACAATTCCTATATTAATTTTATTTGCCTTTAAGGGAACAATTTATTATATAGTAGCAGCAGTATTATTTTCTATCATAATAATTTTGATGAGACGAAGAATTATATTGTCTATATTAGCTATTGCTATTTATAGCTCAATTGGTTTGATTACTCCATTGGTTTACAATCAATTGCAGCCTCATCAAAAGTTAAGAATTGAAGCATTTATCAATCCTACTTCCGACCCATTAGGATCGGGGTACAATGTATTACAATCTGTAATGGCAGTTGGTTCTGGTGGTGTAGCTGGCAAAGGTGTATTGCAAGGCTCGCAGACACAATTAAGATATATACCAATGCAATGGACAGACTTTATTTTTTCAGTACCTGCCGAAGAATTAGGTTTTATAGGTTCGGCAACTGTAATTATACTTTATTTAGTATTAATAATAAGAATTATTAGAATAGCATCTGGAATAGATAACAAATTTAACAGTATAGCTTGCTTTGGTATAGCAGCTACTTTTGCCTACCATATTACTATTAATATTGGTATGGTAATTGGATTAACACCAGTAATGGGTTTGCCTTTACCTTTTATGAGTTATGGTGGTACTTATTTAATAATTAATTATATTTTTATAGGGTTTGTTATCTATTCAAATAGAGTCTATATTTTGAAAAGAGTAGACTAAAATAAATATTTTTTCATAAAAATTTTACTTATTCGTTATAGGTAATTATTTACAATTTTAGGTGTGAAATGACTAAATTCAATTTTGAAAGCAAGGATAATTATGACCATTTATTAGTTGAAGGGCAATTAACTGGTGGTGTAGAGACTGATGATTTTATTAATTATATAGAAAATGCAGAGAAAGAAAATAAAAGTATGATAGTAGATTTTACACATTGTAATTTTATTAGTTCTATTGTGATTGGTTTGTTGCTTAAAAAGCATATCAAATTTGGTGAATTAAACAAAAGATTTATTATAGTAGGCCTAAATAGCACATTGGATAGTGTTTTTAAAATGACAAAAATGAATACAATTTTGTATATTGAAACTGACGAGGAAACTGCAATTAAAAAATATATACACAATTAAAGATATTTATGAAACCAATTTGAGACCTACTATAGAAGCAATCAGTGTAAAAATAAAAAATAGTCTCCAAAAGTCAGTAGGTTCTTTGAATAGAAGAATACCTATCAGCACAGTACCTACTGCACCAATTCCCGTCCAAACTGCATAAGCTGTACCGAGAGGTATTTGCTGTATAGCTTTATTAAGGAAAAGAAAACTCAAAATAAAAGCTACGAAAAACATTATACTCCATTTAAGATTAGTAAAATTATCTGATAATTTTAAAAATGTAGTAAATGAGAATTCAAACATTCCTGCTATCAATAAATACACCCATTCCATCTTATATGATCCCTCACGCATTATAAATGAAGCCAAATATTACACTTTTTTCATTTTAAAAGAATGTAAATGTAATAAAGTTAATTGAAACAAATTTCAAAAATTTAACGTAAGCATATCATAAGGCATATTTTAAAATTATTTTATTAATTTAATAAACTTTTTTTTCAAAATGTTCGTAATTTATATTAATTTTAGAGGTTTAATTTATGAAACAAGTTCTGTCTATAATTTTAGCACTATTTGTAGGTTTTGTATTTGCTAAATTATTATTTTTAGTTTTATCTGTTACTTTCAAATTAATTTCCTTTTTAATATTTGGAATAGTTATGCTTATATTTGCTTTGCCGATTTATGTGATTATCAAAAAGTCATTATTTAAATAATAAAAGGAATTTATGAGAATTTTTACAATAGTATCAATCGTAGTTATTATTTCATTTAATAATTTGTTGTCTCAAAACGCTAATAATTATACTATTCAATTAGCTAAAATGTTCTCTAAAGATTTGTTTGAATCTAACGGTGTTTTGTTTCTTGAACCTGTTGTAAAAATTGTAAATGCTACTTCTAATAGTAGATTTTTTAATTCTGCCTATATCCCCAAAAATGTTGATAAGCCATATTTTAAAGTTAGTTTGCAGACTATGACTGGTTTGGTATCTGATGAATTAAAAAGTTACAATCCTATTATGCCTTCTCAAAAATATGATATTAACGATATTTCAAAATTTGTACAGTATGATATACTTAACAATCAACTTTTAAAACTTGATACAGCAGGATTAATTAGATATGTATTCTTAAATATGATGTACGATGGTATTGAAGGTAGCAAGAAAGGTGCTATCACAGTACCTACTAACGCTTCAACTGCCTTAGGAACTGGAGATACTAAATTTATATTGCCAACTGATACATTAAGGATGCTTTTTAAATCTCATCCTTTATACAATTTTGCATTTATACCTCAAAATTTGAAAGATTCTATTGAGAATTATTTAGGGCAATTTCCACAAGAATTCACGTTGTATGGTGGTAGTAATTTATCTACTATTTTTGCAGGTATACCTCAATTTGAAATAGGTTCCCTGTATGGGACAGAGTTATTAGTACGTGTAATTCCACCCGTTAATTTAGGCCAAACTATTGGCGATTTTGCTTTCTGGGGCTTAGGCATTAAGCATAGTTTATCACAATATTTATATTCTAATAATAATAGTAATCTTAGTTATGAAGAGCTAAAAATACGTGAACCTCATGATTTGGCAATTCAAATGGTATATCAAGGCACTCATCTAACTAATAAAGTTGGTGTTACTCAGGCCGATTTGACTGCTCTTGGTACTATATTTAATTTCAATTTGAATTATAGTTACTTTATATCTAAGTATTTTAATGTTTTTGCTGGATTAGCTTATCAAACAATATCTATTAACTCAAAATATGTTTACAAATTGCCTGTGGAGATCCAATGGCAATTAGGATTATTGGAACGTGGATCTCACAATCCTACACCCGGATACCCAGGTGATAATGATCCGCAGACTACCGAGCTGACTATTAGTAATAGTAATGCCAAAGCAACTATTGGCGTTACAGGTTCCGTTGGAAATATCGATTTTATTTTGGATTACAATTTTAGTAAAATCGATATCCTTGGCTTTGGTATTCAGTATAGATTGTAATATTGATTTAGATTGAAAAAAGTATTTATATCGGCAGGTGATCCATCAGCAGACCGGCATGCGGCTGAATTGATGAAAGAACTAAAGAGAATAGTACCTGATATTATTTTCTTTGGTATAGGTGGACCTCTTGCCGAATCTCAAGGTTTAGTTTCATTGGCTTCTCAAAGAGATATTGCTGTGGTAGGTTTTTGGGAAGTTGCCAAAAAATATAGATTTTTTAAAAAACTATTAGCTAGATCTAAGAAATTATTATGTAACGAAAGTATTGATGTTTTTATTCCTATAGATTATCCCGGTTTTAATATCCCTTTAGCAGAATATTCACGTTCTATCAACATACCTGTATTGTATTATATAGCCCCTCAATTATGGGCTTGGGGCAAAGGACGCTCCCATAAATTAGCTAATTGCGTTGATAAATTATTAGTAGTTTTCCCTTTTGAAGAAAAGTATTTTGCAAACTTTGGTATTAATACGCAGTTCGTTGGCCATCCATTATTAGATTATCCTATTTTTTCTAAACCTTCCAAAGATTTTGATAAAAGAGAAAATATTATAGCAATACTGCCCGGTTCTAGAAAACAAGAACTAATTCATCATAAGCATTTCTTAAATGAAATTTATGAATTGGCTACAAAAGAATTACCTCATTATCAATTGGCTGTTGCTAAATCGCCAAATATCTCTGATAAGTTAATCCAAAGTATTAATTCTAATATTAATATTTATAATGATTCTTTAGAATTGATGTCTAATGCTAAGATTGGAATTATTAAGACAGGGACTTCTAATTTAGAAGCTATGCTGAGCGGTTTGCCATTTGTAATGTTTTATAAGACTTCGCCTCTAACTTATTTAATGGCAAAAAGATTAGTCAATTTACCATATATATCAATTGTGAATATATTATATAATCAATTCTTGGTACCCGAATTTATTCAAAACCAAGCTAAAGTTTACAATATTATTGCTTATATAAAAGGATTATTGAATAACCGCAGTGAATATGACAATATTCAGCATTCGTTCGAATTGCTGAAACAAAACCTTGGCAGTAGTGGTGCCGCAAAGACGACTGCTAATATTATTAAGCAATATTTATGACAAAATTACCTTTTCATATTAAATTTGGTGTTCTTTTAATTTATCTAATTAGTAAGACTTGGCGAATTAGCATTAATTATCCTAGCTCTAAAGGTGTAGTAGCTTTTTGGCATGGAGAAATGCTTCCTTTATGGTATAGTTTTGGCAAGTATAATTCTTATGCCTTAGTTAGTGCTAGTAAAGACGGTGAAATACTAACAGCTTTATTAGAATTATGGGGTATTAGCGTGATAAGAGGTTCATCATCGAGTGGTGGCAAAGAAGCTCTTAATCTAATGATAGAGTATGCCAAGAAAGATAATTTCATACTTATCACACCAGATGGTCCTAAGGGACCTGCTAATAAAATAAAAGCTGGCGCGATTATAACTGCTATTAGAGCTAATATTCCGCTTTATTTTGCTAGAGTAAATATTAAATTTGCTATTAAGTTTAATAAGTCTTGGGATAAATTCATATTTCCTATGCCATTTAGTAGAATCAATATAAATTTTATTGAAGAAACCTACGAAAAAAGAGACTATGATCGCAAAGAAGTTAATGACATTATTTCAAAGCTGGAAGATACGGTAAACAACTAATATGAGCTAATAAATATGTTAAAGAAGTTAATATCTAAAATTTATGAAGCTATAGTATTTTTGAGAAATGAATATTATGATACGTTTGGACCGTCCACTAAGTTAGATTGCACGATTATTAGTGTTGGCAATTTGACTGTTGGTGGTACGGGGAAAACTCCATTTGTTGAAATGTTAGTTAAGTATTTAATTTATAGAAATAAGAAGACAATTGTAATCGGTAGAGGTTATAAGAAAAGGGAAAAGGGTATAATTGAAGTATCTAATGGCAGCAAAATATTATCTACTGCTGAGGAATGCGGAGATGAAATGTTGTTATTAGCTAAGAAATTAAATGTACCTATATTTGCAGGCGAAAGTAAGAGTCAAACTGCATCATTCGCTTATAATAAATATAAACCTGATTGCATCATTATAGATGATGGGTTTCAGCATAGAAAATTAAAAAGGAATATTGATATTGTGATTATTGATAAAGATACTATCGAAAATCCATATTTATTACCTAAAGGGAGATTGCGAGAACCATTAAAATCTATCAATAGAGCAAATATAATTGTACAAACAATTGATGCTAAATTAAACGCTGATATGATGAAACATTTAAAAGATGATGTTATAATCACTCAAGTGAACACTTATGGAGCTACTGCTTATGACTTTGTTACTAAAGAAGCTATTAAGAGTAGTATTTATAATAATTCACCTATTAAAATTATAGCATTTGCAGGGATTGCTCAACCTTTCCGCTTTTTTAATATGATTAAACTGAAAGGGTATAATGTAATAGAACAAATTGAATTTGCTGACCATTACCAATATTCCAAAGATGATATAAGCAATCTAATAGATAAAGCTATAAATCAAAAAATACATTATTTAGCCACTACTGAGAAAGATGCTGTTAAATTAGATAAATTTAAAGATATATTAAATAATGAAAAAATTAAATTAATAATATTTCCTATTAAATCAACTATATTAGAAGGAGAAAAGAATTTTTTTCAATTTATTGCGAGACGCATTTGAGAAAGTATAAAAAAGTATTAATTAATAGTATTTTAATTACCATTTTTGGGGTATTTATGGTATCGTGCGGTACTAATAAGACAATGATAGCAATCAGTAAAGCAAGTTCATCACAAACTTATGAGAATTATAAAAATGCAATTTTGCATTATGATAGCACTATAGAAGTAGTAGATCTATGGGCAATTAGAGATAATCACCAAGCTGTATTGGATATTATCAGAAAGGCAAATGGATTGATACTATCTGGTGGTCCTGATATAGATCCAGTGAAATATGGAAGAGCAGAAGATAGCTCTCAATGCACAATAGATATTCATCGGGATTCATTAGAATTTGAATTAATTAATCAAGCTGTTGAATGTAAAATACCAATTCTAGGTATATGTAGAGGACTGCAAATACTTAATGTTGCTTTTGGTGGATCTCTAATAGTAGATATACCAAGCGAAATAATGAATTATGATGTTCATCAATTAGATTCGGGAGATTCGTATCATATTATCAACATTATAGAGCCTTCATTATTGCATAGTTTAGTTAATTTAAAAAGCTACGAAGTAAATAGCAATCATCATCAAGCAATTGATAGATTAGCTAATAATTTGAGAGCAACGGCAATCGCAAAAGATAATATAATAGAATCTGTAGAATATAAGGATAAAGATAAACCTTATTTGATGGCAGTACAATGGCATCCTGAGAGAATGCCATTAGATAGCACTATGTCTAAAGCAATATTTACTAATTTTATTAAAGAATGTAAGAAAAATAGATAAAAAGAGGTTTCATATTTAAAGAAACAAATTATATCGCATCATTATTATTTTTTTGCCTTTGTTTATTATAAATATGTTTTAGAACCGGCAGAAATACAATTGTTGCTAATCCTGTTGTAAACAAATGTATTATTCTAAATTTTACATCAGATGTATTATTAGTGATTATAGTTATAGTTTCACCTATATAAAAAGCACCTAAGAATAGAAAATACACTATTACAAAGAGAATAATAACATTGTATTTTATAGTTATTTCTTTCATAATTTTACCTTGAGTTTTTACAACATTGATCTAAAATTTTTAATAAAGAATAAATTCCTGAAATAGTTAAAGCACATAATAAAGAACCTTAGCTTGCACCAGCAGCTCTACCAAGCAAAAAACCCTAGTATACCATCTACTATTGCTATTGATATATCTTGGTTTATTCCTTCTGTTGCATCGTCCGAATCACTCCAAGATTTACAATTGTATTCACAGCATCAAGTGCCTCTTTAGCTATTGCAAATAAATTGTCGGCATCTTTTGATATTTTGCCCATATATTCATCATTTTATAGAAATAGCAAATATGCCTATATATAAATTAATGAAATTATATTTAATACGCAAGGAATTTCTTTTGCAAATAACATTTAACTATAATTTTTATTCCTAATATTTATTTTGTATTTGTTAATTAATTCAAATTGATTATATTCGTTTTGTTAAATTCAATAATTATAAGATTGGTATAAGTAAAATAAGTACATATTATAATAATATTAAAAGTAATGAGTATGGTGAATGTAAAATCAATTTCTTATCAATTGTCATTCCTTGCCTAAATGAAGAGGAAACTATCCATCTATGTGTGTGGAAAGCAAGAACCTTTTTGTATGAACATCGGATTGCAGGCGAAGTAATTGTTTCGGATAATGGTAGCACTGATAGATCTATCGAAAGAGCGAATCAAGCGGGTGCAATAGTGTTTCATACTGACGAAAAAGGCTATGGTGCAGCTCTGATGAATGGTATAAATAATGCAAAAGGTAAATATATAATTATTGCTGATGCTGATGATAGTTATAATTTCTTAGAGATTTATCCTATTTACGAAAAGCTAATAAATGGCGCTGATATGGTAATAGGTAATAGATTTGCTATGTCTATAGAAAGAGGCGCTATGCCTTTTTTACATAAATATTTGGGCAACCCTATGTTATCATTTTTGGGCAAGGTATTTTATAATAATAGTGTCGATGATTTTCATTGTGGTTTACGTGGATTTACAAAAGATGCATATCTTCAGCTAAATTTGAAAACTACAGGTATGGAGTATGCTAGCGAAATGATAGTAAAATCTACTATTAATAATCTGAATATTGAGCAAGTACCTATTAGACTTTACAAAGATGGCAGATCAGGCAAAGGTCATCTAAACACTTGGAGTGATGGCTGGCGTCATCTAAGGTTTTTGCTTTTATATTCTCCACGTTGGCTTTTTCTTTATCCGGGATTATTACTTATGATATTAGGTACAATTGTTACATTATGGGCTTTGCCAAACCCTCAGCAAACTTTGGATATACATACGATTTTGTTTGCTGTTGGGGCAATATTAATTGGTTTTCAGAGCGTATTTTTTGCTATATCAACTAAAGCTTTTGCTAAGCATGAGAAATTAATCCCACGTTTATCTTGGTTAGAAGAATTAATTGATAAGATAACCTTAGAGGGTGCATTAATTGTAGGTGGTATATTTATATTATTAGGCGTATCTGGATTTGTATATTTATTTTCTATCTGGTTGAACAAGTATTTCTTTGAATTGGGTATCAAAATTACAATGCGTATTGCAATATTTTCATTTGCTTCTACAGTATTTGGCTTTCAGCTTATATTCTCTTTTTTCTTTTATAGTTTTTTGAAATTACAAACTAAGAAATGATTAAAATTCTATTAATTACTCAATACTACCCAAGCCACAGAGGTGGAGTAGAGATTGCGGCTTATAGAACAGCTCTTAATATCCTAATGAGCGAATTAAATAGAATAAGATGGATAGCTATAGAAGGCGAGGAATTACCCGAGAAGAAGAATCATCTTAAATTTACTCCTATCAAAATGTATAATTTCATTGAGAAATTCTTACCGTTCCCCTACCCTATTCCTGCTATTAATAGTATTAAAATTTTAAAGCACGAAGTAATAAATAATGAGTTAGTTCATATACACGAATTTATATATTTATCATCTCTAATAGCATTTTTTTATGCTAAAAGATATAAGAAAAAGATTATTATAACACAACATATTGGATTAATACCGTATAAATCTATTATTATAAGGAATTGTCTAAAATTGGTTAATAGATTATTAGGTAAATATATTTTGCAAAGAGCAGATAAAGTAGTTTTTATTAGCGATGGAGTAAGGAAATATTTTTCTAACTTTTGTAAAAGTAATAATTTCTTACTGCAATCAAATTCAGTAAATACAAGGCAATTTATAATTTATCCCGAAACTAAGCGGAATTATATTGAACACGAAATGAAATTGAAAAAATATAATTCTACTATACTATTTGTTGGCAGATTCACAGAGAAAAAGGGTATTCCAATAATAATTGAATTAGCTAAGAAATTCCAATCTATATTATGGATTTTTGTAGGCTGGGGAACTATCGACCCTATACAGTCAGGATTAAATAATATTTTGGTTTATAGAGATATTGAGAATAAAAAAGTAAGGGATTTCTATAATATAGCTGATTTTTTGATATTACCAAGTTATGGCGAAGGGTTTCCATTGGTTATACAAGAAGCATTTAGTTGCGGGTTACCTGTAATTACTACTATTGACAACACAAACGGTTATCTAGATGCCAATAAATATTTGATTGCTTTAGATAAAGATAATTTTAAAAAATGGGTTGAGCTTTTCGATAAAATTGATAGGAAATCATTTTTTTATAAATATAGCAAAAATGATTTAAGGCATTTTGCAATAGAGCATTGGAGCGAAGAAAAGAACGGCGCTTTTTATAATCATTTAATTGATGAATTAATTACACTTAAAAATAATGATTAATATTAAATGAAGAATATTCTTTTGAGCAATATAAATATTTATTTCTTCATTTCTGGAAATAATTCGATATATGGGATAAATTTAATCGATTGATAATCTTTTCTTATTAAGGTAGGTGTTAATTTAATATCTAATAGAGAAAATAAACCATCTTCAAATTCTGAAGGTGGCCATTTATCTTCTGATTTATGTATATCAAAATAAATTTTAGACTTATCAAAAATATCACCTAATTGGGTTAATGTCTTTTTCTGCGTAATAATATCATTTTGAACTCGGCAAATTACTAAATAATCAAAGTTCTTATCAATATTCAATATAGAATCAATTTCTGCTTTTATATCTTTAAAACATTCAAAACAATTATAATTATGGTAAAGTACAATAATGAGATGATCTTTTTTAAAGAATTCAGCTAATCCATATTTATTTTTATAAATATCATATATATATATTTTTTGTATATCTACTTTATTTAGTTCATTATCAAATGATAAAAGTTTTGTTCCAAAGAATATAATAGCCAAAGAAATAATAATATAAGTTAAGGCATTAATATATTTGCTAAATTTTATCATTTATTAAAACCAAATATCAAAACTGAATGGCGTAAGTTTTCATTTTCTAATAAATAATTTTCAATATTTTTTTGTAAATCAAGTATTTTCATTTCTTTTAAGGAATTTTTAACTTCAATCGGAATTGCATAAATTAAATAAATATTATTGTTTTCAATAAAGTAATTATTTGTAATTTTCCAATTTTTAAGATATTCTTCTAAAACCATATTTTCCATTATTTCTTTATTTAAAAGAATATCATAAGTAGTTATCCACTTTCCATTATCTTTTGTGCAAAGAGAAAACTTAAAATCATAAAGAGAATTATTAGATGGTGATGACCAAAATATTAACAATTTATCTTCTGAAATAAAATTTATCTTATGTATCATAGAAAATTCTTTAAGGAGAGGTCTTAGTTCTTCTATTGTTCCTTTTGCATTTACTATTTTATTATTTTTATACACACTGAAATAATCAGTGGCTTTTTCATTATTTACCCAATCTTTAACTTCAAAATTTATACTATCAACTTTATTAAAATTCCAATCATATAGATTAATTTTCATAGTATTAAGTTCAGAAATAGCAATAAAATTATTAGAAATATCTATAAGCTGTTTAGGTTGAAATAGAGTAAATTCAATTCCAATTGGATTATCAAAAATATGCTCTTTTCTAAGATAGTTGTTATTAATATCAAATTTGATAACTTTAGTTCCATTATAAATATTATAAGAATAAAGAATAACAGAATTGTTCATAATTTTAACATAATCATATTTAACATCAGTAATAACAGTATCAATAACAAAACCTCCTGTAGAGTCTTTTTTATAGATAATACAACTTGAATTAGTAAATAGAATTGATAGAATTTTATCACTTATTGCAAAATCTTTAATAATCATAGTATTTTGTTTTGCAAAATCAGGTATTACTACTCTATCAACAGATTGGTTAATAATATTATAAATCTCATAATAATATGAGTTATTAGAATCAATCAGATTATCATAAATGGCAAAGACTGAATTATCATTTATAGCTTTAATTTTTATTTTATCTTCATCAATAAAACTATTAGGCAATAATATTACATCTTTAAAATATATTAAATCTTGTATATAATTATCTTTTGTATACACATTGCTAATATTAATAATATAAAAAATAATTACTAATGATAAATTAATTATCTGTTTCATATATAAACCCAAAATTTATAATTAAAAGGCATAGGGATTTTAACCATCCCTATGCACAAAATCAATTTTGAAATTTAATTAAGGTAACGGCGCTAATTCTATATTAATAGTAACTTTATAGTTATACTTATCCGTTGCAATCCATGATACATTCCTATACCATAAGTCACCATTAATAGATAAGTTGTTGCTATAGGTACCCGTAAATATATTTGATTGTATTTTATCTTTAGCATAATCATCTAAATCAGTCCAATTTGGATTACTTCCATTTGGACCGACCAAATCACTTAATGTTCTAGGATCAATAGTAAACTTACATTCTTGACTACCTGGGGCGACGCAAGTTAATGTACTTTTTGCACTCTTTATTAACCAAATACCATCATCATGTTTTTCAAAAACATCATAACCACCATTACCCCCTGCCCCTGTTTTTGTTATTTCAATTGTTCTACTAAAAACTGAGGATAAACCCAAAAAAACACATTAAAATACTAAAAAAAAATAAAATTTTTCATTACATTATTTCCTAAATTATTAAAAAAATTAAAATACCAAACTATACAATCTAACTAATGATTCTTTCAATACTTCGATAGATAAATTGTTGGCCCGCGAGCCCTCCTTGGAAATTTTAATCCTAATTTAGTTTTGTTACAGCAATATAATCTACAATAATATAAGAGTTGGGCGTCGTATCGAAGTATCGAAGTATCGAAGTATCGTTTGTATATTTGGTTTCTATTTTTGTTGATATAATCATATTTGCAAATATAAGAAATCTTAATAAAACGTACAAATATTATTTTTTATTATTAAGTTTTTGAAATTAAAAGAGTTTTATTGAGAGGTAAGATAAGATTATATTATTTGCTCAATCATACCACCACCAAGACAGAACCCATCTTTATAAAAAATTGAGAATTGTCCTGTTGATATGCCTTGGTCAGGCTCATCTAAATAGACATAAGCATTTTTATCATCAATATATTCTAATCTGCAAGTATTTTTATTAGGTCCGTGCCTTAGTTTTACCAACATCGTGTCATAATTAGGCTTTTCGGGTATCCAATTAATATTTCTTGCTATAAATTTATCGTGGCTAACTTTATTGGTTTGATTATCTCGACTAATATAGATTATATTATTATCTATATCTTTTTTTACTACATACCAAGGTCCACCTGATAATCCTAAACCACTTCTTTGCCCGATAGTATGATACCAGTAGCCGTTATGCTGTCCCCATACTTTATTGGTTTCTATTTCAATTATATCGCCTTTTTGCTCGCCTAAGTGAAATTTAACAAAGTCGTTATATTTAATTTTGCCAAGGAAACATATTCCTTGGCTGTCTTTTCTATCTTGATTGGGCAAATTATGCTCTTTTGCTAATTGTCTTATCTGTTGCTTAGTATATTGACCTATAGGAAAAATAATTTTTGATAATTGTTCTTGGGTTAAATATGTTAAAAAGTATGTTTGATCTTTGACTGGATCGGGCGATTCCATAAGATAATACTTATCATCAATTTGCTTAATTTGAGCGTAATGACCAGAAATTACTTTATCGAAATTATTATTAACTTTGTTAAAAAACTGACCAAATTTAATATGTCTATTGCACATTACATCAGGAGATGGTGTTCTACCCGCTTTTAATTCAGTAATAGTGTATTCTACAACGGTATCTAAATATTCTTGTTGCATATTTACTATTTCTAAGGGAACGTTCAACTGCTGGCAAACTGCTCTTACATAGGACATATCTTCTTCCCAAGGGCAATCACCCAAGAATGCAAGCTCATCTTCGAGCCATATTTTCAAATAATATGCAGTTATATCATATCCTTGCTCTTTCATTACGCTAAGAGCAACAGACGAATCAACACCACCAGATAGCAAACATGCAATTTTCATTAAAATTTACTCTACTTTTAATGCATAACCTTTGGTAAGTGATGAGCAATTGGAGTAATCATTAGGGTTATTACTATTGAAGCATACTTCCATTTTTATAGTAAAATTATATACTTTGGTCTCTGCATTAGCACTGATTTTTCCTTTAAGCTCACCATTTGGGTAGAGTGTAAGGCCCGGAGGTAAATCTCCAGAATTTAACCATATATTGACTCTACTTGGTGTGCAAACAGTAGTCTTTTCGCGAAACATAACATTGTAATTAGAGTTAATTTTAGCAGTAGGTAAATCGTCAGGGGTAATATTTTCAAATTTACATTCATCACAGCTCACTAATAAAATTAGCGAGGATATTAATATTAATAAATTATATATTAGCTTAGATTTATTCACAAACTTCTCCGAATAAAGTAGCGGATGTAGAATTAGTAATTTTGCAGTTAATTAATTGCCCAGTAGTATATTTATTATTACTATTATCGAATATTACTACCTTGTTGGTATCAGTTCTACCTTGCCATTCATTTTCATTCTTTTTAGATGGACTTTCTACTAATACCTCATGGATTCTTCCATGCTCACTTATATTAATTTCTTTAGATATTTGATTTTGTTGTTCAATAATTTCATTAAGTCTCCTACGCTTTACATCGTGAGGTACATCATCTTCCATCATATATGCTTTAGTCCTCTCTCTTGGAGAATAATTAAACATATAAGCTCCATCGTAGCGAACTTCTCTCA
>JBDHXE010000012.1:0-25874 GCA_039810525.1 Chlorobiota bacterium | reverse complement strand
AATATAATTATTCGACTGCACTAAGTTGGATATACTATCTAATTTTATTGATTTTTTTGGTTGATGGAGGGCATAAGAACTTATTAAATCTATTATTTCTTGTTGTTTTACATAATGATTACCTGTAATCTCTATTCTTGTAATTGCTTTATCATCAGACCACTTAGTTGATAAAACAACCAAAAATACAATGACTATCAAAATCATTGCTAAAACGATTAATAATAAAGGTGCTGATATATTGCCTAATTTCAGCCTTTTCAAATGTTTATCCCCCATAAACTAATGTCAATTCTGAATATTAAAATCGAATTTTAATACAATTCACTTATGATTAATTAATTCCGATATACCTAATCAAATCTGCTAAGATGTTGATAAATATAATGCTTATATTGACTCAATTAACCAATTATTTCAAAGAAATTTATGCCGATTTCTTCTAACTTTATGCTGTGTTTTTAAACTTCCTTTAAGACAAAGATATAACTAGTTAATAATAAAAAAAAATTTTTTTTACAAAATTTTGAAAAAAATACTCATTTTTTTTTCAATTTTATTATTTCCTCGCAAAAAATTAAAATATTTTAAAAAAGTGCTTGCACAATTTAAAAAAAATATGCACTTTTGTATTCTAATCTTTGCGAGGAGGATTAGTCTAATTGGTAAGGCAGCGGTCTTGAAAACCGCCGTGGGTGACCACTTGGGGGTTCGAGTCCCTCATCCTCCGCCACTAATGTATAAGCCCTGACTTTGTTAGGGCTTTTCTTATTCCCTAAATAATTTTAATTTTATAAATTAAATATAAAATTAAAAATACATATTCAACAAGTTCTATTTAAAGAATTTAAATTAAAACTCAAAAGACACATTCAATAAATATAAATTAAATAGATTAATATATTATAAAATAAAATATGAAAATTGATTGTTATCTTCTTGGCAATTAATACGTCATTGCATATCAATAGAATAAATAATTTAGTAGAAAAATTTTACCAATCACTTAATTAGTTATGAAAATTATATATTTATTATTGGGTGGGCTATTATCATTAATTAGTTGTGGTAATCATAATAACCCTACAGCACCAGAAGATAATAATAACTCTATGTATTTTCCTTCAAATATTGATACTAATTGGGCAACAATACCAATTAATCAATTAAATTGGAATGTTAACGCTATACAGGATTTAAAAAATTATTTAGCTGAAAAGAATACTAAATCATTTATAATGCTTGTAGATGGGAAAATTGCTATGGAAGAGTATTTTGATGGACAAACTAAAATAGACGATTGGGAATGGAATAGTGCAGGCAAATCTATTATATCTACTTTAATAGGTATAGCTCAACAAGAGCATATATTAAATATCAATGATAAAGTATCAGATTATTTAGGAAAAGGCTGGACCAATATGCCAATAGAAAAAGAAAACCTAATAACGATAAAAAACTTATTAACAATGACTTCGGGTATAGACGATACCAAACAATTGATGATTAAATCTAATTTAAATTATGTAGCTGATGCAGGTAATAGATGGGCTTATAGTAACGTATTCCAGAAACTTATTGATGTAATTTCTAAAGCAACCAATGAAGATTATGAGACATATTTTGGCAATAAGTTAAAAAATAAAATAGGTATGGATGGCTATTGGAACTTTGGGCTTATATTTACTATTTACCACAGCACTGCACGAAGTATGGCAAGATTTGGTTTATTAGCCCTAAATATTGGAAAATGGCAGAATGAACAAATTATAGATAAAGATTATTTTACTGAAAGTATCAACTCATCTCAAAATATTAATCCTTCTTATGGATATTTGTGGTGGCTTAATGGTAAATCAAAATATATGGTCCCTGCCGATCAAACAGTTTATGACGGATACTTAATACCAAATGCCCCTTACGATATGTTTGCTGCTATGGGTGCTAACGATCAGCGTTTATACATTGTTCCAAGTAAAAAATTGGTAATTGTGAGAATGGGAAATGCCGCCAATCCTTCTAATCCGAAATTTGCTGTTTCTGGATTTGACAATGAATTGTGGGCTAAAATAAATAAAATAATTAATTGAACTGATAAATAGAAATATTCATTTAGAATCATTACAATAGTAGGAGTGTATTATCAATATATCAATTCCACATAACCAAGACCATTTATTTCTTTGCTACCTTTTATTCCCTTTATTTTAATGCTACCTTCGTAATAGCGTAAATTTAATTTTAATTCTTGATCTTTGACCCTTGTTTCTATTAATAATTTAATTTGCTCATTAGGTATAGTCATAATCCATTTACTTGGATATCTCTTGCCAGCACCATTGTCCCAATATTCTTTCTCTTCCAAAAAAACATCTGGTTGATATAAATTCTTTTTATCTCCATTACTATAAATTAATGTTCCCTTGGCAAAATTAGTTTTACCATCTTTATTCCTCAATTTAAAATACATTATCTCAGTAGTATCACTTAATTGAATAGAAAACCAATCCCAACCAACTTGATCCTTTGATAAAGCTGATGTGCTCCATTCTCTATCTAACCAACTATTACCTATTACTTTCAATTTTTGTTTGTTTCCGCCATTATCTAATACTATACTACCTTCAGTATTCAATCTACTAATAGAATAATAATACGAATTATTATCTTTATCATAACTTTTTTTACTTAATCCTTCATCACCTTGCAAAATTATCTTTTTCAACGGCTTTAGAGTTAAATTAATCTGGTAAGTATCAGCTATAGCATTAATATGAAAAGTAGGCAAAGACGAATCTGCATTTTCAAAAGAACCTGTAATTGAGGAATTGTTCACAAATATCTTTAATGGGATATAAGTTGCCCCAGCTAGCCCCGTAGCACCTCTTGCATATTCATCGTAATAATAGAATTTATTGTTTCTAATATCAGTAATAGCAAAATGATAAAAATATAATTGATTGCTTGCAAAATCTGAATTTAATTTTATAGAGTCATATTTAAGAGCATTTCTAAAAATTGTAAATTGATAAGAATACTCATTGCCATTTTCAGCTTTCAAATTTCCAGTAAAATACCACCATTCTAATTTGAATTTATTATGCGAACCAAAATCTTCAGGAAACTTAAACTTGATTTTATTAATAGCTTTCTGAAATAAAGAATCATCTTGCGACATAGCATCTGTAATTATCATATTAGGCTTATCACTATGATTATTCTTATCATTACTACAACTACTCCAAGCACATAGTAATATTATCGATACAATATATAATTTTAGTATTTTCATCAATCATTTCTCAACGATAGGGCAGGTGGAGTATTCGCCATTTTGATAGCAGGATAAATACCAGCTAAGATAGCAGAAATAATTCCTACTATTACGGCCTGAATTAAATATATACTATCAAAATAATACGAAATAGACCAACCAAAAGATCTTGTATTGATAATATTAATTAAAATATAAGCAATTAATATTCCCAACGGAATAGCTAATAATCCAGATATGAAGCCCATCAAACCAGTCTGATAAATTATATGTTTCCATAATTGAATAGGGGTGAGGCCATTAGCTCGAAGAATTGCAAATTGACGTGATTTCTCTAATTGTAAAGCCATCATCGCAGAAAAAATTCCAATAAACGATACTACAATTGCTAATAATTGCAATACATCTGTAATTATAAAAGTTCTATCAAATACTTCAACCGATGATCTAATCAAACTTTTGTTAGTCCGTACCAAGAAATGAAGCTTTGGTGATACCTTTTCTCTTAATTCTTCTGCTACTCTATCAACTTGTGTAGAATCATTTACAAACAAGCCTATTCCAGAATATAGTTTATCATTGTAATACTTTCTAAATACATTCATATTAATAAATATTAGACCAATATCAGAGCTATAATCGTAATAAATAGCTATTACTTGAAAAGTCTTATACCCTTGATCTGTTGGTATAGTAAGCGAATCTCCCGGTCGAATATTATTCTTAAAAGCGTATGATTCTGATACTAACAAAACTTCTTCCGTTCTAAATTTTTTCCAAACTGTTTCAGCATCATACAAAGTTTCTACGAAACGCTCGAAATTCTGAGGTTGTACTTTACTTGCTAATAAATGGTATATCTTACCCTTATGATTAATCTGCAATTCTCTATAAAGATTCATTTTTACTACGCCGTTAATACTTTTTGCAGAATCAATTACCCATTCTGGAAATGTACCATCATTAAATCGCGATACATTAGTCGGTACAGATGCATATATATCGGCATTCAATCTATAATTTAACCAATCAATTACTGTTTGTCTAAAACTCGATACCATACTACCTATACCTATTGCTGCCGATAGAGCAATTGATAGAGCCGCAATAGAAATTGTAGTCCTACTTAGATTTTCCTTAATTCCTCGTGCAGACATCTTGCCAATAGAACCAAACAACTTAGTAAATATTGGCAAAATTAAATCAATCATAGTAATTATAAACTTTGGAGTAATTAGAGAAAACCCTATCATAAGAGGTATCATTCCCAAATAGCTAATATAGATATTTTTGATAGGAATGAATAAAAAAGCTACGCCTAGTACAATAAAAATAAATCCGTAAACCATCATCTTACTGCTTTTTGCAATTAAACCTGTCTCAGCAGACGACCTAATTAATACTATTCCAGCAGGCACATTAGCAGCTTCTTTAGCAGGTTTAATTGCCGATAATATGGTAGCAAATATACCTAATAATATACCTTTTATTAAAGAAAAAGTAGATATATTTACATCTTGTACTTGTAATACAAAATACATATCATTAATAGTATTGGTAACTAATTTAATCAAGAAATTCCCAAGAAATATCCCTGCTATCATACCTATGGTAGTGCCTATTATACCAAGCAAAATTGATTCAGATATTATTAATCTAAAAATCTCATTATTTGTAACTCCTATAGATCGCAATAACCCTAAATATTGTCTTCTCTGTACTACTGAAAAAGTCATAGTATTATAAATCAAAAACATACCAACAATAATAGATAACAAGCTCATAGCAGTCAAATTAGTTCTAAAAGATTGAGTCATATTCTTGCCTGCACTTGCTCTATTGTCAGCCTGAGTAATATTGACCCCTTTGGGAAGAAAGTTTTGGATACTATTTACTTGGTCATCTTTGGCTATTATATCTATCCTCGATATTTTGTTTTTTAGTCCAAAAATGTCTTGTGCAATTGCAATATCAGATAGAATCAAATTTTCAGATGATTTTTGCTGTTCATCATTAGTTAAATTTAGAATACCGCATAAATATAATTTTTTATTAACACCATCTACTTCAATTGCTATCGAATCGCCTACTTTAAAATTATACTTGTGGGCAAATCTATTACTTACAATAACAGCACTTTTAATTGTCATTAATTTGACAATACTATTTTGAAAATCTAAATTCGCATCATTAAAATAATTACGAAAATATCTTTCAGAGAAAGGATCCAAACCTAGAAATGTAATAGTGATTGGCTTATTCACATTCAATTTGATATATTTTTCCAATATTGGAGCTGTTTTGATATAAGGAAAACTGTGTCTAATATATCCTAAAAGTGAATCATCTACAAATTCATTACCTCTTATTTGATAATTAGCTTTGCCAGAAATTGTCTCCATAGATATATCGAAACCGCGTATTGCACTACTATTAGCTAAATCTATAGCAACAACTACCGCCACACCCATAGCTATACCTAATATAGATAAGAATAATTGCAAAAGATTTTTTTGATAATATCTTAACCCTGATTTTACTATTAATTTCATCAATTACCTATTATATTATCACTCTCAGTAATAATACCATCTTTCAATGAAATTATTTTATCAGCCAAGCCCATTACTTCACGGCTATGAGTAGCCATTATCATAGTTTTATTTTGCTTTCTAATTAATTTATCTAATAGATTTATAATATGCAGACCAGTTTCATAATCTAAATTACCAGTAGGCTCGTCAGCTAAAATAATTTTTGGTTCATGTATTAGTGCACGAGCTATTGCTACTCTTTGTTGCTCTCCTCCCGATAACCTATCGGGAAATATATTTTCTTTATTAATGAGCCCAACCGAATCTAATAGTTCTCTAGATTTAGCTATTTCTTTGCTACCTACCAAGCCCACTAATTCCAAAGGTAATAATAAATTTTCTAAGACTGTAAGAGTAGGAATTAAGTTAAAAAATTGAAAAATAAAACCAATATTGCTTCTTCTAAACAATGTTCTGTGAAGTTCATTCATAGAACTTAAATCGTTGTTGTTAATAATTATCTTACCAGAAGTAGGGGTATCGATTCCACTAATCAAATTCAAAAGTGTAGATTTACCAGATCCACTTCTACCAAACATTACATATATTTTGCTTTCTAAAAAAGTATAATTCAAATCCTGCATTACAATATTTGAATTATTACCTTCATTATATATTTTAGTTAAGTTTTTTAATTCTATCATATCTCTTTAATTTATAATCTCATTATATTATAAATGGCAAATACTAATAATAATTCGCAAATAATAAAAATATCAAGGTATATACAAATTTTGTTAATTACCATTTATATACTATTTGATTAAAATGACTATAACAATAGATCTATAGCAAACCAGATCTTTTACGTAAAAACCACTCTAAAGCAAATAAAATTATTGCAAATAACATTAATAACCAATTATTCCATAATTGAAAATCACTTTTATGTGTAATAATACTTGGTTTGAAAGTAGGTGATTTTTGCAAATCTACTATAATGTTATCAAAATTATTATCAAAATAGAATTTGCCACCTGTAAATTCAGCAATATTCTTTAATAAATTATAATTCATTTGTAAATCTCTATACTCAGCATTTACTTCTCCAACTGAAAATTTACCATCATCACCACCTATTTTATTCCCGTTTTTTTCAACTTTTGCATTAAAACTATAATCGCCTTTACCCATATTGTCAATTTTTCCGTAATATCTACCATTCCCCACCTGATTTAAAATTAAATCTCGCGTAGTTCCATCAGACATTTTTATTTGTGCTGTTACTAAAGCATTATCTATTGGTAAATAAGAAGCATCATATATCTGAGCTAGGAATTCAATAGGCTCGTCTTCCGAAAAGAATTTCTTAATTGGCTGAATTCGTATTCTTTGGCTTTGCTCTGTGACAGAGAGCCACCTTATAGAATTTAGAATAAACTGCTCATACAAATCGATGGTAGAAGCTCTTCCTTTTGATATCTCTGAAGCATAAGAATTTAATTTCCATTTATAAATACCATATCCTAATAAACCTAACGACTTTTTATTCTGCATATCCCTCGAAACTATCATTGGCTCATTAATTGGAGAATTATTAATTTTAATTCCAGCTAATACTTGCGACTCGGGCTTAGTTCTTACAAAAGTCTCAGTTCTGAATATAGGGGAGAGACTGTTCCATTTAGCAATATCTCCATCATCACCCTCAATTCTAAGAATAGGATTAGATATGGCACTTGGGTAAAAATCAGCAAACACTTCAAATTCTCTCAGCTGTGATGATGCTATGTAGAATGGTAGATAATCCTCTAAAATCTTTAATTTCTGATAATCAGTTTTTAGACCACCGATAAACAGAATTGGCTTACCCAAAGATAATTGTTTAGCTATCAGATTCATTATATTATTGGGAGTTGAACTAATTGGAAAACCGATAAAAACGAATAGTTCTGTATTAGCTATATCTTCTGCACTTGGAGTATTATAAAACTCAGCACCCATTTTCTGAATATATTCTTGATATTCTAATCCTTTTTGATTCTTTATAATATTTTTAAAAAAAGAAATATCAGAAGTTGCATAGCCAGCAAAAACTGATATTCGCCTTTTATTTTTCAACACCTTCACGTATTTTGACATCTGATTATTTTCTAAATTTAATTCTCCTTGTAATCCTTCTACCTTAAATGATAGTTTCTTAGTTCCTTCTGATTTAGGGGTATATTCAAAATACTGAGAAATTGAGTTGTTTCCACTCTCTAATTGAATTGTTCTTTCATCTATAAGATTTTTGTCCTCATAAAACTTTAATTTGGTACTTATATTGTCAAATCCACTATAATTGATATTTACAGTAATCGGCATAATATTATCCAAATATGCAATTTCATTGTTAAGAATAGAATGTATTAATATATCCTTAGGTCTGGTAGTGTCGCCTATACCAATAATATAAAATTTCTTACCAGATTTTTCTGCTTCGTACAAAGGATTATTGCCAAGATTAAAGCTTCCATCAGAAATTAAAATAACAGATTTCAAATTTTCGTTGTCTTTGATAAAATTTGTAGAACTAATCGCGTTTGCAATATCAGTATTAACTCCATCAAACCTAACGCTATCGTGAGATAAATTATCTAAATATCTTAGATCTTTGTCGAAAATACCAATTATTCTATTATTATCTTTCTCAAATATATTTAACTTATTTATTACTTTCATTACTTTATCTCTACGATTACCAGACGCATCACTTAGAACCATAGACTTAGAATTATCTAATAATAGAGCATATTTTGGTAATACTTGAGTAGAGGTATTAGTAGTGATTATTGGTTCAAAAATTGCAAAAATTAAAATTGTTAAGGCCATTGAGCGTAAGCTAATCAATAACACCTTCTTTCTTTTGCTTATTATAGGATTAGTATTCAAATAGGAGTAAATTGTAAATGCTAATGAAATTATTACTAAAAGTATCAACAATAATCCATTACCAATTAGCGAAAATGATATTGTTTGCATTCAATAAGAAAATGAGATATTAATAAAGGAATATGAACGAATTATAAATATATTGATTTTGAACTTAACGATTTATCGTCATTTTCTTAATTAACTTAGTAGATGGGGTACTTAGTAAGTAGAAATAATTTCCTATAGAGTAATTAGACAAGTCTAATTGAACCTCATAAGTACCATACTTTAATTGGCCTAAATCTATTGTTCTTACATTGTTAGATAAGATATCATAGATATCTAATTGATAATTACCCTTTTCGATGATAGAGAATTTAATAGATGTACTATTTTGTGCAGGGTTTGGATAATTCTGATATAGTCTAAGAATTCCAGTAGAACCAATTAATCTAGCTACACCGCCAGCATAACATATACTATCTAAATAAAATAAACCATTTACCTCTTCAATGACTAAATTATCATCACCTATTGCTTTACTATTTTTAATTTCAATAATGGTAGAATCAGCATTTCCTAAATAAGATAAAAACCTAATATTGCCTACAATTCCCGAATCATTAGGCAAAGAATTTAATTTTATCTTTATAGTTCGAATATAATTTTCATCTATAGATGAAGGATAATCTATAGGTATCAAAAGAGTTCCATTGACTTTCAATTCACACTCATAATAATCAACATTAGGGAATGTTTTAGATTCTTTTAGATATAAAAATATTGGTAGATTAATAGTATCTCCGGGAGCTGAATTGATGACCCCTGCTCTAATTCCTAATGCGCTCTTTTTGCTAACATTAGCATAGAAAACTATCTTCTGCTGCTTATCACATATATTGTTAAAATATAAATTATAAGAATATGAATTATTTGATTTACCGCCTAAAAATGTAATATAAAATTTACTTGAACTATTAGGTGCTGTATTTTTTGGCACAATAGAATCTACTACAAAATAATCACTAATAATAGGATATTTCCAATTTAATAAAGTATTGCCATTATTAGTAACATTGATAGATTGATGGTACATTATATTTTCATACAAATCATTAAAATATAATGTATCTGAGTTAGGCTTAGCACTCGAATACGATATAAATCCTTTTAATTTTGAAGAATTATATCCATCATTAGTATTTTCAGCATTCGAATAAATCAATAGCTCTGATTCAATATTACCTAATTCAACTGCATCTACATATATAGATATTGTATCCTTTTCATTTTTCTCTAAGATATTCTTACTAATATTTTTACTGATAGCAAAATTATCTACTGAAGTATTTAAAAATCGAATATCACTAATTACTAATGGAGCTTCTCCAATATTAGTAATTATTATATTTTGTGGGGCAGATACACTATGACAAATCAAGGTATCAAAATCAATCAATCCAGTAACTGCAATTTTAGCATTCTTTAAACCAATATAAGCATTATAATCTATTTTGTAGTTATTCCCGCATATATCACCAAAAGTCATAATTGATTTATAAATACCAGCTTGATTAATGTTATTAAGCTTAACTTCTATACTACTGCTATCACTTGGCAGAATTAAAATAGGCACATTATTTACAACACTAAAATAATTATTGTCAAATTTTGGAGTAATAAATATTGGTATTGTACTTTTGTTGTATACTTTATTAACTAAAGTTTTAGATTCATTAATATTTGCAAATACACTGATATTATTCTTTTGAGTTTCAATTTGTATGCTTTCTTTATGTCCTAACAAAGCAATAATAAATTCATTTTTCCTATTGGCATTCAAATTACTTTTTATTACAATATTACCTGACGAAAAGCCTTGTGTCTTTCTTGAGAATCTCACCACTACTTTAGATGAATCGTAAGGCTTTATATATTTATTAAAATTGTCTAAATCTAATAAAAAATCATTATTGGTTGATGATAGGTATATAGAATCTATCTTCAAAGAATCATTCCCTATATTTTTAATATATAGGTCATAACTTAAAGTATCTCCATCACAATAAATATTAGGTAGTTCTATATTATTAGGAATTTCTATTAAAGGAGCTATTCCATTGCCATTGAAAATTAAATAATAATTATCATTAATATCACTAAATTTAAAATGATTAATAGCTGAAACTTCTCCTATATTTTTAGGTTCAAAATAACTGTAGAAAACATACCTATCAAGTGGGCCTAATGTAATATTACTTAGATCTTCAATATTGAAACCACTTGTAGTATCAATTTTAAAATCTTCGAGACTTATAGTACTTTTAGTTAGATTTTTAATTGAAAACTTGATATAGTCTGATTTACTTCCTAATTTAATATTATTAAAATTAATATTTTCTGGTTCAATACTGATTCTATTCTGAATACTATTGCAATTAATAATTTTTTTATAATTTGCATTTTGAGAAAAAATGATAATTGAATTATTATAGAGTTTTTCTAATTTAGGTGTAAAAGTTAAATTCATATCTAAAATTTCACCGGGTCTCAATAGTGCAGGGAAAGAATTATTAATTAGAAAGTTATCAGAATTATCACCCCAAATTCTAATCGAATCAATAGTAATATCAATAGTGCCACTATTTGTGATAAAATTAGTAATAGTAGTATCGAACGATCGACCTACCGTATGTTGCCCTAAAAATACATCATTTGCATTAATTGAAGGTAAAATTAAAGAAAATACCGAATCACTTATAGCTTCTTGTAATAGCATTTTATCAAAAGGTATATCAAGAATAGACCATATCAGGACTTCGCCATTTATAGTACCACTTGCTATCATAGTACCATCACTATTCCAAGCCAGATCACTTATTGGATCAGTATGCAGATTGAACGAATAATACAAACTACCGTCGCTAGGCAACCATATATTAATCTTCTTATTTGGATTAATAGTAATAATATATTGCAAATTGGGGCTCCATAATGTTTTGATAATAGGTTTTCCAGATTCTATTAAATGCAATACATTAACTCCCAATTCTGTATCCCATATCTTAATTGTTTCGATACTCGAACTAACAGCAATAATTGAATTTGATTTATTCCAATCAATATCAATTACTTCAGCATCAGAATTTTTAAATTGACTAATTAGTTGCCCATTTATATTATAAATATAAACATTGCCCTCCTTAGTTCCAATAGCGAGTTTATTACCCAATGGAGATAATTTAACAATACTTAATTTAACATTATCAAAGTGTTTTTCAAAAATAGGCGTATCGTTTGGATAATTATAAATGTAAGTAATATTATCATCGGTACTTACTACAAAATTGTAATTAGTGATATCGCAACTAAAACTTAGTATATTTGAGGCAAAAGTGTATTCTTTTAATAAATCAGAAGTTTGTAAATTGAATACTTTTAATGATTTTAAATTATTATCTAAAATGAAAATAAACTTTTCATCAAACGATATGTCAAAAGCATTTAAATTATTAATTCCATTTAATATTGTCCTAATGGGTTCTGCTTTTTCAGTATTCCAGATTCTTATAAATCCATCCTTGCTACCAGTGTATAATTGATTTGCTAATTTACTCCATTTCAGACCAATAATCTTACCATTAATTCCTACAAGGCTTTTTATATTTTGGTATTCATTCTTTCTAGAATAACTTCTAATCCTTATTAGACCCTGATTAGTATTAATCTTAGGAATATTAGACCAATTATAATTCAAATCTGTAGCTTTGTTGGTAATCAACTCCCAGTCCATACCATTATTATGTGAAAATTCTATTGATACAGTATCTTTTGGTAGAATACCTGCCCATTTAATATTATAATTTTCATTGACATTGATTTTCTCCCCACCATTAGGTTGTTGAACAGCCAAATTCTTAGGTGAATTATTCTTATTGAAATTACCACCACTTACAAATAATGCAGTATTTTGGCAACTATTGCTAATAATTTGTAATTTACGGTATATATAATTGGTATCTAAAGGTATATACTTTACATTAATATCATAAATTACATTTTGTTTCAATATTTGATTTTTACTAATACCAGAGATTTTAAATATTGGATCATCTAATATATTTTGAACAATAATATCTCGATTAACTGCTCTAATTTTAAAAACCATATTTGCAGTAGATGGATTAGATACTACCCCAAAATCAGCACTATTAGAACCTACATTTTCTATATATGGCAATTTGGTATAATCAATATGAAATTCAAAATTATCCTTGCTTGCACTTGAATTATTGATTATATCTACATCATTGTCGATTTGACAAGTAGTAGATAAATAAGATATCTCAGTAGGCCTAATTCCTTGCGAATAATAACTGATAATATCAGCATAATAATTTACTAACTCAATATTATTAATATTATCAAAATATAATCCATTAAGATTATTCACGGCATTCTTTATAGGTAATAGATTATCAGAATTTAGAGATAGAGAAAATAATTTACAACTATTATTTAGCAAACGCTTATCAATTACATCTTCAGATACAATACCATTACCATCATTTAATAATATAATTTGATACACTTCATTTGATAACTTATTATAAGATAGTACATTAAATTCAGAAGCAAATAATGAATCATAATTAGCATTGCCAAAAGTGCTTAGATTATCAAAGACTCTATTAATAGTACTTAGCGATGTATCAGGTGAAACAATATTAAAAGTATAGCTATTAAATCCTATAATAGCAAACCTATTGTTTTGCAAATCTATATTAGATAAAAATCTTAAAATAAATTGCTTATAATAGCTAATTTTAGAAACATTTACGGAATTGGACAAATTCAAAGCAAATACATAAAGATTTTTAGAGCTAATAGTATCATTAATTTTTTTAACAGTATAATCATTTATTAAAGAGCCATTTTCATAAATTTCGATTTCGCCTTTACTTATAGAGGAATTTATATTATTCTTTACATTGTAAGTATCAAATTTAATAATAGGAAAATTTGAAATATTTTTATTAAATGTGAATAGCCCATCGTTTGCAAACGATGATAAACTAATCAAAATAATTAATATACTCCAACTTACTACTAATCTCATTAATACTTTCTTGCAATTAGAATAATAAATCTATGTAATTTAATAAATTATGATGAGTTTTAATTAAAATAATTGTAATTTATTTTAAATAAATGATTACAAATCCAATCATAAGAGCTAAATACGAATGAATGATGAATTTGGGCAAAGAATTATTTAATATATCTGATTTGTAGCCTATTAAAGCAAAAATATATCCAAAAACAAACCAAGCGATATAATTTTGAAAAGGTGGAATAGTAATTTGCCAATGCCAGTAATTGAGTATTACTGCTACTTGCTCAAATAAAATATCAAAATACATAACCAAAAAACCTACTACCAAAGACTTTACCTGATTAGATAGTAATCTATGATTTATCTTAGAAAACTTTTGGATCAAACTTGCCGAAGATAAAATTGATATATACCAAATTGCACCCATTACTATTGGAACACCCGCAATATTAGGGCCTAATATGCCACTATAAGAATATGAACCAAATATATAGCCAGTATTAACACCAATTAAATGAAGTACAAATCCCGATATAAATATAAATATGAAATATAGAAAATTTTTATTTAATAATTTCTCCTCTTTAAATCTTAAATTATAGAATTGATTAGACATAATAAACATATATGATGAGATTAATATAAACATAGGACCTGTTATAAATATATCAATATTGGCAAAAAAACTTAATAATTGTAGCAATCCCCAAATAGATATTATTAAATATATAGATATTATCGAAAATCTATCTACTAATTTCATAGCTTCTTGTTTCTTTTGTCTATCCAATACTATTATCCCCAAACATTATAAATTTTAAAATCCAAAAGTAACTAATTCAAGTAATTATTGAGTAATTTAGTTATTCAAAACATAAAAAATTAACATAAACATACCACAATACCCGCATAACTACATACTTAAAATGTAATTTAATTAGATATATTTAAATTATTTTTCGTATATTGACTAATATGGATAAGCATTTTAAAATTATTAATGATATAAATAAAGCATAATATGGATTTTGTACACATTCCACATTTACCAATTAGCAACCCAGTTGTAATATTCGCAATAGTACTTTTTGTGATATTATTATCCCCAATCATATTAAAGAAGTTCAAAATACCAGGACTAGTTGGATTGATTCTATCAGGAATGATTCTAGGACCTCATGGATTTTATATATTAGAAAGAGATAGTTCTATTATACTTTTTGGTACTGTCGGATTACTCTATATTATGTTTTTAGCAGGTATAGAATTAGATTTTGTAATATTTAGGCGGAATCGTAACAAAAGTATGGTTTTTGGTTTTTATACTTTTATTATACCATTAATTGTTGGTTTTTTAGTTACTTACTATTTATTAGGATTAAACTTTTTAGCCGCACTACTTACAGCTTGCATGTTTGGAACTCATACATTAGTATCATATCCAATAGCATCACGATTAGGAATTTTGAAAAACGATGTAGTAGGTATAGCAGTAGGAGGTACAATCTTCACAGATACTGCAGTCTTAATATCATTAGCTGTAATAGTTAAATCATTCACAGGAGAGCTTTCAATATTGTTTTGGGTTAAATTAATAGTTAGTTTAACAATTTTTATCTCAATTGTTGTATTTTTATTCCCAATAATTACTAAATGGTTTTTTAAAAACGTAGAGCCTGAGAGTGTATGGCAATATATCTTCATATTAGCTATGCTATTTACTTCTGCATTCTTAGCCGAATTAGCAGGTGTAGAGCCAATTATAGGCGCATTCTTTGCAGGGTTATCATTGAATAGATTGATACCACACAATTCTGCCTTGATGGATAAAATTGATTTTGTAGGTAATGCAATCTTTATCCCATTTTTTCTAATATCAGTAGGTATGATAGTCGATTTGAAAGTATTAGCTCAAGGTTACGAAGCTATAGTCTTTGCATTATCATTATCTTCAGTCGCGTTAATTACTAAATGGTTAGCTTCATATTTCACAGGACTTACTTACAAACTATCAAAAGAACAAATTAATTTATTATTTGGGCTTACTTCATCACATGCCGCAGCTACATTAGCAGTAATATTAGTGGGATATAATATTGGATTATTAGACAATAGTGTTCTTAATGGCACTATTGTTTTGATACTTATTACTTGTATTGTTGGTTCATTTGTTACTGAAAACTATGGCAGACGTATAGCTCTAAGCCAAAAAGCTACCTTAGATGGCGAAGTTACTCAAAGGCAGAGAATATTGGTGCCTGTGGCTAATCCAGACAATATTAAATCATTAATAGAATTTGGGTTACATATAAAAGATGCTAGCTCAAATGAAATGGTATATTCATTGATGGTATTTAATGATGATACAGAGCTTAGTGCTAAAATGAATGAATGTAAAAATCAATTGGATATTGCTACCAAATCAGTGGCACCTTCTTTGCATAATCAAGTTCAATTAACATCTCGTATAGATATTAGCCCTAGTACTGGTGTTTTGAAAGCTGCCAAAGAATTATTAATTACAGATATCGTAATAGGTATCAGCCCCCGCCATGTCATTAGCGATTTCCTATTTGGTAATATTGGCAAAAATATTGTTAATGAAAGCAATCAAAATGTATATATTACCAAATTAGTAAACCCATTAAATACTATTGATAAAATCATAATGTTTATTCCTGAAAATGCAGAATTAGAGCTAGGATTTGAATATATTATCAAAACAATTAGTAGATTTAGCAATAATATTGGTGCTATGATAGTATTCTGCTGCTTTGAGCAAACATCACTTTATATTAGACAAATTATTAAAAAAAATAAAATTGCTACTACTTTATCTATCGAAACTATCAATACTAATGATGATTTTAGAAAATTTGAGAGCTGGATAGTAAAAGATGATATGATAATAATAATGCACTCGCGTTCCAAAGGAATATCATTTAATTCTCAATTTGATAGCTTCTTGCAAGATATCACAGAATCATTTCACCACAATGATATTGCTATTATATATCCAGAACAAAGCCCAATAATTAACACAGAAGGCTATACAAAATTTGATATTTTGGATAGCTCTCCTGTTAGTAGTAGTCTGAATATTTTCGAAAAGATAAAAAAAATTTTTAATAAAAATTAAATTCTCTATAAACCTTTATCTAGAAATTTTTTAAATTCATCTGCATCTCTTGTAAATGCACTAGAACCGATCAATTTTTCATCTGGAGATAATATTACATATAGTGGTAATTCAATAGAATTATATCTGTCTTGCTGGAATTGCTTATTAGCTTGTTCTTCGGGTTTCCTACTATCGGTATAAAGTTTGATTTTAACAAAATTAGTTAGCCTTTGAGCTATTTCGGTGCGAGAGAACATATTCATTTCCATCCATCTACAATTAGTACATTGCCAACCAGTAAAATCAAGAAAAATATTTTTATGATTTTCTTTAGCATATTGTAAGCCTTCTTCATAAGTCTTAAACCATTTCTCTTCTATAGTATTAGTAGAAGGTATAGACCCTCCTACAATAGATATAGCTGCATTATTAGTAGCATAATCCTTTGGCGGCATAAAAGAGTCCAATTCACCTAATGGTTTTCCAAGCAACCCAGTAATTAACCAAACAGTAATTGTAGCAAAAATTAATGCAAAAGATATACGCAAAGAGCCAACAGAATCTACTGGGCTATCATGATGCAATCTAAAAATACCTAAAACATACAAAATAATCATTATACATGCTGCAACCCAAATAGATAAGAAAATATCACGTGAGATAAGCTCAAAAAACCAATATAAATCAGCATTACTTAAAAACTTAATAGCTGCTGCTATTTCGATAAAACCCATTACTACCTTAATATTGTTCATCCAACCACCAGCTTTGGGTACTTTGTGCATCAAACTTGGGAATAAAGCTAACAAGAAGAATGGCAAAGCAAAAACTGCAGAAAAACCGAGCATACCAAGAATAGGGTAGAACCAATCACCTGAGCTAACAGAAATTAATGATGAGCCTACAAAAGGCACAGTACAAGTAAAAGAAGTTAATGAAAACACTAAACCCATTATCAATACACTGCCCAATCCATCTCCTTGCGATTTTTTGTTAAGAGTATTTAAAATTGAAGTTGGAATTTGGATCTCAAAGGCACCAAATAAATTAAAAGCAAAAATGATAAAAACTGAAGCTATGAATAAATTAACCCATCCATTTGTGGCCATTTCACTAATACCAGCTGGGCCAGCTATTATAGATACTAATACACCAATCATCGTAAAAGTTAATATAATACCAAGAGAATATACTAACGAATCTCTTAAGCCTTTACCCTTCACTTTTTCGCTACGTTTAGTAAAAAATGAAACTGTAATTGGTATCATAGGGAATACACATGGAGTTAATAACGAGATTGCTCCCATTAGCATAGAGAACCATAAAAAAGACAAAATTCCCTCTTTCTTTTTACTTTCTATCAATTGACTTGATTCAGTTTGCTGTGGTTTTTCCTTGGCTTCACTTAGCTTTTGATTCTTTTCAAATGGCTTATAATCAGAATAAGTATTTTTAGGATACTCACCATCGTAGGTAATATCGACCTTTACTAAGCTACCAATATTAGACTCTAAATCACTAATTACATCACCCACAGCAATAGATTGGTAATCAGTAGCAGGAAGACAGTGTGTAGAATCGCATAATTGTAAATATAAATTTGCAATAGGTTTAATCGATGCTAAATCAAAATCCTTTTTTAATTTAACAGGAACAATGAATTCTGCTGAATGCTTATATATTTCAATATTCGTTACAAAACCAGAATCAAATTTAATTTTTGGTTTTTCTACATATACCATTTTCGGCAATTCAAATATATCATTTGGTAATATCTTAATCTCACTTGGAGTAGGTCCCAATCCCTCTGGACCTAAGACTTCTACCAAACCATAAGTGTACCATCTACTATCTAAATCAAATTTTACTTTAAAAAATACTTCTTCGCCAGCTTTTGCAGTAGATTTAGAAGGATTAATATATATTTTTATATCATCATTAGCGTGAGATAAATTAAAATTCCAAAGTGAAATTATTAAACATAAAAAAAGAAAACTTTTCTTAAACATTATATACCCTTTATTATATTCTATTATATTGCCATTCGATTATATATAGACACTTTAGTTAAAAATTTGTTACATTCTATTCATTATCCTGAAAATACGTTATTATCCTCTTTTCTTCAAAAGATCTCTTCATACCAGACTTTTGACGAATCTTTTCATTCAATTTTTCAGAAAAAACTAAAGAAGAATCATAGCCATAAGTACGTAGTAAATAATTAATTGCCACAACCTCTGCTATCACTGTAATATTTTTACCCGGAAATATAGGTAATTTGACCGTTGATATTTCTACACCTATTACATCAGTTGGTCTTTCGTCTAAACCAGTTCTAGTATAATTTGTAGAATCGTCCCAATCTTCTAATTCTACGATTATTTCTAATCTCTTTTGAAATCTGATTGATCTAATACCAAACATTTGCCGTATATCTATTATGCCTAAGCCCCTTATCTCCATAAAATGTTGTACCAACGATGTTCCAGTACCCATCAATAAGCTTTCTCTTTTCTTAGTAAGCATCACTACATCATCGGCGACCAATCTATGTCCCCGCTCTATTAGATCCAAAGCAATTTCACTTTTACCAATGCCACTTCTACCAACGAATAATATTCCTACTCCGTATATATCTACAAAAGAACCATGAACAACTAATTGAGGTGAAAACTGATCATCTAAAAACTCAGATAATAAAGAAAATGCTTTTGTGGTATCATACTCTGTTTCAAAAATTGCAATCCCTGCATCAGAAAAAATACTTACCAAATCGCTATCATGTCTATTATTATTAGTCAAAATAGCACAAGGAATAGCAAATTTTGCTATTTTCTTTAAAGAATTAATTTTATCAGTTACAGATAAACTTTGTAAATAGTTCATTTCAGTATTTCCAAAAATCTGAACACGATGATAAGTAAACAAATCTACATATCCCGCCAAAGCTAATTGAGGGCGAGAAATATTTTTATCAGTTAACTTATTATCAAAACCAATACTATTATTAATATTAATCAATTTTGCGGGCGATTGAGTTAATATTTCCACAGGTATTGATTCTTGAACTATTGGCTTTAAATTTGAAAAAAGAGCCATTTTATTTTCTACAAAATATTAAAAAATAAATATATGAAATTATCATCTAAAATCAACTATCAAATTTTAAATTTTATATAAAAAACCAAAAAAAGGAGGCTGTCTCATAAGTCAGATTTCTATGTTTTCTTTACTATTTTTTCATTAAGAAATAGTAATATATTGGAATAAACATTGAAAAGGGACATACAACGTAAGTCTATGATGGTAAGCGGCTTGCAAGAACAAGTCGTCCTACACTTCCAAAAGTGTAGGACGACTGGGAAGAAGTGTAGGACATCTGAAGAATTAAAAATTAAATCATTGCTGCTGACTTATGAGACA
Organism: Chlorobiota bacterium; assembly: GCA_039810525.1. Classification (GTDB taxonomy): domain Bacteria; phylum Bacteroidota; class Ignavibacteria; order Kapaibacteriales; family UBA2268; genus JBDHXE01. The sequence continues at coordinate 5,487 of JBDHXE010000012.1, read as the reverse complement.
GCCTCTCTACGAAAAAAATCTAATAATGAAATATTATATTGCTTCAAAAACTAATTTATCAGCAGTTGCTCTCTTGCTATGTACTATATTAGGTGCAATAAATTCTCTTTCTCTCATCATTCTCTTTTCAAAATCATCTCTAAATTTCTTTACAAATCCTCGCACTGCCCAAGCAGCTGCGTCGCCAAATGCACAAATAGTATTACCTTCTATATTATCTGTAATAGACAAAAGTAAGTCCAAATCATTACTTGTGGCATCACCAGCAGTTACTCTCTTCGATATTTTTTCCATCCATCCTGTTCCTTCTCTACAAGGAGTACACTGACCACACGATTCGTGATGATAAAAATGAGCTATTCTTAGCGCTACCTCTACTACATCTGTATCTTCGTCCATTACCATTACACCAGCAGTACCAATATGAGTTCCAATCTTTTTTAAAGACTCTTCGTCCATATAAGCATCATCAATTTCATCACCCCTAAGTACAGGCATAGACGAACCTCCGGGTATTACTCCCTTAATACCCTTATTGCCAGGTACACCGCCACATACATCATATATTAATGATTTTAAAGAGATACCAGTAGGTAATTCATATACTCCCGGTTTATTTACGTGCCCACTTACACCATAAAGCAGAGTACCAGGATGGCCCTCAGCACCAATTTTAGCAAAGTTCTCTGGTCCAATTCTTAATATTGCTGGTACAGTAGCAATAGTCTCCACATTATTTATGGTAGTAGGCATTCCCCAAAGACCTCTCATAGCAGGGAATGGTGGCTTCACCCTCGGATATCCTCTATTACCTTCCAAAGAAGACATTAATGCAGTTTCTTCACCGCAAATATATGCCCCAGCGCCTTTATGAACATAAATTTCAATTTTATAATTGTGATTGAATGTTTCTTTCATCTTATCACCGATAAAGCCTTTCTCATATGCCTCATCTACTGCTTTTTGCATCAAATTAATCCACTTGTGGTATTCACCACGTATATATATATATGCGGCATCAATACCCATAGCATAGCCAGCTATCAAAATACCTTCTATTAATTGATGTGGGTTATATTCAAATATCTGGCGATCTTTAAATGAACCGGGTTCCGATTCATCGCCATTTACAGCTAAATATTTAGGTTTATCATTACCTTTCGGCATAAAACTCCATTTAAGACCAGTGGGGAAGCAAGCTCCACCTCTACCTCTTAATTTTGATTTTTTGACCTCGCTAATTACATCATCTGGTGTCATCGAAATAGCTTTGCGGTACATTTCATACCCGCCATTTTGTAAGTAAACATCAATTTGATTATAATTTTCTATTTCTGGTAACAATAATTTTGGAAATTTCTCTTTCATTTAATAACCTAAAATTACATTAATAGTATACGCAAATATAAGATTTATTAATGATATTTTCATATTTATTTTTGTCATAAACAATAAATTATTACTTTTGATAATTAATATTTGGTAAATTTTATTATGGATTCTGAAATTATTCTGACGTGGATAATTACTCCCTTACTAATATTTATTGCTAGGATTTTTGATGTAAGTGTTGGCACTATCAGAATAATTTTAATAGCTAAGGGTCTCAAAAAGTTTGCTCCACTACTTGGATTTTTTGAATCACTCATTTGGATACTAGCTGTAAGCCAAATAATGCGTCATTTAAGTAATTTTTATTACTATATAGCTTATGCTTCTGGGTTTGCTACAGGCACATACTTAGGTATGTTGTTAGAAGAAAAATTATCATTAGGGTATGTAATCATAAGAGTAATCACATATAAAGATGCTAATGGATTAGTTATTAATCTAAGAGAAAAAAAATATACTGCGACAGTATTAGATGCAGAGGGAGTATCTGGACCAGTCAAACTAATATTTTTAGTGATAAAGAGAACTAATTCAGAAGAAGTAATACAATTGATCAAACAGTATAACCCTAACGCATTTTATAGTATAGAGGATGTAAAATTTGTAAGTGGAGGTGTTTTCCCAAACTTCGAAAACCCTACCTTCAAAATCTCAAAATGGCCATCTTTATTATTTAGAAAATAACTTTTTCAATGGAGTAATATAATGAAATATTTTAAATTATTTTTAATAGCTATTTTTATAGTAGCTTTTAATTCATGTAGCGATGATAAATCATCTAATACTAATGATGTAAAGATTAGAGTGGCGGCATTGTTGGACCTCTCAGGGCATTATAGCCAATTTGGCGTCGAAGAGCAACAAGCTATGGTATTAGCTCTTTTAGAGACTAAAAATGTAGAAGTTGATTTCTACGATACACAAGCTGATATTGATTTAGCTAACAAATGCTTAGATACAGTCATCAACAAAGGTAATTATAGTGCAGTAGTTACGCTTACTAGTTGGATTAGCAATGGTTTATCTGATAGAATTAGAAACAATAATATGTTGCAGCTTGCTGTAGGTAGTGCAGTTTATGATTATGCTCAAGCCAATAATTGTATTAGATTGACAGGTGATGTAAGCCAAGAGACTGAATTTTTAACAAATTATCTTAAAAAATATAAAAAAATTGCAGTGCTATATTTTAATAATGACTACGGTATTGGCTGGTACAATGCTTTAAGTACTGCGCTCTCAGATAAACTAATTAAAGCAATATCTTATACAGATACCGATATAGATTATACTAATCAATTGAATGAAATTAAATCCTTAGATCCAGATGCCTTAGTCTTGATAAGCACACGCGAAGCTGTAGATATTGTAAAACAAGCCTCAGCTATTGGATTAAAGGTTGATATGTATGGCACTCGTCCTACACTTACCAATCAGCTATTAGCTGAACCAAGTGCCGAAGGTTTAATGTTTTCTTATCCTGATTTAGATGAAGATATGCCTATATTTAGTTCATTTAAGCAAAAATATGGATATAGAATGTCTGCTTTCGGTGCCGAAGGTTATGATTTAATCAAAACACTTGATAAATATTATCAAAATAATAATAAAGGCAACAATGTAATATTTAATAATTACAAAAATATGAATTATAATGGAGCTTTAGGAAAAATCAAATTTAATAATAATTGCCAAGCAGTATATGATTACACTATTTGTATAATTAAAAACGGTACTTGGCAAGAATTAAAATAATTAAAAGTAATTTACCAATTAAAGAAAGAGGCTGAAACATTAAGTCAGCCTCTCAATTATATTTGATGAATATTTTAAGAATTATTGCTAAAAATCTTTAACTATACACATTACCATATAGTTAAGTCCTTTTGTAATTTCCTATTTCCTTAAATTCTTTTAATTCTTTAAAAGATTAAATTGCTTCGTTGTCAGTTTCTTCGCCTTTCAAATTATCCAAATTACCTCTTACTACATCGTCAAAAGATGATTCTAATATACACATTCTATTTTCTTTATTTTCATTGATATTTTTTAAAAACGAAAAAATAATCTTATCAAATTCGTAAACTTTTGTTCTACTATCATTTTTTTTATAATTTAGTGCATTTGTAGCCCATTTTTCTATTATTTCTTTAGAATGCTTTGTCATCTCCCATAATTGAACACTCCAACCCTTGTTTCCATAGTTTCGTATTCTTATCCATCCATTTTTAATTGTTTCAAAAAATAATTCCTCACGTGCTTTACCTTCTAAACCTAATCTTTCATTATATTTTTTATAAACTTCTTCTATTTCTTCTTTTGTTACATTAAAAAGTGCTGGATTATTAGTAAAAAAATCAATATGCCTTTTATAATGCAAAGGGTAAATATCAGAATTTGGCGATAACCAATATGCATCCGTTAATTTAAAATTATCAGCTAAATCTATTCCCATTTTATTAGTCCGTAATTAAATTTTGCCAATCAGTGTTCGCTGCATAACTAATTCCTAATCCCGACATATGTGATCCATGAAACATAAAAATTACCCTAAAATTTATTTCTTCTGCTAAATGAAACGGTTTATTTCTAACTTCTAACATAAATTCATCAATTGAGGAAATCTTAATTCCTGAATATTTTTTCTCTACACCTATTGTACCTGTACCCGGATATCCATTTGGGCAATTATTTGTAGAAACTAAAATTACTTCACAAGAACCATCATTTTGGATGCCAGTTTTAGGTATATATAAAATAAAATCTTGCTCAAATTCTTGACCAAATTCTATAATTGTTTCTTTAAATTTATCTTTTTCTAAAAGGTTAATAATAAAAAAAGCTTCTTTTTCTAATGAGATTTCAAATTCCGAATTATAGTTCTCAACAAAAATACTATTTACTTTAATAATACCATATCTTTTTAATAATAATTTTGCTTCTAATTTTTTATTACGTGCTTTATTTTCTTTTAGTAAATACGCTCCTAAACCTTTGTCCAAACAATCCTTACAACTTCTAAAAGCAGTTATTAAAGCGAATTCATATTTACTGATATAATCAGCTAATTTACCTTCTCTAACTGAATTGAGAAGTTGAATTTCATTTACATTTATGTAACCCATTTTGCTCCAAATTTTAATTATTTTAAAATTTTTAATTTACTCTATGAATTAATTAAACTTACTAATTCTAAATATTATGAAACTATTATTAAGATATGAATAAACTATAAAGATTATTTGCTACTTTCAGCATACTTGCTTAAATAAACGCCCTTTTCAGTATAGGCACCAGCAAATCCAATAACGCACATATAATTATATTTACTATGGCTACCAAAAGCAGCCCCTAATCTTGTATATGAATTATCGTAAATAATCTTTCTATGGCCTCTATCCGGCACACCATCATCAATAATTAACTGAAGTACAATTTTTCGTGCATTATTCATACCATAACTTATACATTCCCCATAAGATTTACTCCATTTCCCAAATCTATTCATCCTATCGCCCGGGCTACTGCCATCACTTCCAGTATGGCCCAACAATCCCTTTGGGCCCATATCTTTAACATGTTCCATACACCCTTTACTTATCCCTTTTGATATAGATAAAGCGCCTTTTGCACCATACTTTTTTAAATCACTGATTGCCTCATCTACCGCAGCAACTCCTTCCTTGGTCATTAAAACTGTATTATTAGGGTCTCTATATAGGTTCCCATCAAAATATTGCTTCATATTCTCCATCAAAGATATGTAGAACTCTGGATTAGTACGAGCTATATTAATTTCAGTTAAAATTTCAGAATCTGTAACTAAATTAAAATTTGGATCTTCTGGGCTTACACCATTATCACTACAAGAAATGAAAATAAAGAAAGAGAAAAATATTAAATAAGAAAAGATTTTACCTCTCATAAACTACTTACTCTAAAGTATTGAACTAATTAAAACAAATTTAATTAAATCATATTTAATACACAAATTAAATTAGAATTTTAGACCTGCCCTAATAGAATAAATATTCTTCATAGTAGAACCTTTTTCGTTATTAATATAATCTAATAATGAATAAATTCCCTCTAATA
>JBDHXE010000011.1:0-26037 GCA_039810525.1 Chlorobiota bacterium | reverse complement strand
ATTCCGAGATAGAAAAAATCGAAGAAGAACTAAGAATTTTATTAATTCCTAAAGACCCTAATGATTTGAAAAACTGTATTATGGAAATTAGGGCTGGTACTGGTGGTGATGAGGCTGGTATATTTGCTGGTGATCTATTTAGAATGTATCAACGATTTGCAGATAAAAAGGGATTTCAAATAGAAATTATTGATTTTAATGAGAGCGAAAAGGGTGGTTTTAAGGAAATAATTTTTTCTATTGCAGGTGATGATGTTTTTGGGCTAATGAAATTTGAGAGTGGTGTACATAGGGTACAAAGAGTACCCGAGACAGAAGCTCAAGGTAGAGTGCATACCTCTGCAGCAACAGTAGCTGTATTACCTGAGGCAGAAGATATAGATGTTGATATCAAAGAAGAAGATCTGAGAATAGACATTTATAGAGCTGGAGGTAAGGGTGGGCAGAATGTAAATAAGGTCGAAACAGCAGTAAGAATGGTCCATATTCCTACTGGAATAGTAGTGCAATGCCAAGAAGAACGTTCTCAATTGAAAAATAGAGAAAAGGCAATGAAGGTGTTGCGATCTAGGCTGTATGAAATGGAATTAGAAAAGCAACAAAACGAAATGTCTTCTACTAGAAAATCTATGGTAAAGACTGGCGATAGATCAGAAAAGATTAGAACCTATAATTACCCACAAAATAGGGTAACTGATCATAGACTAGAGGGAGATGCTAAAAATTATAGCTTACAAGATGTAATTGCAGGTGGATTGGATTCGGTGATAGAAAATCTACAGATTGCAGAAAGAACAGAGTTATTAAATCAAGGAATCGGGGCTTAATTTGCCCTCGATTCCTATGATAATATTCTAATCATCAGTCTTAACTAAATATCCTTCGTCATTTATTCTTAATTTACCTTTATTAATTCGTTTGTTAATTATAGCAATTATTTGTATATGAGTTAATTTATTCTTTCTGGCTAATTCATCAATAAATTCATTATATTTTAATAAAGAAATATTATTATTAAACATTCTAGTAAATGATCTTTTAAATAAATTTAAATTTATTTTGTTAAATTTCAATTCTTTGATATTATAAGTTTTGGTAGTAAGGCCTACATATCCAGAATTATAAAAAACAAAAAGATTATTTCTATCAAATTTGAGGTTACCCATTATATTAAATTCGTTAGTGTCTCTATATTTAGTTACATATTCAGTAATTTCAGATATATGGGCAGGCCTATCCATGCTTTCTAAAAATTCTTGTACAATTTGCTTAATAGTGCCACCTTTTACCATTCCAAGTGCTTCCCATTCTTTTAGGCCATAAGTTGAACTTCGCCCAAAGTATATAAATTTATCACTAGTTTGTATGTTTCCTCGCAAAGCATCGATATTTTTGACTAATCCTGGGTGTCTTAATTCAATTCTTTTAGCCATCTGATCTAAGGTTAAGGGACCATTTTCTTCTTGTAATACTTCGTAAGCATATTCGTACATATATCTATAATTTCTTGGTATATCTATCATATAATTATCATCTGCTTTGGAACCAGCTACACTTTCAATTACGTGTTTAAAAATCATAACTAATTCATTATCATCTTGAAATTGATTGTTAGAGTATTTAGCTACATAATCTTTGATATTTATACTTAATTTGTATATATCTACTCTATTTTTCAGAGTTTCTATTTCATCAACTAATTTTTCAAAATTTATATCTTTATATTTTTTATCAATTAGGTATTTTTTTTCTTTACCTTTATAATTTAGATATATAGGGGTAAATTTATCCTGAAGTATAATATATATAGCTCTAAATAGGAAATTTTCATAGAAGTCTGTGTTTTCATTTTTGTTAATCGTTAATACATTCACATCGTAAATACCTTCATCATAATCTAAATAATAATCCTTAGATATTTTGTTAGCACCTATTATTAAGATTAGCATTTCTATTCTATTCCAAAACTTCTCTTCTATTAAAATATTAAGTTGTCTAATTCTCTCGCCAGTTAGATTAAATTGCTTAGATATTTCGAGCATTGATTTTTTACTAATTTTATTGATAACTTTCAAAGTATTCAAAAATATTGTATTTTCCATATCGTTACCAAAAAAGCCGTTCATCAATAAAAAATCTAATAGTTTGAAGAATAGGATATATTTTTTGTCTTCCGATAAAAAGTTCTCCATTGATTTTTCATCAAATTTGATAGGACATTGAAAATCTATAACATCTATAATAAAACTAAAGCTAAATAAATATTCTTTATCTTCTAAAGATCTAGTAATTATATGGTTTAGATGACTAATGAAATTTTCGTATTCTATACTCTTCCCTACTCCAATACCTTTAATATTTTTAAAATCAAAATTATTAAAAAATTCAATGAAGCTTAATATATTCATTTCAGCAAGTTTATTGTTTATTAAGTAGCTTACACTTGGATGAAAGTATTGAATATTGTAGAATACATATAATTTTAATTTGTATTCTGGATCGTTAGGCTTAATTAAAGGTTTGATAAGTTTGTCTGTAAAAACCTTGTATTTGTCTCGTGTTTTATATTGTTTTTTTTGTTTAATAAATTTTGATAAATCTAAATGTGGTAAAATGCTTGAAGCAAATTGGTACAATTCAATTTCAGTTTTATTACCTACATTGTTCATCACAGAGAAATCATCGATTTTGACCAAAAAATCTTCAAATTTTTTTAGAGAAAATATTTCGTTGCGAAGCAAGGCATTTTTGGCTCTACTACTTATTTTGTATAGATTAGCAAGGTCTAATATATTATCAATTTTGTTTGGTTTGTCATCCATAGCATATATCTAAAATAATTATAAAATATTGTTTTCCTAAACATTAACTACTCAAAAATATCACTTTTTTGAATTTTTAATTAAGTAGAACTACTTAATTTTGAATTGATGAACTAATTATTTGCAATATTTTCTTTTATTCTAATGATGTAGTCTATTATTTTACTAATTAAAATAATAACTAATTACCAAATTAATTAGTTGAATAGATTATATTTATTATTGTTGTATATATATTTGCAATATATTAGTTAATAGACGATTTAATTTAATCAAAATTTATTTTTATTTTAGATATACATAAACATTTGTTATTTTAATTAAAATATTTATAAGTAGAAGATTTAGATATTAAATTAATTGATATATAAAATTCAATTGAATCGCATCAAATGCTGTTTCATAAGTTAAATGATAAGGAATTAATTTAATTCTCCAGATGTCTTACACTTCTTCCCAATCGTCCTACACTTCCGAAAGGTGTAGGATGACTTGTTCCTGCACTACCATTTTTCAAAATAAGGAAATATGAACGAAAATATATAAATCTTACTTATGAGATAGCTTCTGTTGCTATGATAGTACATAGAAGAATAGTATTATTTAATCTCAGGGAAACTATCAAATATAGAAGATATCTGAGCCCAACTGTTACATCTATAGTCTGCAATAGTATTGTATGAATTAGTTTTCATAAAATTATTAGATTTGAATTTATCAAATCTAATAGCTTTCATCCCAATAGATTTCGCTCCAATAATATCAGTGTTTTCATTATCTCCGATATGTAGTGCATTTTCTGTATTTGTATTTAATTCATTTAAAATTTTGAAATATGCTTTTGGATTTGGTTTGGCAACTCCTGTTTCATCTGAAAAACTATAACTTTTGAAATACTTGGCTATATCGTTCATTTCTAATAGTTCAACTAATACTGAACCGGGGCTAAATCCAGTGTCTGAAATTAAGCCAAATTGATATTTATCACTATATTTCTGAAGAAATTCAACTATACCATCTATCAGTTTAGGTGGGTAATCTAAAATTGAATCTTTGAAAACTTTTGCAATTCTATCAATACTATATTGATTATAAGGTAAGTTTAGTGAGTTCCATAAGAATTCTATTGTTTCTTCAGTTAATGGTGTTCGTTGTTCTTCAACCCATATATTATTAAAAAATTCCCAAGATGATTTGAGTGCATTTTCATAATCATTATCACTTAGTTTCATTCCATATTTAGATATCTCTTCTAATAGAACGTGTTGTCTGGAGGCATTTCTGCTTAATCCGTTTGAGGAATCAAATAAAGTATCCCAAAAATCTATTGTAATTACTTCTATCATATTTCTTTATCAAATATTCTATATTTTTTATAAATTTTACCATTCAAAGTCATTGTAAGCCCTTTATTCATCATTTCGTTGTCTTCAAGTATCCAGCTAGCTTCTGCATCTTCCATATTTTTTAAATGTGCTCTAAATCCGCTTTGCTCGTATATAGCAGCATCTACACCTGTTCTTTGGAACTCTGGTAACACACCTAAAATAATAATTCTAACCTGTGATATTTTTTTCTTTTTGGTAAAAATATGCCATAAGGCTCCTAACAGACTTCCATTTTTGTTGTGAATAAATACTTGATTAAAATTTGGTAAAGACAAGTGAAATCCTGCTAACTGCCCTTTCACATAAGCAAAAAAAGCTAAAGTTGGCTCGGCAATTTGTTTAAGATCATTAGCTAATTGATCTAGTTCAGCATCGGTTAATTTTACAAACCCCCAATTTGGCTGCCATGCTTTGTTATATATTTCTTTTATTAAGGCAACATCTCGATTAAAGTTCTTTTTAAAATCGACGTTTCTAAATGTAATTTGATGCCTTTCAGTAATTAAACTAACCATTCTCTTGAGTTTATCAGTAGCGAAATCTGAATATCTAAGTTTATACGCATATAGATCTTTTGCTTTCAAAAAACCATAATTTTCTATTAATTCTCTATAATATGGAGGATTATAGGTCATCAAAATCATAGGTGGTTCATCAAAGTTTTCAATTAGCAAACCAAGCTCATCGTTAATTGAAGGATTCATTGGTCCTCGAATTATATCGCAACCTTGTGATTTTAACCAATTGGCAGCTGCATCAAATAATAATGTAGCTGTTTCTTGGTCGTTTTCACATTCAAAAAATCCAAAAAATCCAACTTTATCGTTGTGTGTAGAGTTGTGTAATTCATTTACAATAGCAGCAATTCTCCCAACAATAGTACCATTACGTTCAGCAATATATAATTTTAATTTAGCGTGTTTGTAAAAAGCATTTTTATTGACATCAATAAGTTTCATTCTGTCTATTATTAATTGGGGTACGAAATTTTCGTCTCCTTTGTAAAATGCCCATTGAGATTTTACAAATCGTAATCTATCTTGTTTAGATTCTATTTCTCTAATTTCTGTTTTCATAATTATTATCTCCTTCCATTATATGGTAGTCCATCAATTATCCATTTAGGTTCAGACTTGTGAAAAACAAAATAGTCGAACCATTCTTTCATTTTGATTTGCCAATCTAACTTATTTTCGTATTTTCTTGGATGGTGTGGCTCCTTGTCATATTCTATTAATACTGCTGGTTTATTCAGCCTTTTGTATGCCAAAAACAATTCAACACCTTGAGGAAATGGAACAGCTTCATCTACATTACCGTGTAATATCAACAATGGGACAGTTCCCTTTTTTAATTGAAAGACTGGTGAATTTCTCAAATAACTATCTAATGAATCCCATAAATTACCTCCAATTCTACTTTGATATTTTTCATATTGGAATTGGCGTGCCAAACCTGATTCTGAACGTATTTCACTATATGCACTTGTCATATTACCCACAGGGGCACCAGCTGCTGCTGCCGCAAATCTATCAGTTGTGGCTGCTAAGTAAGCGGTTTGATAACCACCCCAACTATGTCCTTGTATTACTACTTTATTTTTGTCTATTATTCCTCGAGCTATCAATGTATCCATACCGGGTATAATACAATCATAAGCATCTTGTCCGGGTCTTCCAGCTCTGTAAATTACATCTGGCACAAATATTAAATATCCATCTCCTAAGTAAGTTTGGTATATTGGTCTATGATTGATTCTGGGCTGATAGAATTTGTAGGTATATTCTGAAAATCTTTCATAAAAATATACTAATGCAGGATATTTCTTTTTAGCATCATAATTATCTGGTTTGATAATATAGCCTTTAATAGTATCTCCTAGTGCAGAAATCCATTCTAAAGGTTCTGAATATCCCCAAATGTAATCTTTCATTTGAGGGTTAATATTAGTAATTTTTTTTGTTTTGTTTAAGAATAAATCACCGTACCAAATATCAGGGAACTCTTCAAAACTCTCTCTCGAAAAAATTAAATCATTGGTGTATTTAGCTCTACCAAGCAATGTAAAATTTTTACCTTTTACAAAATCTGTTTGATTCTCTAGACTTAAATTTATACCGCCAGCTATATTAGTTTCAAAAAAATATATATTATTTGTCCTATAATCTTCAAAATAAGCATTTGCAAATAGTGTATCTTTTGAGTTATAGTATTTTTTATCTTTATTAAGGTTTATAATTCTAAACTGAATTTTATTAGTACGGCCTACTGCCGCTGTAAAATTAATAAATGCTCCGGGCTCTCCCGGTGCAAATTGATATATATCATATTTTTCGTTAATATACACAAAACGCTCATCTTTGTACCAACCTCCAATACCATAGCTATCTGGTTGTTTTGGTAAATCATTGTCTACATCATAAAAAGGTATTTTTAGGTTGCCTGTCAAAGAAGCGTTTTCTTTTGTTAAATTATTATATACGTACCAATTTTTATTTTTAAAGTAAATAATATACGTTCCTTTGGGAGAAATATGAGCTGGTTCAGCTATTTTATCAACGATTAAAGTTTTTTGCCCAGTAGTTAAGTCAATAGAATATAAATCATAATACCAGCCATCATAAAGTATTAATTTGCTATATTTAATTTCATTGTACCCAATAGCAAATGATGAGTTATCGGTATAAGGTATAGAAGTTATAGTATCATTAGCCAATAATAAGTGTGTACCTTTGCTTATATCAATTATCCCAGTAAAGGTTCTATCTTTATTATCGTCCCACCATTTTTTTTGATATGTGCCAATTCTATCATCTTTCCAATGCCATATTTGATCATCTGCATTGTAAAGTATAGAATCTATATTAAAAAATGTGGAATCAGTAAATTTAATATCTTCGTCTGGTATAGTGTCTTTTTCGGCAATTGGTTTGAATCCAAAAAATAATTTGCTACCATCATCAGTCCATTGTAACTTATTGATTGATGGGATATAATATAAATTATTAATTGCGCTTGAATTCAGTAATATTCTCTTTGTTTCGGGTTTATTAGAATCCCAATAATAAATATTACCGTTGTCAGTGGTACCATCTTTTCTTAAGCTACCAGTAATATATGCTAATAAGCCAATATTATCTAACCATGATAAAGCAGAATAGTAGTTATTTTCTGATGTATTGATTGCTAATTCTGGTGCGAAATGCTCTTTTAATTTACGAACATATACTCCATCTCTTTTGCCATTTGCAGACGAAATAGTGTAAAATACAAAATTAGAATTGGAATCTACTACAAATTCTGTAACATTCTCTATTGGTATTTCCGTTCCTGTAAATAAATGCCTTAATACAAGCGTACTTCCAATTTTTTTCTTTTTGAATTTTTCGCTTTTATCATCTTTGTTTTCAAATTTATGATAAATAAGCCATTCTGCATCGTTAGTAAATTTAAACGACTTTACTGATTCAATTTCAATAACTTTAGAAGTACTAATATTTAGTAAGCTAAGGCTATTCTTAGGTGCATCTGCTGGAGTCTTTGCGTTAGCTAGATCTATTTGTTTGGGTAGTACTTTAGCAGCTACCCATTTGCTATTATCAGAGAATTCTCCGTATGCACCTCTTTCGATATTATAATGGGTAGTATCTTTGGTTGATTGGATTATTAAATTACCATCTCCTCTATCTGGATTTGCTACAAATTGGATCCATTTACCATCATTGGATATTTTCTGCCCAGCAACAGATTTAAATTTCATTGCATCTTGGAAAGTAAATACTTTCTTGGCAAATGCTGGGTGAATTATTACTAAAGCTAATGTGATTATTTCTAATATTTTCACTCTTATCATTATTATTCCAATTTATTTAAAAATCAAAAAACAAATTTAATATTTTTTAATAAATATTTCACTTATTTTCTAATTTAACCGTTAATAAAAAGGATATTTTGTAAAATTTGTTATAAATAATAGCAGATTTGTAAGGGAAAGAAGTGTAAATCTTCTGCGGTCTCGCCGCTGTAATGATGGACGATTCTGCGTTCCGAAAGGATGTCACTGTAATAATTTTATGGGAAGGCAGCAGATAAGGATAAAGTCAGAGCCAGAAGACCTGCAAAATATTGCTCATACTGACCAGTGCAGTGTAGTTTGCGAAGAAACAAACGAATAGGAGCGGCATAAATCTCCGCTTTTTTATTAATATTTTTAGGAGTTTATAATGTTAAAGAAAGTACTTACTTTCATTCTTTTTACTATTTCTATAAATAGTGTGTTTGCTTTTACTTACTATGATTATAAGGCTGAAGTAAAAGTAGGCATAAGTCCTAACAACATCTTTAAGATAGATGATAATGGATTTTATGTGGTATGTTTAGGTCAAGACTTAGATTTTGATTTTAATTACGATGATGGGGATGAATACCCATCTTTATGGTATGTTTCCTACAACAAAGACAATGATAAATACTCATCTGAAAAAGTATTTACTTTTAATGATTTTACTAATTACTTACCTATAAGAGTAGCAGTTGATAAAGTTGGACATATTCTTTATATGCCACTATTAAGCGGTATAGTTTCAATTAGTTTAGATGATTATTCTGTAATTGATGATAATATTAGTAATATTTCTGCTAATGGGTTAGAATATATTGCTGGTCATTTATTAGTTTCATCAAATGATGATAATAGTAATGGTCAATTGTCCGTTATCAATTTAAGTAATAATCAGGTTCTTCAAACTATCAAAATTGGTACTAACTTGATGAATTGTATTTATTATCAAGGTGACCAAGGTATTAGTATTGCTGCATTAACAGTTGGTCCTTTTGGTGAAAGCCAATCTAAACTTTATTATGGAGCAATCGATCATAAATTTGATTTTGCACTTTCTGATAGTATTTTATTAGGAGATACGGGCAATGACATTGCGTATAGTAATGGTAGAATTTTCGCAACTGTTAATTTTTCAAATATTGTTAAAGGTGTTGATTTAGAATCTAAAGAAGTTAGAAGCTTTAATTTAGGTACTACTGGATATAATGGTCCAAGAGATTTAAAAGTAGTTGATGGAAAATTATATGTAACAACCTATGCGGAAGACTTTAGAATTTTTGATATTGAAACTGGTGCTTTGGAATCTATAATTAATTCTAAAAATAATTTGCACCTTGAAGGTTTAGAGCAATTAGATAATAATACTATTGCTGTAGCAGGTATATATAATAGTGATTATTCAGCATCGAATATTGTGGAAATTTATGAAACTAGTACTTATAAAAATACTTATTCAACTTTTGATGTTGGTTATGTGCCTTTATGGGTAGCAAATTTAGATGGTACTATCAATGTTATATGTAATGGATTAGATAGTAATAAAAACGGTATTTTTGATGATGGTGATGAAAATCCAAGTTGGTGGATAATTAAAGATAATCAAACTATTAAAAAATTTGAATTTGAATTTAATTCGTTTAATTTACCTTTTATTCCTGCAATTGATAAAGATAATAAACTAATTTATATAGCTCATAAAGATGTAATAAAATCTTATTCTTATGAAAATTACAATGTAGAAGATAATGATGTAGCTAATATTAATGCTACAGCTTTAGATTTTGCAGGTGGTCATTTGTTGGTAGTAAAAAATAATAGCGAAAATAAAGATTCGATATATGTAATCAATTTAGTAAGCGGTATGGTTTTACAGAAGTTAAATGGATTCGGAAAAGTCTCTAATTTAAAATATTATACTGATCCAAAAGGTATTGGTTTAGCATTTAGTTATTATGATAATAGTGACAATAAATATTATTTAAACTACGGTCCTATTGGACATATGGTTGACTTCAAATTAGAAAATTTAATAGAAATAGACAATCCTTTTCAATTACTTTTTACAGATAGCAAATTAATTTCTTTATCGGCTAATAAAGGCACAGTTACTATGGTTGATATTAATACTAATGAAGTTAATCAATATAATTTAGCTACAAATTATGTTATGAATGGTCCTACATCAGTTATTTATCACAATAATAATCTTTATGCTTGCACAATAAATTCTGATTATAGAATTTATAATACTAAAACTGATGAATTAGAAACAATTATACCTTTAAGTGGAAAATGTAATTTTATTAATAATATAAGTGAAAGCGATTTAAATTTAGCTATATGCTCTGGTTTCGATAATGATTTTAATTATAACAATAAAGTTCTTATTACTAATGATTTACCAACAAGTGTAAATGATAAAATATCTTATGATAATTTGAAGATTTACCCTAACCCAAGCACTGATTTTATTAAATTAGAAGGAAATATACTTTCATCTAACGAAATTAATATTAAAATTTATAATATGAGCGGCAAATTAATTAAAGAACAAACATTACCTTCAAATGAACTAATTAATGTAAAGGATTTGAGTGCTGGTTCTTATATGATATTGATTAATAGTGATAACAATTTCTATAACTTACCATTTAATATTGTAAGATAAAGCTACAATATGATTTCAAAGTAAAAAAAGGCTACTTAAGTTATTAAGTAGCCTTTTGTATTATTTTTTAAAAAATTAGCTTGCAGTAGTATTTATATTACTAGAATGATTGTTCGGATTTAACTTGTTCGGATAATCAGTAATATAAAAACCAGAACCTTGAAAAAGTAATCCTATATTTTTGCTAATTACTCTATGTACTTTTCCTTTTTCATTGTTCTTATCTCTGCAAGTAGAGTCAGGACAAAACTCAATAGGTTTATCTTTAATTGATTGCTTAATTTCAAAAGTCTTACCACAATTATCGCATTTATAACAATATATTGGCATTTTCTTGTAACCGTAATTTATTTAAATCATTAGTATTAACGTATAATTTATCCAATTATTTGATTGAAGAGTTCTGCTAAGTCTTTTGCGGCATTTTTTCGTTCATATTTTGAAATTGCTTCATCATTTGGTTGATAAAGTAGTTCTTTATTTTGCCATTTTTTAAAGAAATTAAGAAAATTATCTGCAATTCCATTAATATTAGATTGATGAGCTAATAATCCTGCTTGTGTCTCTTTTAATAGTTCTGCAATTGCACTATTTTCGGGAGCTATTGCAAGTATTGGTCTTTTGATACCAATATATTCATAAACTTTGCCCGGTACAATTTCTTCGCTCTCTTTGGCTTCGTCAACAATTAATAGAAGTATGTCTGCTTTCTGTAATTCAATTATACTTTCACTATGTGGTAAGTAATTAACAACTTTTATCGAATCCACAAAGCTGGAGTTTTGAATCATATAATGAACTTCTTCGCCAAATCTTCCTATAAGATTAATTTGAAATAATTCCTTATGTATCTTATTGTCGGTTATTAGTTGATTAATAGCTCTAAAAAGTGCATCAGGATTTCTCCTACCATACATCGAACCAGTATAAGTAATTGTAAATTTATTGTTGTTTTGCTTCGGAATTTTTATAAAATCGCTACTATCAAATCCGTTTGGTATATGGATAAATTTATTTTTATTAAGATCTGGATATTTCTGTAAGGTATCTTTAGTAATGCCTTGCCAAGCAACCTCTATGTAATTAGCTTCGTTAAATACACTTTTTTCGAAAGATTTATCTATAAGTTTTGGTAAGAACCATCTTTTTGGAGATGTTAAAAAATCAGTCCATGGATCTCTAAATCCAGCTATCCATGGCAGCTTTGTTTTTCTTTTAATAAATCTCCCTATCATAGAGGCAGTATACGGTGGAGATGAACTATATATGGCTTCTATTTTATGCTCTTTGATTATTTGTAGTGCTTTACTTTTAGCTGTAAAAGTCCACCCTATTCGAGCATCTGGTATAAAGAATGTAGCTCTTATAAATTCTGCAATTCTTTCTTTTATATCTAATTTAGTATCATCTTTATGAATTACGTTTACATCTACTGCAACGTTTTGACTCTTGCCTGTAAAGAAGCGGTATATATCGTAAGGTTCATATATTTTAGTTCTATATACTAATATATTATCGGGGATTTTTTTTAATAGTGATTCATCTTTAGCTGGAAATTGGCCGTTTTCTACTGTAAGCACAATAGGGTTGTATCCATAATTGGGTAAGTATTGTATGTGCTTAAGTACTCTTTGTACACCCGGACCACCAGATGGGGGGAAATAATATGCAATAATTAACAAGTTTTTCATAATTTTGATGTTTGTGATAAAACCAATTTTAAATATAAATAAATTATAATAATAAGAATGAAATTAATATTATTAATGGTTATACTTTTATTCAGTTTTGAGTTTTTATATTCAGATGATGTATTAGTAGAAAGCGAGAGTAGATGGGAATTATTTGTTAAGAATTTTTATTCGATGCCAAATTATGTAAAGAATCAAATATTAGTATCAGCAAATTATGGGAGGTCATTTACAGATATAAATCAGAAAACTATTACTAAATTTTCAGAAATACATAATCTTGATTTTTATTATGGATTTGTAAGAGTAAATGAAAAGATTAAATTTAAAAATAATTTCTCTCATCAAGGAGAATATTTATTCTTAAGTAATATGTCCACTAATTTTAAAACTTTTAAATTTGATTTAGATGGTATAGTAACTGATGCTTGGAGATTTGGTTTTGGATTAAATGATGGTTTCGGAATTAATGTAAATAAGAATAGGCTTTATTTCAATCATTCTACTGCATTTACTTGGTTAAGAGCAGATGTAGATTATTTCTCAGGAGATTCATTAGATATTAGTTTTATTAAAAGATTTGATGAAAGGTTCAAATTTGGGAATTTGTACAAAACTGGTATTACTTTTCAAGTTTGGGATATAATGAATATAGAAGCTAGTTATGAGCATTCATATTATTTTCCTGATTTTCAATTTTTCCCATGGATGGGTTCTTGGATAATAGATAATGTATTACAAAGAGGACCTGAATTATTTGAGAGAGAGCTACAAGAAGAATTTGGAAATTATTACCCATATATTAAAATACTTTACAAAAATTTAGTATCTATTATAATGACAGAGTTTAGAAGATCAAGTGGATATGCTCCATTTTCATCTGAGCAAACTCTAAATTACGATACAATTAAAATTGGTTTAGTATTAATTATATAACAATGAGTAGAGGATTGGTGATTTTTACAATGTATAGATATTATGCAATTAGTAATTTATTATTTTATATTATCCCACAGTAATTTAGGTAAATCTTAATTTTTAAAAAAATCCTCCTATATATAGGAGGATTTGGAAATATCTATAATTATGGATTAATTAAATATTTACAGCTTCACCATAAGCTTGTGCTGCTGCTTCCATAATTGCTTCTGACAATGTAGGGTGAGCATGAATAGTTTTGAATATAGTAGGAGCAGTTGCTTCTAATGATTTAGCTAACCCCATTTCAGCTATCATTTCTGTAACTTCTGGGCCTATCATGTGTGCACCTAACAACTCTCCGTATTTAGCATCAAAAACTAATTTAACAAATCCTTTCGCTTCTCCAATACCGTGAGCTTTGCCAGATGCGGTAAATGGGAATTTACCAATTTTGACATCATAGCCCATATCTCTTGCTTTTTGTTCTGTTAATCCAACAGATGCTACTTGTGGATTGCAATAGGTACAGCCCGGTATATTAGTATAATCAATACCATCATTGTGATGACCAGCCAAATTTTCAGCAACAGAAATAGCTTCTGCTGAGGCTTTGTGAGCTAACCATGGAGCACCAGCAACATCTCCAATAGCATAAATATTATCAACATTAGTTTTGCAGAATTTATCAACTTTAATAAATCCTCTTTCTAATTCGATACCTACATTTTCAAGACCAATACCTTCAGTATTAGCTTGAATACCAATTGCATTGAGCGCTGCATCAGCTATCAATGTTTCTTGCTTGCCTTCATTTTCAATTACAACTTCTACACCATTTTTGGTAGATTTAGCAGAAATAACTTTTGATTTAGTTTTTAAAGTAATTCCATATTTTCTGAAGTGTCTTTCAAGTTCTTTTGAAATATCTATATCTTCTATAGGTAATATTCTATCTAAATATTCAACAATTGTAACTTGAGTGCCAAAAGCATTATAAAAATATGCAAATTCGATACCTATAGCACCAGCACCCATAATAATCAAAGATTTAGGAGCAGATTGCCTAAATAAAGCTTCTGTACTTGTCATTATATTTTTTCTATCTACTTCTATACCGGGCATTACTCTTGGTCTAGCACCAGTAGCAATAATAATATTTTTAGGGACTACTTCATCTATTAAATTGTTATCTTTATCAAAAACATTTATTTTATATTTGTTTTCAATTTTAGCTGTTCCAGCAATAGTATCTACCTTATATTTTTTGAATAAACTACTAACACCTTTACTCATTTGACCAGCTACTTTTCTAGATCGCTCGATAACTTTCGGGAAATCAATATCAACATTACTGATATTAAATCCAAAATCAGAAGAATGGTTCAGAAAGTGCATATATTCAGCACTTTTCAATAAGGCTTTTGTTGGGATACAACCGATGTTTAGACATACACCACCAACATCTCCTTTCTCTATACAAATTGTTTTAAGTCCTAATTGTGAAGCACGAATTGCGGCAACATAACCTCCGGGTCCGCTACCTATAACTGCTACATCGCAATGATGAACTGCCATTTTTAAATCCTCATTTATTTAATTTAAATTAAAATAATTTAACAGCAAAATCAATAATAAAACCAGGGAAAATACCTAATAATAATACAAACAACACAGAAAGAGCAACAGATATAGTAGCTGTTCCTGGTCTAATTTCTCCAATTTCAACTGACCCTACTTCTTTGAAATACATATTTAATATAAGTCCAATATAATAGAACAAAGATATAATAGTACCGATTACAGCGACTACGGTGAGCCAAGTATATCCAGCATCAATAGCTGATACGAATAAAGCATATTTACCAGGGAATCCAGCAAAAGGTGGCATACCTGTTAAGCTAAACATAATAACTGACATAGCGCCTGCTAACATAGGGTGCTTTTTGCTTAAACCAGAATAATCATCAATATTTAAGTAGTTATCATTTTTCTCTAAAATACTTGCAATTACAAATGCTCCAATTTGCATAAAAGTATATGCTACTGAATAGAAAATAATACCACTCCAACCATCTGCATTATTGGCAACTATACCCATTAGTAGATATCCAGCATGAGAAATTGATGAATAAGCAAGCATTCTTTTTATATTTTTTTGAATAAGAGCTACAATATTTGCAAATATCATAGTAACTGCGGCTAAAAGTGCAATAATCATTTGTGCATTGGCAATATATTCTTTTGTTTTGATAGCAACATCTGATAGTGCATCTTGTGGTAATTCAGGTAACATACTTTTACCAATAATTACAAAAGCTGCTACGGCAGCAATCTTACCAGCTGTACTCATAAATCCAGATATTATAGAAGGTGCACCGCTATATACATCTGCAGCCCATTGGTGAAAAGGAAATATTGCCATTTTGAATGATAATCCAACTGCCAATAAAGCAAATCCAATTTTAAGGAAATACAAATTTGCTTGGCCAGATTGTATAGAAGCAGTAATATCATTTAAATACATTGTTTGTGTAGCTCCATATATCATTGCTATACCATATAACAAAAATCCTGTAGAAAAAGCACCTAAAAGGAAATATTTAAGTGCAGCTTCAATTGAACTAATTTTATTTCTAATAAATCCAGAAAGTACATAAAATGAAATAGACATAATTTCTATTCCAATAAAAATCATTATAAGATGGTTAGCATGGGCAATTACCATCATACCAAAGACAGAAAATAACGTTAAGGTATAAAATTCTTTGTAATCATCGAATTCTTTCCTTAAATATGGCATACCTGCTAGAATAGTCAGCAAACCACCAAGAGCGAATATAATATCAAACAAATTAGCGTAGCCGCCATAACTGATCATTCCTTTAGTAATTAGGGACGTTTTATCTATTGATGTAAAACTATCTAAAGGTAAAGTCGTAATATAAAAAGCAGAAGCAATTATTGCAACAAAAGATATTATAGTATAATAAAATGTAATGGTTTTATTTTTACCACTAAAAGAATCAATCAAAATTACTATAACCGAAAGTGCAAATGCTATATAAAGTGGAAGTCCTAAAATAAATTCGTTCATCATAATCATTCTCTATTTAGTATTATTTTCTAAATCTTTGTTTTCTATATTTTTATTTAAAGTAGGTAACTCGTATGTTTGTCTGTTAAACTTAATCATATCAATTTTGTTTACAGTTTGTTTGGCCGAAAGATCGGATACTTTTAGAAATGTATGAGGATAAATTCCAATCCATACTATAAAAATAATTAAAGGTACTGTCATAATATATTCTGAAAGTTTTAGATCTTTAAGGTTATGATTTAATGGATTATCATTAGTGCCATACATTACTCTTTGGTACATCCATAATAGATAGCATGCTGCCCAAATAACACCAGTTGTTGCAAAAATTGTAAACCAATGGTTATTTAGGATTTTAGATTCAAATGCACCTATCAGAGTCAAAAATTCACCTACAAATCCATTTAATCCAGGTAATCCAATCGAAGCAAACATTGCAATACCAAACACAACCGAAAATTTAGGCATCACTTTAGCTATACCACCATAATCAGCGATTAGTCTTGTGTGTCGTCTTTCGTATAAAAATCCAACACATAAGAAGAGGAGACCAGTAGAAAGCCCATGATTAATCATTTGAATAATTGCGCCTTGTACGCCATTTAGTGTCATAGAGAATATACCAAGCACTACAAACCCAAGATGCGATACAGATGTATAAGCAATTAATTTCTTAAAGTCTGTCTGCATCATAGCTACCAAAGCACCATATATAATGCCGATTACAGCTAAGCTTGAGATAATTGATGCATATTCAATTGAAGTATTAGGAAACAATTCTAAGTTAAATCTAATTAGACCGTAAGTACCCATTTTCAACAATATACTAGCTAATATTACTGAGCCCGGCGTAGGTGCTTCTGTATGAGCATCGGGCAACCAAGTATGTACTGGAAATAATGGCACTTTAATAAAGAATGAGAGTGCAAATGCCCAAAATAACCATCCTTGTATATTTGCAGGTATTAATTTAGTATATTCTTTAAGTACAAAATAATTAGAAGTAAATCCACCGGGTAAATGAAGCACCACAGTGCCTACATAATAGGCAACCCATACTATAGCTACAAGCATAAATAATGAACCAACTGCCGTAAAAATAAAGAACTTAACAGCTGCATATATCCTATTTTTACCACCCCATAAACCAATAATAAAATACATTGGTATTAGAATTAATTCCCAGAACATATAAAATAGGAATAAATCCAAGGCAACAAAAACACCTGTCATAGCAAATTGCAATATCAATATTAAAAAATAATATTCTTTATCTCTTTTCTTGATAGTTTCGAACGATGAAAGTATAGCAATTGGAGAAATAAATGTAGTTAACATAACTAAAAGTATAGACATACCATCTAGGCCGATTCTAAATCCAGCGTCAAATCGTGATACCATAATATATTCGTAAACAAACTGAAAATCTGGATTGGTTTGATCGAACGAAAAATAAAGGAACAAAGATACTATAAAGGTAATTACTGAAATACCAAGTGCAGTATTTTTGATTACCTTAGCATTATTACCCAAAAAAAGTAATAATATTGCCCCAAATAAGGGTAAAAATAATGTAATAAATAATGCTGTCATATATATTCTTTCTTATATTTTACAAATTAAATTAAGCAAAAATAAACCAACCTAAAACAATCAAAATACCTACTGTCATTAAAATAGCATAATTCTGCACTATACCAGTTTGGATTAATTTCAAACTTGAGCCTGTAGATAAAATAACTTTTGCTGTTCCGTTAATAACTCCATCAATAATATTAACATCAATTATTTTCCATAGCATTGATTCTGACATATTTTTGATTGGGTTAACTATAACAACGGTATAAAATTCATCTAATCTATATTTATTAAGAAGTAGATTATAGAATGATTTATTAGAATTTACTAATTGCTTTGGATTAGATAGTTGAGGATCTAAATACCATTTTTTCGCTAAATACCACATTGCAAATGCTACAGCAGTGGCTATTATCATAAGTACATACATCATTATATCTATTCCATGGTGAGAACTATGACCTAAAATAGTATTAGCATTAGCAAATATAGGGCTAAGCCATGATTTTAAAAGTGGATCTGAGTGAGACCATGGCATAAGTGCAGGAGGGACATTAATAAATCCTCCGATAGTTGAAAAGAATGCTAAAATCACTAATACAATTGTCATAATTTTGGGACTTTCATGTGGGTGCACATGTTTGTGATTGAATCTTTCTTCGCCTTCAAAAGTTAAATAATATAATCTAAACATATAAAATGCTGTAAATAATGCAGCTATTGCCAATATAACCCAAAGCATCCAACTTCCACTTTCACTTGACCATGCATACCATAATATTTCATCTTTAGACATAAAACCAGCGAAAATTGGTATACCTGCAATTGCAAAAGTACCAACTAAGAAAGTCCAAGCTGTAGTGGGCATATATTTCTTTAAGCCGCCCATTTTTTTTATATTTTGCTCGTGGTGCATACCATGAATTACAGAGCCAGCAGCTAAGAATAAAAGTCCTTTGAAGAATGCATGTGTAATTACATGGAAAACTCCAATATAAAATGCTCCTACTCCTAGTGCTACAAACATAAATCCGAGCTGAGAAACAGTAGAATATGCAAGGACTTTTTTGATATCATTTTGTACCAGACCTATTGAAGCCGCAGATATAGCTGTAATAGCTCCTACAATAGCCACAGTAGTCATCGCAGTTTCTGATAACGAGAATAATACTGAATTTCTTGCTACCAAAAAAATTCCAGCAGTTACCATAGTAGCAGCATGTATAAGGGCGGATACAGAGGTTGGCCCTGCCATAGCATCGGGCAACCAAACTGCTAATGGAAGCTGAGCAGATTTACCTGTGCAACCTAAAAACATCAATAAAGTAATAGCTGTGATTATTCCAGAATTAATATACATAGAATAATTAGCAAATGCACTATCAGCAACATCTTGGTAATTCAAAGTATTGAAGGTAGTATAAATTAAAAATATTGCAATCAGAAAACCAACATCACCAATTCTATTGACAATGAATGCTTTCATACCAGCATCACCAGTCCAAGTTATATTAACACCTTCAAATTTCCTATCATACCAGAAGCCTATTAATAAATATGAAGCCAAGCCAACACCTTCCCAACCAAGAAATGTATGAAGATAATTGCTACCTAAAATTAAATTTAGCATCATAAATATAAATAAATTCAAATATGAGAAGAATCTATAAAAACTTCTATCGCCATGCATATAACCTATTGAATAAACATGTATAAGGAAGCCAATCCCAGTTATAAACATAGTAAAAGTTAAAGATAATTGATCAACTTGGAAACCAAAATCAACCACAAAATTGCCAACCCCTATCCATAGAAAAAGAGGGACTATTATTGGCGCATCACTTTGATTTTCAAGTAGGTGAAAAAAAATCGTAGAGGTAATTAAGAAAGAAATACCTACCATAATACTGGCAATCCAGCCTTTAAGTGGCTCAGATTTTATTTTTTTACCAAATAATCCCAAAAACAAAAATCCAATTAGAGGGAACATTGGAACAAATTTTATAAGTTCATACATACTATCTACCAAATTTTTAATATATTCTACTGTAAATTGATATTAAAATAAAAGATTTTAAATTGTTGTTAATAAACTATGCAAAATACAAAAGAATCAGATTCTAAACAACATTTTTAAATTTAAATTCTAATTATTATTTTTGTAAATATTAATTTTTTAATTTTAAATATATGATAGATCAAATAACCGAATCTGAAGTTTTAGAGGATATATTATCTAATAGTGATATTACAAATTCTACTAAGGTGATTTTATTTAATGATGAATGGCATTCTTTCGATGAGGTAATTTCACAAATTATGAAAGCAACGGGTAAATCGCTGTCTGAAGCAGAGCAATTAACTTTACAAGTGCATAATGAAGGTAAGGCAATTGTTTATGATGGGGATTTGAGTAATTGTCTGAAAGTTAGTTCAATTTTGGAGGAAATCAATCTACATACTCAAATTGAGTATTGATTGTCCTTATCGTTTGTATCAATCTTTACTTCTTCTACGGTGAATGGGTTAATATTAGTTTTAGTTGAAATAGTGTCTTCATTACTATCATTAGCTTCGTAATCAAATTTAATTACAGTTTTTTCGCCACATTTACAATATACAATAATTGATTCAATTTCTTCTAATTCATTTCTTATAATTTCAATTGAGGTATGATGTCCTTTTTGATCTGGTTCTTCGTCTTTAATTTCTACTATTTTTTTAGTATCATTAATAATTTTTTGTGGAATTAGATTACCTGTATCAACAATATTTTTACGTCCTGATATTTTAGGATATTTTAGAAAATCATTGAAAATTGCTTGATGGGCATTTTCATTATTTAATTCTTGTATAGAATTTTCATAGAAATCTCTTTTCCGCTTATCTTCATCGTAATTTAATATGTTTTCTAGTTCATAATCATTTATATTGTCTTTGAGTTCATTAGCTTTTACTATGTTATCTTGATTTTCTTCTACTATTCCAGTAATTTTTTGATAAATCTTTTTGGTTTCATCATTAGTTTTCTGTTCACTTAACATTTCATTCAGTTCATCTACTGAAAAGAATGGCTCATCGCTATCATCAAAATGTTCTGAATCATTTTCACTATCAAATTCATTATCAAAGCTAAAGTTTTCCATATATATTATTTTATTTGGAACAAAGAATTAATTACGTTTGCCATATCGGATAATGGATGTATTTCATTAGCTATATTTAAATCAATTACTGATTTTGGCATACCAGCTACAACGCACGAATCAATATCTTGTGATATTACATATCCACCAACCTCACTTAGTCTTTTTAATGCTTTAGAGCCGTCGCTGCCCATTCCAGTCATTATTATTCCAACAATATTTTTGTTGAAAGCATCTATTGCTGAATTAAGCATTACATTTACAGATGGTTTAAATAGCTCTTGCTTAGGTTCATCGGTAACATTGACTTTAAAATATTTATTTAAAATTGTTTGTTTACCTCCCGGACAAATATACATATATCCGGGTAGTAGTTTCTCATCGTCTTCTATCTCTTTCACATTTATTGCAGAATTTGAATTTAATCTATCTGCTAAAGATTTAGTAAAGAAAGGTGGCATATGTTGCACTACTACAATAGGTACGGGTATTTTGTCTGATAGTTTTGGCACAAATTCATTCAGAGCGGCAGGGCCACCTGTTGATATTCCAATTACTACTAAATTAATATTATTTGGTTCAGGTCTTTTAGCACTTTTGATATTTTCAGCAACTGGTATATTGTCTTTAATTAGATCTTGAAATTCGCTCCTAGTTGCTTCTAATTTTTCACGAGAAATACGTAGCTGTCTGCTAATTTTTGAACTAATAGATTTATTAGATGTAATAGCTCTGATCTTGCCAAGTATTTCGTCGGCCAAAGAATCAATTTCTGTAAAAGCGGCTTTTTTGGTAACGAAATCTACTGCACCACGCGCTAAAGCTTCTACGGTTGCTTCAGCACCTTCGGTTGTAATTGTAGATAGCATTAGAATAGGAATATGTTTTTTATCCATAATTCCTTTTACAGCATCTAATCCATTCATTACGGGCATTTCAATATCCATTGTAATAACATCGGGATTGAGCACTAATGCTTTTTCTATTGCTTCCAAACCATTCTTTGCTGTATCTATCACTTCTGTATCATTAGTAGTTAATATTTTTGAGATTGCTTTTCTCATAAAGAATGAGTCGTCAACTACTAAAATTTTAATTTTATTCATATTTTAATTACTAAATTCAGATTTATAAATGTTTTCTAATAATTGTGCTACATCAACTATCATAATTACTCTACCATCGCCCATTATTGTAGATCCAGCAATGCCTTTGATGGCTCCTAAATATTCACCTAAGGATTTGATCACTATTTCTTGCTGCCCTAATAATTCATCTACTACAAATCCAATTCGTTGCAAACCAAGGCCTACATTTACAACATATCTTTTATCTAATGAATCTTTAATAGTGCGAGTATTTAAGATTTTATCGAGTCTAATTATAGGTAAGACCTCTGCACGTACTCTAATTACCTCTTGTGAATTAATAGTATTTACTTGGTGCTGATCTAAAGATACTACTTCGATAACTGAACTTAAAGGTATAGCGTAAATTTCATTTTGAACTTTGACTAATAATCCTTGTATTATGGCTAGTGTCAATGGTAATTTGATAATAAATGTAGTACCAATTCCAACTTCTGATTCAATATCAATAATACCTTTAAGTTTTTGAATATTAGTTCTTACTACATCCATACCCACTCCTCTACCCGATACTGCTGACACTACAGCAGCTGTAGAAAATCCGGGTGCAAATATCAATTGAAAAGCTTCTCTATTACTCATTTGCAATGATTGTTCATAAGTAATAACTCCTTTTTCAATTGCTTTTGCTTTCAATTTTTCGGGGTCCATTCCTTTGCCATCATCTATAATTTTGAGTACAATATTATTCCCCTCTTGTTCGGCATCGAGAGTAATTGTCCCTATCTCGGGTTTGCCTAATGCTTTTCTTTCGGCTGGCGATTCTATACCATGATCGCAAGAGTTTCTAATCATATGAACTAATGGATCATTTAATTCTTCTATTATACCTCTATCTATTTCTGTCTCTTCGCCCATTACTACAAGATTAATTTTCTTCGAAAATTCTTTAGCTAAATCTCGAACTATTCTTGGTGCTTTTTGGTATAATTTTCCAATAGTTACCATTCTCATTCTCATGACTGCTGATTGAATTTCACTTGTAATAAAATCAATTTGTGTAGTAGTTTCGGTGAGATTTTTGATATGTTCTTTGTCTTCTAATGTAGCTTCCAAAAAATTAGTTAATTGCGCCAATCTATTTCTACCTAATACCAATTCACCAGATAAGTCCATTAATGTTTCTAATCTTTGCACATCTACTCTTATTGATTCGGTTGAACTCGATGATGATGCCTTAGATTTTGAATCTGTATTTGATTTTGCTTTATTTTGAGCAATATCTTTAGTATTACTTTTATCATTATTAATTGAAGATGTGCTTGGTTGATTAGCAGAGATTGTATTTTCTTCTGAATGCTGAATAGTATGCTTAGGTTCATCAATTGAACTATCGTTATGAGAATTGGATTCTTCACTATGCTGTTCAACTTGGTCATGTTCATCATCTTCGTGTGATTCTTGATCGCTATTATTCTCTATTGTTTGGTTTGTATCATTATTATATTCTTCGGTATCCCAAACTGTTGGTCCATTATATTCTTGTTCATGATTCTCTTCAATATTAAGAGAGGTTTGCATTTCGTTTACTTTATTATCATTACCAAAAGATTTATTTACTTCTGCAAAAGCTTGTTGCAATAGTTCTAACTCCTCATCAGTAAAATCACCGGGTTTATCAAACATATCACGATTATCAAGCACTTTGTCTAAAATTGAAGTATTATCATTTTCAATATGTTGTGTATTTTCGCTTGAATTTTCAGGTTCATTTTGAGCAGTACTATTATTAGCACTATCGCTTTCATAACCAGAAGGAATTTTACCTTCTCTCAAAATATCAATTTTGTTAATAGTTTCAGAATAATCAGCTGATGGTTTGGTATCTCCTTCTTTAATTTTTTCTAACAAACTCACTATCCAATCATATACTTCTAACAAAACGTCTATAATTGGTTGATTTACTTGTAATTCGGATTTTCTTAATTTATTTAAAATATCTTCGGCATGATGAGTAATACCGGCAATCGAATCAAATCCCATAAATGAAGAAGTTCCTTTAATTGTATGGAAACTTCTAAAAATTCTGTTCATAAGATCTAAATCATTTGGGTCATTTTCTAATAGCATCAAATCTTGAGAGATATTATCAAGTAGTTCATTAGTCTCTACTAAAAAACCTTCAAAAATTTCTTGCATTTCAGGATCATCGAATAAAGTTACCATTATTTTTTCTCTTATAATTTTCCAAAAAGTGCATCTATATCATCTTGTGAAATTTCATCGTCTAAATCTCCTAAGTCTTCGATAGCTGTAGTATCATTTGAATTAATATTATTGTCTACCTTGGTCTCCTCATCATTGTTTGAGTTGTTGGTATTATCATTGCTCACTATATCATTTTCAGTCTTTGTTTCTTGAGCAGTTGATTTTTCGCTATCAAAATTCTGTATTAATTGATCAATATCATCTTGAGATGATTCTATTTCTGATTCATTGGCCAAAGATATATTATTTTCAGATTTTTGGAATATTTCATCTACATCATTTTGTCTATTTTTAGAAATATCTAAAGAATCAACGGCATCTGGGTCAAAAGCAATTGTTCTATGCATTACAGATACTTTTGGTTTGCTATCATAATGGCTTTCAAATTCATCATTAATAATATTTTCTAATTCAGAGGCTTTAAATTTCTCCATAATGACAGATAATCTACCTTGTACAGTTTCAAGTAAATTATTAACAGCTGCAATTTGTTGAGAAGTAATATCTTGTACTTGTAGCGACATCGCAATAGACGAAGAATCATTTACAATGCTGTTATTAATATCTTTGGTATTTGTCAGAATATCAGATATTTTTTTATCCAAATTATTTTCATAAACGTTTACAAATTCAGTTATTTGTTTTGCAAATCCATTAAGATCGGAGCCATTATTATAACCATTGATTAATAATTTTAATAAATCTAATGGTTTATTTTCTTTAATATTTACTAATTCATTTATTTTTTGAATATTAGAATTAATCAAATCGTTTTTGTAAGATAATCCATCTAATATATCAAGAATTTCGGTTGTTGCTAATTCTGTAGCTTCTGTTACTTTAGAAAGTTGCTTAGAAGCTTTTGGCATTTTCTTTAAATTTTCTTTAATAGAAGTATTTATTTCATTCAAAATAGGTTCTATATCACTAACAAATAAGAATATTTCTTCGAGAAATGGAATTACACGCTGTCCAAGTACAAAAAGTGCTCTTAATTCGTCAGCTTTTCGTAGCAATATTTGCAAATCTTTTTGGTTCACTTTTGCATTCCTTATTTATTCAAAATAGCGTCAATTTTTTCTTTTAATACTTGTGGAGTAAAGGGTTTAACAACATAATTATTAACTCTTGCTTTCAAAGCATCCACTATATCTTGTTTGAGTCCACGAGTAGTAACCATAAGTATCGGCAAATTACCAAATTGAGGCGAACTACGAATTGATTGTGTAAGCTCTAATCCTGTCATATTTGGCATATTCCATTCAGTAACTACAAATTCGATATTCCCTTCATTTTTTAAAACATCGAGTGCTTCTAAACCATCACCAGCTTCAACTACATCGTTATAACCAAAGCCTTTTAAGGCGTTAATTACTATTCTTCTCATTGTTGGTGAATCATCTACTACTAAAAATTTCATATAATTAGCCTAATTAAAATAAATATTTTGAAACTTCATATTGTACTTTCTTTTGGTTAAATGGTTTAATCAGATAAGAGTTAGCACCAGCAAATAGTCCTGCGTTTAT
>JBDHXE010000010.1:0-26445 GCA_039810525.1 Chlorobiota bacterium | reverse complement strand
TACTGCACTAATCAAATCATCTATATCAAAAGGCTTGTTGATAAAAATATCGGCACCATACTTCAGACCTTCTTTTATATCAGATTCACTTTTGCTTGCTGTTAGAAAAATAACTGGTATAGAAGACATTTCTGGGTCATTATGGAGCATATTCAAAAAAGTAATACCGTCCATTTCAGGCATCATTACATCACAAATTATTATATCTGGATTGTTTTGTTTAGCATTTAGTAAACCTGTTTTACCATTATCTGCTGAGTAAACTATATATTCTGACAATTCAAAAATTTTTGAAATATTTTCTCTTATCTCCTTCTCATCTTCTATAATAAGAATTTTGGGTGCCATAACTACTTCATCTTAAATATTCTTACAGGTATGCTAAGTTCGAATGTAGTCCCTTCATCTACTTGAGAAAATACTTTGATTGTTCCATTCAATTTTTCAATGGATTCTTTTACTACCGCCAATCCAAGCCCAGTGCCAATTGTATTACCAATATTAGAACCTCTGAAAAATTGATTAAATACCTTCATCTTATCTTCTTCTGGTATTCCAATACCAAAATCAATTACCCTAATATAAAGATTATTTTCGATCAAAATGTATTCTAATATAATATCTTTATCAATAGGTGAGTATTTGTGAGCATTAGTCAATAAATTACTACATATCAAATATAATAATCTTTCATCACTATTTATTTCGAGTGGATCATTATTCTGTAATCGAATATTCCTAACTTCATCTAATGAATTGAGAAATTCACTTATCAAATTCTGAAAAAATTGATGTAAATTAATATGATTATTTTTAATATCATAATTTTGATTATCATTTTTCCCAATAAATAATGAGTTTTCTATTAAATCATTTAAATAATCGACTGTCTTGATGATTCTTCTATAATAATAATCTTTTTCATCATTATTAAGTTTATCACCAAATTTTTGAAACATTTGAGTAGAAGATTTAATAATAGTGAGAGGCGTTCTAAATTCATGAGAAACTAAATTTACAAATTTAGATTTCAATTCGTTAAGTTCCTTTTCTCTCTCAAATAATCTTTTAAGTTCCTTTTCAGCTCTTTCTCTCTCTGCAACCTCAATTTTTAATTTTTGTATCAATAATTGCAAATCTTCGGTTCTACTTTTTATTTTGTGCTCTAACGAAACATTAGTATCCTTTAAGACTTGTTCATATTCTTTTAGCACTTTAATATCTACAAAACTTTCTATAATTACATTTTTATTAAAAAGAAATAACTTATTAGTAGTTCTAATAATAGGTATAATATTACCCTCAGAGTCTTTGATATTAGATTCATAAGAATTTTTTGACTTATTAAATTGTATTTGATTACCTTCTATTTCAATATTTTCTAAATAATCATTAATATCACTACCTATAATATTTTCTTCATTTACCTTCAATATTTCCAAAGCAATTGGATTTACTTTTAATATCTTATTAGAAACTTCCTCATAAACAATTATACCAGCCAGCACAGAATCAATAATTGCACGCAATTCTCTTTGGCTTTGAGTCAAATCGAAGGTTCTTTGGGCTATTCTTTGCTCTAGCAATGATTGAGTATTGTCAAGATCTCTTATTATATAGCAATTTTCAATATAAGTAGCCAATAGAGAAGCAAAAGTATTCACTATTTTGAGGATAGTTGGATTAGAAAGTGAATCTAACTTATTAGCTGAAATTACAACCAAACCTAATATTCGAGTCGATACAGATAAAGGAATAATGATGCCATTATTAGGTAATTTATAATCAGACAAATTAAAAATTTGATACTTATTTGTTTCTATTACCTCACCAATTTTTAATTGATTAATTAGATATTCATAAATAGCTTTAGACTCGTCTTCATATTCTATGGGATTGGTGAACTTATGCTCAAATAAATAATCATCGTCTGATAATAGATATATAGAGCTGAATTTAGTATCTGGAATAGACTTAAATACATTCGCACCGAACTTATATATATCAATTAACCAATTTGTATGCGATTTCTTTAATAGGAAATCTTCTACTACTTCGAGCAATTCATAAATATCTTCGCTTACTTCATTTTTTGTTTCTTCTGACTTCTTATTTAAAAACTTATCCATAATTAATTTTTTAGTAAAAGATTGGAACTTTCAATATAATCTAAATAAATATTTTCTATATTATTTTTAAAAAAATCATTTTGTAATTCTAGCTTTTTCCATACCTCTATATTGGGCTGTTGTACTACATATTCCCATTTATTACCATAACCTAAGGTAGATGCAGCAATATTAGAAATATGTACAGATGCTACTAATGGATGGTACTCTTCGTTTACAAAACCAATATTATGATATCGAATAGCTTGTCTTATCGGAATAGGTAATCTCCATTTTTCAGCTAAAAGATCGCCTACTACGGTATGAGTAATGCCTATTAATTTCATTTCAGCATCTCTTATATATACCTTATTTTCGATAGAGTATTCTATTACTTTTGCATATAATTGAGGTGCTACCTTAAAAAAGAATAATTTACCTATATCGTGTAAAATACCTGCTAAGAAATAGTTTTCAATGTTATTAGCATGAGTAGCGATACCTATCATCCTATTAATAATACCAACAGCAATGGAATGCTGCCACAATTCAACAGGGTTAAGAACTTGATTAGAGATATTCTTATCAAACAAGTCGATAATAGTAAGTGCGGTAATTAAATTTCTAATTTCATCAAAGCCTAATAAGTTTATTGCTTGCGATATAGAAGTGATTTTACCATATAATCCATAAATAGGGGAATTAACAGCTTTCAAAACTTTAGTAGCAGCAGACTGATCAGATGATATTAAATTAGCAATATCTAATGCAGTGGTTCGAGGGTTTGCCATCAAATCCATCATTCTATTATAAATAGTAGGAAGAGTAGGGAAATCCTCTAATTTTAATAATAAATCTTCTATTTTAATTTCGCTCAAGTTCATACTTGAGCATTAAGCAATTCCTGTGCCGTAAAATTTACAGCTGTATTATATAAATCAAATTCATTACTATTTCTTGGTTCCCAAGATAATCTCTCATTGACTTTGCGCCTTGCGAGCTCCATTATTTCTTCGCTTATCTCGATATTCGGTTCATTAGAATTATCTTTAATAATTACACTTTTGATATTCCAAGTCTTTAGAACCTTTATAGATTTCTGAGTTAGTTCGGTATCAGCTCCCAATAATACTTGGCCAGCATTGTTGTAAATTGGGCTAGCAAGTATAAGACCGGGCTCTACCTTGTCTATAGTGAGTATTCTTGACATTTTATTTTCCCTATAAATTTTCAAATACCTTAACCTTTTCAATCATTTTATAATTAGTAAAGCTTATATCTAAAGGAGTAATTGAGATATATCCATCATTGATTGCATTATCATCACTATTAGGATCATCTTCATTTATAATATATTCCCCAGAAAACCAATAATAAGTATTGCCCCATGGATCAAATCTTTTTTCAAATTTATCTAACCATTCCGATTTGCATAATCTAGTTATTCTTGTTCCCTTGATTAATTCTGGAGATATATCTGGAACGTTAATATTTAAAATTAATTTTTCATCAAAATTATTATTTAAAATATAATAAGCTACCTTTCTTGCTATAACGCCTGCTGCTGATAGATCTTTGCTATGATTATGGCTTTGGTGTGATATAGCTATAGATGGAGCGCCTATCAAAGAGCCTTCTATAGCACCAGATACTGTACCAGAATACAAAACATTGACAGCAGTATTTAGCCCATGATTGATACCAGAAATTACTATATCAGGTTTACGATTTAAAATTGAGAAATATGCAAGTTTAATACAATCAGTAGGCGTTCCATCTACAGAGTAAGCTTCAAACTTATTGTTGAGTCTAAACTCTTTAACTCTAATTGGTCTCTGAATAGTTAATGCATTGCTAACTGCACTCTGCTCTCTATCTGGAGCTACCACTACTATTTGGCCCAGACCTTCGAGTGAATCAGCAAGCAATTTAATCCCCGCTGCCTCTATTCCATCGTCGTTAGTTACCAATATCAAAGGTTTATTGCTTTCCATTTATTTCAACATCCTTGCGATATCATTGTAAAATACAAAAGCCATAAATAATAATAAAATGACTATTCCGCCCTGCTGAAAGGCTAATTTGACCTTTACTGGTAATTCTTTTCTAATAATACCTTCAATTAATACAAATACTAAATGACCTCCATCAAGCGCTGGGAAAGGTAAAATATTCATAAATGCTAATGAGATAGATAATAATGAAATAAAACTCACGAAACTCACAATACCTCTATTTGCTTGTTCGCCTGCCATATCCATAATCATCAATGGTCCAGCAACCGATTCTTTGAAAGATAAATTACCTTTAAATATTTGAATTATAGATTTGAGTAATAATTCCAACGAATTACCTGTCTCTCGTATGCCAATTCCCAATGATTCAATCAATCCAAACTTGATAATCTTAATAGGTGCATAGGCTAATCTAACTCCAATTAATCCCGATTCGGTAGTAGTAAGTGAATCTGTATAGTTTTTACCCTGTCTGTTCCAAGACAATTCAATTTTTTCATTTTTGTGATCTTTCAGTATAGATTGGAGTGAATTGATTGAATTAATAGGTATGCCATTGCATTCTACAATAGTGTCATTTGCTTTTATTCCTGCTTTATCGGCTGGATTATCCTTTAAAGCTTCTTCCACTACTGTTTTGATTCCACCCGGGGATATACCTAATGGTTCTTTCTTAGATAACCCCTTGATAATTACATTGCCATCTACCGTCAAATCAATAGGTTGCGAATCTCTGGTTACTTCGATTTTCAAAGAGTTACCAAATTCTTTCAAAGTTAAATGTTCAATTAAACTATTCCACGAGTCTATTGACTCATTGTTGATTTTATTTACAATATCGCCGGATCTGAAACCTACATTATATGCTAAACTATTGGGTTCTACTTTACCAATCACATTGGTTGATAATTCGGAACTACCATTAAAATACGAAACACCTGAAAATACAAAAATTGCAAGTAATATATTCATTATGACTCCAGCACTCAGTACAAAAGACTTTTGTAAAGTGTTCTTAGCTCTGAATTCCCAAGGCTTTGGTTCACTATTAGCAAAATCTGTATCTAAACTTTCATCTATCATACCAGATATTTTAACGTATCCTCCAATGGGGAATGCCGCAATTCTATAATCCGTATGATTTCCCAATTCAATATTTTCGTCTAAATTGCCAAAGGTAAATCCATTGATTTTGTTCCAGCCAAACAGTCTTTTACCCATACCAATAGCAAATACCTCAGCTCGCATACCAGTTAGTCTTGCAGCCAAAAAGTGCCCCAATTCGTGAATTGCAACTAATATGCCTATTGCAATAATAAAATATATTATATTAAAAAGTAATTCCATAATTTACTCGTTTATTAATAAAATCGCTAAATCTCTAACTATACTATCTGTTTCAATTATTTCGCTCAAATTAGGGTTCTTGATATACTCAACCTTATCTAATATATTATTCAAAATAATTGGAATATCTACAAATCTAATTCTCTCTTCCAGAAAACTCTGTACACACACTTCATTTGCAGCATTCAAAGCACAAGGGATATTGCCACCAATGTTTATGGCATTATAGGCTAGACCCAGACATTGATACTTGCTCAAATCAGGTTCCCAAAAATCAAATCTACCAATGCTTAATAAGTCTAATCTCGGGAAATCATATTGCTTGCGATTAGGATAATTGATAGCATAAGAAATTGGAATCCTCATATCTGGTGGTCCCAATTGAGCTTTAATACTTCCATCTCTGAATTGGACCATAGAATGAATAATACTCTGAGGATGGATAACTACGTCAATTGTTGATAACTCAACATCAAACAGCCACTTTGCTTCTATTACTTCGAATCCCTTATTCATCATAGTAGCAGAATCAATAGTGATTTTGTTTCCCATACTCCAATTAGGATGCTTCAAAGCATCTTTAAGTGTGATTTTAGAGAACTCATCTATTGGTAAGTTTCTGAATGGTCCACCAGAAGCGGTTAATATTAGTTTTTCAACTGTGTTGCTATCTTCGCCTGCTAAGCACTGCAATATAGCATTGTGTTCGCTATCTATAGCTATTAATTTAGCATTAAATTTTTTCACTGCGTCAGTAATAATAGCACCAGCGCTTACCAAAGTTTCCTTGTTAGCTAATGCAATAGTATTAGATTGTCTAATAGCTTCCAAAGTTGGTTCTACACCAGCAAATCCCACCAAAGCAGAAATAAAAACATCTACTTTTTCGGAAGCTGCTTCTACTAAACCATCTTGACCATATAATACCTTACCACCAAAATTATAATGCTTTTTAAATTCTATATAAGAATCATAATCATTAATCACTACACCGTATGGATTGAATTTCTCAATTTGATTAATAAGTAATTCAATATTCTTATTAGTGGTTAGATACTTAATATCAAAAGATTCGTAATCATTAGCCACAATCTCTAATGTCTGCGTACCAATTGAACCTGTAGAACCTAATATGCTTATTGTTTTGCTCATAATATTACTGATACTCAGCTGTTATATCCTTTTGTTGACGAATAGAGAAAAATTTAAAGTTATCAAGTGCTAATAGATCACTTTGTTGCAATTTAATTCGGACAAAATACTTAATCATTAATTTGGATAATATAGAAAAAGTATCTTGAGTAATATATTCTGCAATATTAGGGTGCAAAGAAAGCACTAATCTAAATTCATTTGAGCTTTTTTTAAAATTTTTTAACCATCTTTCTATATCATTTACTATTACTTGTTTAGAAGTAATTCTACCAGTACCATGGCAAACTGAACATAATTCTGTAACCTTTTCACTAATATTTTGGTTAATTCTTTGCCTTGTAATTTGCATAATACTTAATTGAGTAAGGGGATAAACTACTGTTTTGGCCCTATCTCGAGATATATATTTTTTCATTTCAAAGAATAATCTCTTCTTATTCTGATCGTCGCCCATATCGATGAAATCAACTAAAATCATACCACCTAAATCTCTTAGTCGAATCTGTTTTGCTACTTCTTTTGCTGCTTCAATATTAGTTTTGTAAGATATTTTCTCTTGTTCTTTGTCAGAAGATTTACCAGAATTAACATCAATAACTGTCATAGCTTCAGTATATTCAATTACAATATCACCACCACTATGTAGATTGATTCTTTTTCTATTAGTTTTATTTAGTTCCTTTTCTATACCATAATCTTCAAAAATACCATGATAGCCATCATAAAGCTCTACTTTACCTACTAATTGAGGTGAAACTCGTTTTAAATATTGAATTATCTCTTTATATAATTTTTTAGAATCTGTTACTACTTTTTGTACATTGGCAGTAAATAGATCTCTTATTACAGAAGCAGTCAATTGCATATCTTGATATACCAAGCCTTGCTTAGTCATTGCCTTATATTTTGCTTCAATTTCGTTCCAAACTTCTAATAGTTCTAACCAATCATTTTTTAGCTCTTCTTCGGTTTGCCCCTTAGAAGCAGTTCTTATAATGCATCCAGCGCCTTGTGGCAAAAAATTCTTAGCGATAGTTCTTAATCTTTTTCTTTCTTGATACGAAGCAATTTTTTTTGAAACACCAAGCATCTTTTCGAATGGCAATAGCACCATATATCTACCAGGAATAGCTATTTTGGAAGTTACTTTCATACCCTTTTTAGCATAAGCTTCACGAGTTACTTGTACTAATAACATCTTGCCTTCTTGTAAGTTAATCTTTACTTCGCCCGATTTTTTTGTTTTAAAAGTATGTGTATTATTTGTATTATTGCTAGAAGAACTTATTTTTGTATCATCAGATAATATAGATTGCTCAGTAGATCCCTGCATATCTTCAACTTGCTGATTGATATTGCCATCTGTATATTCATCGGAGAGTGTTTGATTATTTGTTTCGTTCAAATTTTCGTCTATCAATTCAGAATCATCTTCTTCTGTAATGAAACTTTGGTCACTATCATCTACATCAGAAAAATGTAAAAAAGCATCTTGATTGAGACCTAAGTCAATGAAAGCAGCATTCAATCCTTGCACAATTTTGTTTACTTTACCATAATAAATATTGCCAACGAATCTTTCTTTATTAGGTAATTCAATGAGGTATTCTGCTAATTCACCATCTTCTGTAATTGCTATACGTGTATCATTAATAGCAGAATTTATTATTATTTCTTTTTTCATTCATTATCATATTAAAACATAAGAGACGTATTATTGAAAATAATAATTATAATAAATAAAAAAAAGGAATCAAGCTTACTATGGCACCCTAAGACAATACTTACCGTTGCTACCTTCCGATCCTGGCGGAGTTGGGTATGTCGTAGCCGCATAGGACTTGATTCCCGAATTCAAAAATAATAATATTTTGGTAATTAATCAAAAAAAATAATAAATAATTTGTAAAAAACTGGAAAAAGTTGTATTTTTGAAGTCTAAATAATTGCGCTCGTAGCTCAGCAGGATAGAGCAACAGCCTTCTAAGCTGTGGGTCAGTGGTTCGAATCCACTCGAGCGTACTTTCAATTCCCGTATCATAATTATCTAAAAAATAATTTTTCTTTGAATTAACCCATCATATACCTAATCAACATCAGATTAAAATTTAAGTTTAAAGCCAAAATTTGTTGATAATAATTTAATACAAGCAATGAATATTAAAATTCAATTGTATTAAATACTATTAAATTATATATTAATCTTATATTGATATATCTTTATAAATTGTTGATTTGCTGAATGATTTGATTATATGCATCATTTACTTTAGCATCTGTAGATAAATAATCTTCCAAAGCTTTGCAAGAATGCAGTATAGTAGAATGATCTCTTCCACCAAAGTGCGATCCAATTGTTTTTAAACAATTATTGGTGAGAATTTTAGCTAAATATATTGACATATGCCGAGCTAAGGCAATGTTTTGTTTTCTTGATTTCGATTCGATAAGAGATACATCTATATTATAGTAATTTGCTACCAATTGTTTGATATTTTCAATGTTTATTTCCGAAGTTGTGTCTTTTGGTAGATTGCCTTGTACTATTTCCTTAGCTAGATCAAGATTTAATGTCTTTCTATCCAATGTTACTTTGGCTATCAACATAATTAGAGCGCCTTCCAATTCTCTGATATTGCTCTTAATATTCTTAGCTATATACTCTGCCATTTCAATTGGTAGCTCTATACCTTCTTTATAGCTCTTTTCTAATAAGATAGCTAAACGCATTTCGTAATCTGGCACAGTAATATCAGCTACCAAACCAGATTTGAAGCGTGATATTAGTCTTTCCTCTATATCGGTTAACTCTGCTGGGCTTCTATCACTTGTAAGTATTATTTGTTTACCAGATTGTTGCAAATAATTAAATGTATGGAAAAAATTATCTTGAGTTTTTTCTTTACCAGCTAAAAATTGAATATCATCAATAATTAAAACATCAATATTTCGATAACAATTAGTAAATTCTGATACATTATTATTTCTAATAGCGTCAATAAAATCCTGAGTAAACCTTTCGCTATTAGTATATCTTACTTTCAAATTCTTATTATGATTTACTATATTATTACCAATTGCATGAGCTAAATGGGTTTTCCCTAAACCAGAATTACCATAAATTAGAAGTGGGTTATACCGAGTTTTACTTGGATTTTCGCTAACAGCAATTGCTGCAGAGCGAGCTAATTTGTTAGAATCACCTTCTAAGAAGTTCTCAAAATTGTATTTAATATTTAGAAATGTTTCAAAAGGAGCTCCATTAATCTTAATAGGAGGTATTGGTAAACTTTGTTGATTATCTAAATTAGTATTTCTAAATCCTGGTAATTTTACTACTCTTTTATTATCTTCTTGATACTCATTCGAAAAAACTATTTGATATTGAATATTTACATTTTCACCAAAAGTTTTACTAATTGCTTTGATTAATAAGTGTCCATAATGCTCTTCTATCCATTCATAAAAAAACTGACTCGGGACACCTAATACAAGTAGTTGATTGCCAAAATCAATCACTTGTATTGGCTTAAACCAAGTTTTGAAAGCTTGACTATTAATATTATCTTTTATTATCTTCAAACAGCTCTTCCATTGCTGTTCTAAAGTCTTATTTTCAAGTAGTATATCCGTATTTTGGTCTAAAATTGTAGTTTTTGTAACCATTCTAATGCAACAAATTATTCAATAAAATTTACCAAACTTCAAAAAGTCGGGTATGCAAAATGTAACTTTTTTAATTAAATACCAAAATTTAAATTATATATAAAGTAATTATTTTTCTTGGAAATTATAAAGGTTATTATTTTCAATTATTTAGAAATGGTAGGGAAGTGATAAGAATTTTATAAATTTTTAATAAATTTGTAAGTGCTTATTTAATATAGATTTATAACGATTGCAAATTATCCAAAATATTTCTACTAGTAAAAATTTGTATAAATTTTTAAGCTTTTTAGCTTCCAAAAATCGTGTAGTTAAAGTAACTATATGATTGAATATTCAAGTAACTATTCTTTTAATTAAAACGTTATATACTTAGTATGATAAGGTATATGTATGAAAATTATTATAAACTATATCCTAATTTTTATTTTGTATTTAGCCCAATATGTGCCGTCCGAATCTGCATGGCTCAAAGTACAAAATATCACTCCTTCTAAATATAGAGACAGAATGTATTTAGATATAATGTTTCTAAAAAGCAATCCTAATTATGGTTGGGCTTGTGGATTTGATGGTACAATTATAAGAACTACAGATAGAGGAAAAACGTGGAATGGGATTGAGCTTATTCCGGGAGTTAATTGTCAATTAGAGTCTATTAATTTTATAAATGAAAATATAGGCTATGTTTCAGGTCCAGTAATAAGTAATTTTAAGAGCTATTCTGTATTGTTCAAATCTACCGATGGAGGTAAAAGTTGGTTTGATATCACTCCTGATCCTCAGAATAGTTTCTGGGGTAATTATTTTGCCGACCAAGATAATGGAGTACTATTGGGCGGGAGTTGTGGTTTCCAACTTTTTTACCATACATCTGATGGTGGTAATACATGGTCAGTGAGTTCTGCAAATGTAAAAGATTCTAAAATGAGCGATGCCTTAATATTTAGTAGTAATGGTATTGGATATGCTGTAGGTAGCGGTACATTTTGGATTACAAATAATGGTGGCAAAGACTGGCGATATATCTCTGATACAGGTAATAGAGATTGGCACGAAGATATTGCAGTATATGGCAACACTGTAATTTTGCCAATATCTCCAGATTGTGATGGTCAAACTGATGCTAATAGTGGCGGTATTGCTATTTCAAATGATTTGGGTCTTACGTGGAAAAGATTTAAAACTAAATCTGCTATGTTTGGTTCATTCTTGATAGACGAACACAAAGGCTGGGCTACTGGTATGAATCGTGCTATTTACTACACCTCTGATGGAGGAACTACTTGGAGTTTGAATAATTGCGGTATTCCAAATAATGTAGATTTAGATGATGTTTACTTTGTAGATGATACTACTGGGTGGGCATGCGGTGATGGTATTTACACATATTACGTTCCAAATTACCCAAAACCTACTATAAATGCAGATAAGAATTTAATTTGCGAAGGAGATACTGCAGTAATAAGTATTGGTGGCAAATACGATAAGATAGTATGGAATAATGGACAGATAGGCCCTACAATTAAAGTAACCAAACCGGGGATATTCAATGCTAATGTATATGTGGATTCTATATGCTATAACTCTCAAACAGCAGATATATATATAGACTATTTTCCAAAACAAGATATTGATATTTCTTACAAAGGTAAGTTCCCACCTTGTGATGGCGATACAATTTCTTTAATTGCAGGATCTAAACATAAATATTATAGTTGGAATGGAAGGAAAGAAGGTAATATTATAAATGTGTTTAATAGCGGAACTTATACTATCGATGTAATTGATTCTAATGGTTGTGCAAATAGTAAATCCATAGAAATTCAATTTAATCAATTACCCAAACCGAAAATATTTAGCCTCACAAAAGATACTATTTGTATAGGTGAAATATCTACTTTGTATCCAGACAAAGAATATAAATCATATAAATGGATTGATAAAAGCAATGGCAATATAATATCTAATAATAAAAATTTGACTATCAAATCAAGTGGAGATTACTATTTAGTAGTTACCGATACCAACGGTTGCGAGGGAGTATCAAATATTAAAAGCATATATGTGCGTAATACCACTGATGTATTGACATTTACTCTTAATAGAACTACATTCCATTACATCGACAGTACAAATTATAAGCAGCAGAAGTGTTCTCAAATTACTATCATTAACAATTCAAATAATGACTTTTATCTAAAAGATGCTTATCTATTTAGAAATACTTCTTTTTCACTACCTTTAAATCAATTTCCTTTAATAATACCAGCGTTAGATTCCATTAATTTACTTGTTTGTTTCTCACCATCTAGTTTAGGTGAAATAAGAGATACTATTCATATTGAAGATAACTGTGGTTATCATGATTTACCATTGACTTCTTATGGTATTTTAAGTAATTCTATTGCTCAATCAAAATGTGAGGTACCACTAATATTTTCACCCAATAAAATAGAACAATCATTCTCAGCAGTGTTTTTGCAGCCAACTCCTAATCCAGCAAATAATAGTATTACATTATATTATGAAATCACAATACCTGAAAATGAAAATGTAAAAATCAATTCATTTATAACAAATATTTTGGGGGATAAACTCACAACTTTTAACAACGAAATTATTGCTATTGAAAACAAAAACGGTATAATCAGAGAAAATGGCAAGATTTCTTATAATATTAGCAATCTTACATCTGGATATTATTTACTTTTGTGCAATATTCAAAATAACACAATAAGTTTTCCAATTATTATACAAAGGTAGATTAGATATTTGGATAGAATTGATATTATTATAGTTGTTTTCAACAGATTAAACTATGATGCAAGAGCTTATAATTTGGCTACCTTATTGCAACAATTAGGGTATAGTATTACAGTCATATCAATTGATAATAATGGAACTCAGAATTATCCATTTAGAAATATAAAAGTAAAAATCAATGAGAATAGACGACTTATTTTCAAATGGATATTTTTTTGGTCAAAAGTTCGCAAAATATTGAAGACCTTAAAATTCGATACCTATATTGCATCTGATTTATATTCATTGTCCAATATATCACTGTTAGATTCTAGGGTGAATGTAATTTACGATTCTAGGGAAATTTACTCAGCATTAGCTTCGTTATCTAATAGAAAATTATCACAATTATTTATTACTATTATAGAAAAA
Source organism: Chlorobiota bacterium (assembly GCA_039810525.1). Classification (GTDB taxonomy): domain Bacteria; phylum Bacteroidota; class Ignavibacteria; order Kapaibacteriales; family UBA2268; genus JBDHXE01. The sequence goes on along the minus strand of JBDHXE010000010.1, from coordinate 12,977 downwards.
TTACTACTAAAAAAGGTTAATAAAATAATAGTTTCTGGTGAATTAGATAAAGAAATATTATCACAAAATACGAATTTTAATAAACCATTCTATATAATTAAAAATTTACCATATCACATTGATAATAGAAAAAGTAAATATCTTAGAAATAAGTTTGATATACCAGATAATTATATCATAGCAATTTATCAGGGAATGATTATTAATAATAGAGGAATAATTCAATTTTTAAATACCCTTCAATATTTTGATAATATATACTTTATAATGATAGGAGAAAATCAAATTCAAGATGCTCTCAACAAATCTATTATAGAATTTGGTTTGCAGTCGAGGTGCTCCATACATTCACCCGTAGATTATCCCCAATTATTAGAAATTACCAAATCTGCCGATTTTGGAGTAGCTCTGTTCGAACAAGTAAGCCAATCATATCAATTTGCCTTACCTAATAAGTTATTCGAATATATAGCTTGCGGTATTCCATATATTGCTACAAACTTACCTGCAATTCAAATATTAAATAGTGATATACAAGCAGGAGTATTGATAAAAAATGTCAATATAATTAAAGATATTGAAATAGGAATCAGAGAGTTAGTTCAAAATTATGATTATTATCGTAACAATGCTATTGCAAACAAAGATAAATTTAGCTATAATTCACAGATTGATGAAATAAAAAGGTTAATCGATTGTGTTTGAAATATTGATAATTTTTCAACAATTTATTGCATCATTATCTCATATAATAGCAAAAGATATTACTGCTAATATTTCACCTTATATAGTACTTCTATTTAGAGCATTAATTGCAAGCTTAGTATATTTAATATGGATAATATCCAAAAAGAAATACTTAAAAAAAATTGAAAAGAGCGATTATATTAAACTAATTATATTAGGTCTCATTAATATACCTATCAATCAATTTCTTTTTTTTATTGCAATTAGCAAAACTACTGCACCAAATGTATCGCTTGCCTATTCTCTTACTCCAATTTTTGTATTTATAATAGCATATATATATTTGAAAGAGAAGATAACTATTAAGAAAATGTTAGGTATAGCTATTGCGGTGATTGGTACAATTATTCTATTAAGTGAGAAAGGTTTAAAATTTACCGAAGATGGTATATTTGGCGATATACTTGCATTAATAGCTTCTTTGTCTTGGGCTTTGTACACTATCATTGGCAAGCAACTTATTCAGAAATACAACCCTATATATATTACAGGGCTCACTATGATTATAGGATTTGTATTATATTTACCAATCTTTTTTTCGTTAAATATACCGATCGAATGGAATAATTTTACTTCAAATCAATGGTTAGAGCTATTATTCCTTGGTTTATTTACATCAGCTATTGGGTATGCTATTTGGTATTATGCACTTACTAAAATAGATGCATCTAAGCTATCTGTTTACAATAATCTCCAGCCTGCTCTCACAGCTATTTTGTCATTAATTATTTTTGCAACACCTATTACATTGCTTTTTGTAATAGGAGGTACTCTTATAATGTGTGGTGTATTTATTACTCAAAGAAGTTAATTAACCTTGAAAAGTTTATTTCTCAGGGTACCCCATCAATCTACCTATTATACTAAATTCGGTACTCTTTTCTAAAATAATTTTAATAATTACCAAAAGTGGCACTGATAATATCATACCAGGTATGCCCCATATATAACCCCAAAACACTAAGCCTAATAACACAAATATTGTATTCAACCGTAATTTGTTTCCCATAATTATGGGCTCTATTACATTGCCTACTAAGAAATGAGTTATTACCAAAATTAAGATATACAATATTACATTTTCTAAATTATCTAATTGAATAAATGCCATCAAAGAAGGAAGTATTACACCTGCAATAGCTCCAATATTAGGAATATAATTGAAAACAAAAGCAATAAAACCCCAAAAAATAGCGAATTTAATTCCAAAGAACCAACAAACACCTATTGTAAACAATCCTACAAACAAATTAATCATTGATTTGATAATAATATAAGATACAACAGATTTTTGCAAATGTTCGTACTCTTTAATGACAGAATCTTTTTTGGAAGCACCAACATAGCCTAAAAACTCTTTATAATTAGTCATACCAGCTAAAAGCATTACGTAATATAAAGAAAAGAAGAGAGCAGAGCTAAACAGTGAGCCTAATCCACCAGCTAAACTTGTAATTAGAGTATTAAGAGTGCCGCTATCCACAGATTGATATATTTCGGATACTAAAAGTGTAGTATCTAATTTCAAATTAAAAGATTTATTAATTACTACTAATAGATAATCAGTTTTGGATAATAATTTAGAAAGTAAAAAATCTCTTTGATAATATATCTGGCTTGCTGTATCCGCTATTATCATGCCTATGAATAATAATACACTTAATGATATGATAGTAACCAATGGAAATACTAACCAATTAGGTATTTTCTTTTCATTTAGAAACAATATTAAAGGCTGTACTGTCAGAGCTACTAACAATGCTAATACAAATGGTAATAAGATTACAGATAATTCCTTTAATAAATAGAAGAAAAGAACTACTGCAAAAATAGTTAACAAATTCTTTATAGATTTAATATCTTCCACTAAAATTCTTGTAATATTTTCTCAAAATTCGAAACAATTGCATCTACATTTTCAATATCCTTGCCACCAGCAGTAGCCAAATGAGGCTTACCGCCACCTTTGCCACCTACTATTTCTGCTGCTCTACTTACTAATTTGCCAGCTGGGTATTTTACTTTCAAATCATCGGTTACAGCACAAACCAAATGAACTTTGTCGCTATTTATACCAATTAATAAAATAATACTATTACTAATAACTTTATTTCTAACTATATCTGCTAATTCTCTCATATCATCAATAGATAAATTATTTAATTTTTCAATTAAGATTTTGAGACCTGATGATTTTATTTCGGATATTTTTGTAGACAATTGGTCAGATAAATTGTTAATCTTAATAGAACTTAATTCACCTTCAATATGTTTGAGCTTACTATTTAATTGCTCTACCTCTATTTGTTTGTTAGTAAGATCATTGTTGAGAGAGCTTATATAATTAACTATATTATCACCAGTAATAGCTTCTATCCTACGAACTCCAGCAGCAATTGATGATTCACTAATAATTTTTAACATTCCAATTTCAGCAGTATCAGATACATGAGTCCCACCACATAATTCCATAGAATATTTAGGATCCATAGTTACGACTCTGACCCTTTCGCCATATTTATCTCCAAAAAACATTTTAATTTTAGGATTTTTTTGAGCTACATTTAATTCAATTTCTTCAATATCTACTTTGACATTGTTGAATATCTTAGAATTTGCAATATCCTCTATTGTTTTTAACTGCTCCGAACTTGGCTTTTCGAAATGATTGAAGTCAAATCTTAAATAATCAGGAGCAACCAATGAGCCTGCTTGCTTAATATGAGAGCCCAATACCTCATTTAGTGCTTCGTGTAGTAAATGAGTAGCAGAGTGGTTCCTCATTATTCGTTTTCGCCTATTAATATCAATCTCTAAATAAGCAATTTTTGATTTTGTATCGATATCTCTATCCAAAATATGGAAAATAGCGTTTCCTTTCTTTTTCATATCTATCACATCATAGCTAATGCCATCAACTACTAATTTGCCTGTATCAGATACTTGACCACCACTCTCTGTATAAAATGGAGTAATATCAGTAACTATCAAATTATCTTTGATAAATAAAATATTAGCTTGAGTCTGATAAGTAGTATATCCTACAAAGTAAGAGTGAGCATCAGTATCTGGCAAATCACTTTCCATACTTTGATTCTTCCGAGATAATCGAGATCGATTCTTTTGTTCGGTCATATACTTTTCAAATTCTATTGTATCTACACTCAAATTTCTCTCCCTAGCTATTAACTGAGTAAGATCTAAAGGAAATCCAAAAGTATCATATAATAGAAATGCATCGGCTCCGCTAATAGAATGTGTATTTATAGATAATTCATCAAATTTTAGGAGACCACGCTCTAAAGTCTGAAGAAAACTTTCTTCCTCAGCTTTCACTATCTTAGTAATTACTTCATAATTATTCTTTATTTCTGGGAAAATATCACCGAAATTTTTGATTAATATAGGTATTAGCTTGTACATCATAGGCTCATTGAATCCTAAATTTCTTGCAAAGCGTGCACCACGTCTCAGTATTCTTCTTAATACATAGCCTCTACCTTCGTTGCTTGGTAGAGCGCCGTCAGCAATAGCAAAAGTTAGAGTTCTAATATGATCAGCAATTACACGCATCGCTATTGAATCTTTGTCATCTAAGCCACCATTATAAGTTCTTCTTGATAATTCTTCTATTTTATTAATCAAAGGCATAAAAATATCGGTATCATAATTAGAAGACTTATTCTGGATTACAGCACAAATACGCTCAAAGCCCATACCTGTATCTACATGAGTAGAAGCTAATGGCTCTAATTCTCCATTAGGTTTTCTATTATACTGTATAAATACTAAATTCCATATTTCTATGACATCCGGCACACCAGCATTTACCAATGGTCCACCGCTCATATCTGGAGTTCTATCAAAATGAATTTCGCTACAAGGACCACAAGGCCCAGTCTCACCCATTTCCCAAAAATTATCTTTCTCATCAAACCTATGGATTCTCGATTCAGGTAAATATTTCTTCCACATATTGTATGCTTCATCATCTGTTCTATACACAGTAGCATGCAATCTATTGCTATCTAATTGCCATACCTTAGTTAATAATTCCCATGCCCATTCTATAGCTTCATTTTTATAATAATCGCCAAAACTCCAATTACCCAACATTTCGAAAAATGTATGATGATATGTGTCAACTCCTACTTCTTCAAGATCGTTGTGCTTGCCACTTACACGAATACATTTTTGAGTATCAGTAGCCCGTTTATAATCGCGGGTTCCAATTCCCAAAAATACATCTTTAAACTGGTTCATACCTGCATTTGTAAATAAAAGTGTTGGATCGCCATGTGGTATTACAGGTGCTGATGATACTACTGTATGGTCTTTGCTCTTAAAAAAATCTAAAAATGATTGCCTTATATCTCTTGATGTCATTTTAATACCAATTGAATAGAAAATAATTTACAAAAATCGTAAAGAAAAATCAAATATCGAAATTTGATTTTTAAAATACTACAAGATCAATTAGCAAATTATGATTCAAATATTATTTTAAAGAAAGGTTATCTAATATTATTTCCCAGAATTTATCATTATTAATGTTGTTTATTGCTTTGTTAATGCCATCTTTTATTATCATTTCCAAAGCTACAACCGATTTATAAAGAGATAGATTTAGCTTGTCTAATTCTTCGTTTGTAAAAGGGTTTAATACATATTCTACTAATTCTCCAGAACCAAAATTCTTATCAATACCACATCGCAATCTATAAAAATTTGTAGAATTTAGCTCTTCTATGATAGAGAGAATTCCATTATGCCCACCATCGCTCCCATCTTTTTTCAAATGTATTTTCCCTAAAGGAAAATTGTATTCATCAACTACAATAATAATTTGCTCATTGCTTAGAGAATATTTATTTTTTAATTTAACTATAGCCTCTCCAGAAAGATTCATATAAGTAGTAGGCATTGCTACTATAACATTCTTTTTGGCATAATTAATTTCTGAAAATTTATATATTAATGAACTATTTATTGCTCCATTATGCTTTTCAATGAAATGAGAAGCTACCATCCACCCAATATTATGACGTGTATTTTCGTATTGCTTGCCGGGATTACCTAATCCTACTATCAAATAATCAATAGACATATAGATATAATATTATTGAAAAATATAGTAACAAAAATAATAATAATTCATCGTAATTAATTCAGAATCCTTCCAGAATTAACATATAACAAGAAATTCAACACTCTTATGGCATAGACTTTGCTATTTTCACTATATGTCTAAATTAATTAATATATTATTGGTTTTAATTATTGTGATAGGGCTATATTCGTGCTCTAGTACGGTAAGATTTGCCTCATCTTATAGTTATAGAACTAATAATAATAATCTGGGTAGTAATAATCCGATATCTTCTAAATCACTAAATTACGAAAATCTATCTACCAATGAACTAAGAATGAAAATAATTGAAGAAGCTAAAAACTGGATAGGGACGCCATATAGATATGGAGGAGAAAGTAAAAATGGTGTAGATTGCTCTGGGTTTGTAATGTCTGTATATCATAATGCAGGGATTGAAATACCAAGGACATCACAACAACAGTTCAATTATGTAGAATTAGTCAATAAAAACCAGTGTGAAGCTGGAGATTTAGTCTTTTTCGAGAAGAATCATCAGATATTTCACGTTGGTATATATTTAGGAGCGAATAGTATTATACATGCATCAACAAGTAAAGGTGTTATTATCCAATCACTTGATGATGCATTTTTAAGTAATAATTATTCTAGCGTTGGCAAAATAATTAAATAGATTTATAGGGTATTAATTCCATACATATATAATTTATAATCTTCAGAATTAGTAAATTATACGCATTATCTTCCATATTTTAAAATATAGGAAGTATCCTCAGATAAATTAAACACATCATACCATATTCTAAGAAGCACAAACATTAATGAAGACCTAATATTGCCCAATCTTAATTCGTTAAAGACTTCCTAATTATCAAAATCTAATTTATTAACGTAAAATTTTAAACGCCAAGACTGCTATATATCATAATGAGCTAAATACTAATAAAATAATGCTTTTAGAGATAGATAAGCCATGTATTTCAATTAATATTTAAAATAAATATATCATAAAAATATATTAATTAAGAAAAATTAATTTTAAATTTTGAGACATTTTCGTAACTTAGTTGTCTCTATACAAAAGAGAATACATTTTTTAATATTTATTATTTTTGGTGAGCATAAATACTTAATACTTTGTAAAATTATTTGGGCTGTACTTGAGAAATTCATTACCTTGTTAATATTTGATAGAGGTAGTATTATCGCAGATTTGATACACAATATTTTTCTTTAATTATAAGGAATTGTGTATGGATACCAATAAAAATGCAATAGTAAACGATACATTAGTATATCACCAAAGTATCAAGAACAAGAGATCATTTCTGCAAATAAAAAGGCAATTTGATATTTGGATTGCTTTAATTCTATTGATCTTATTTTTACCTCTTATGCTAATTGTTTCTTTTATTATTATTATTACTTCCAAAGGACCAATTTTATTTATGCAAGAACGAATTGGATTGGATGGTAGTCCGTTTCAAATGTATAAATTTAGAACTATGCATACAATTAGTGTAAGCCACAATCAAAATATTAGTGAAAAAGCAGAAGACGATTTTAAAAATAAAGCTATATACAACCCTCGAACTACATCAATAGGTAAATATCTAAGGAAATATAGTATAGATGAGCTACCACAGCTCATCAATGTAATTAAAGGAGATATGAGCTTAGTAGGCCCACGACCAACTATGAAAAGTTTATATTCCAATTCGTATCAGATTAAAGTCAGAACAGTAGTATTGCCCGGAATGACTGGGCTTTGGCAAATCAGAGATAGAGCAAATTGTAGTATCAATCAACAATTAAAATATGATATAGAATATATAGAAAATCTTAGTTTTAGACTTGATATTTATATATTGTTCAAAACAATATCAACAGTCGTAAAAGGCAAAGGATTCTAATATATTATTACAAGCAAGTCCAAACATCTTAATTATGAGATTTGATTTAGGCTTGGCTTCTTCTTACAATTAATATATAAATAGTAAGATAAATTGGATTAGTAATTAGCAAAATATTATATTTTTCTTATTTTTTTGATCTACTCACTTACTCAAAGTTAATGATAAGGTAGAAAAATGAGAGAATATAAAATTTAGACTTTAGAAATTTGTAATAAATATCTATTATACGTATTAATTGGAAATAGTAAATCAGCATTTTAAGTTTATAATTTTACGAATTTACTACTTTTGTAACGTTTAGATTACTAAGTAATTTTTTAACAAATACAAAATAAAACAAGATAGGTAATAACAATGAATGATAATTATTATTATCAAATATCCATACAAAGTAAAGATAAATTAGCTATAGGAGAATATGAAAATTGTGAATTTAGAGATTGCAATTTTTCAAATAATAATCTTTCAGATATTATATTTGTTGACTGTAATTTCTATAATTGCAATTTGAGCTTAGCTATTATTAGTAATACTTCTTTTAGAAATATTAATTTTAAAAATTGTAAATTATTAGGGCTTCAATTTAATTCTTGTAATGAATTTGGGCTTTCTTATCAGTTTGATGCGTGTCAATTAAATCATTCATCATTTTATAGAAAGAATATTAAAAATACTATTTTCAAAAATTCACAGTTACAAGAAGTTGATTTTTCTGGAGCAGATTTATCAAATTCAATTTTTGAGAATTGTAATTTAGAATTAGCAACTTTTGAAAACACATTACTTGAATACAGTGATTTTCGCACTTCATATAATTACTCCATTTGCCCAGAAACTAATAGAATTAAAAAGGCAAAATTCTCTATATATGGCTTAGAAGGACTTTTAGATAAATATGATATTATTATAGAAAAATGAACCCAAGAATTGAGAAAATAAATGAAAAGAAGTTAATTGGAACGAAACTAATAATGAGTTTTACAAACTATAAAATTAGTGAATTATGGAGAGACTTTTTGCCAAGGCAAAAAGAAATAAGTAATAGAATATCCAATGATATGATTTCATTAGCAATATACAGCCCATCACATTTCAAATATTTCGATTCTAATAATGAATTTGAAAAGTGGGCTGCAGTAGAAGTTTCTGAATATGAAAATATACCAACGAATATGCAACCACTCATTCTGACAAGTGGGCTTTATGCTGTTTTTGAATATCAAGGCTTAAATTCTGATAATTCTATATACAATTATATTTATAACAAATGGCTGCCAAGTTCTAATTATATTCTAGACAATCGTCCTCACTTTGAAGTTTTAGGCGAAAAATATAGAAATAATGATATATCTTCAGAGGAAGAGATATGGATACCTGTAAGAAGTTCAAACTAATAAAATATTTAATTATAAGTTATGCCTTCTAATTTTACAATATCAAATTTATAAATATATTACTTACCAAAGTATTACAATAAAAAAAATAGCCCATTTCAAAATGGGCTATTTTTCATATATTAATAAGAAATTTATCCTATTTCCCAAAATCTTCCTTCTTATTTTTGAAAGGTGGTCTATTAGGAACCTTTGGTTTGGTACTTGTTTTAATTAATTTTAACACCTCTTCAATACCTCTATCTAATTGTTGATCTTTACCAATATATTCAAGATATGGATCATTATCAACTTCTATATCAGGATAATTGCCTACATCTTCTAATATCCATTTTCCATCAGCACCAAAATTAGCAACTTCTGGTTTATTAACAGATGAGCCATCTAAAAACGGTAACGAACCGTATATACCAACTACACCACCCCAAGTTCGTTTGCCAATTAGTGGGCCTAAACCAAGTTTACGGAATTGATATGGGAACAAATCGCCATCAGACATTGACTGTTCATTAATCAAGCAAACCATTGGGCCCGTCATTACTGCATCAGGATTAGTTGTAATAGTTTCAGAATTACGTCCATACTTTGCTATCACTAATTCCCTTCTTAATCTTTCGATTATCATTGGAGAAACATTGCCACCACCATTATACCTATCGTCTATAATTAATGCTTCCTTGTCAGTCTGTGGGTAGAAATATCTTACAAACCAATTCAAACCATTGTTAGGCATCATATCGGGTATATGGATATAGCCTACTTTGCCATTAGTTACAGAATCTACATATTTACGATTATGCTCTACCCAGTCGTAATATCTTATATCTATATCAGATGGAATAGGTTTAACATACAATTCTCGTGCACCATCTAAAGAAGGTTTATCATTAATTACAATAGAAGTAAATTTACCAGCTTTACCCATTAATTGCGAAGAGGGATCTAAATATTCATTTAATTGAACACCATCAATTTTTAGTAAATAGTTACCGTTTTTAATATTAAGACCGGGCTCTGTCATTGGAGATCGCATTCCTTCTTCCCAATTCATACCTTCATATATTTTTTTAATTTTATAAAATCCACTTTTAGCATCGAATTCATAATCAGCAGCCAAAGAAGCTATTGGCATTGGCTTAACCTTTGGCATATCACCTCCGGTTACATAAGCATGTCCAGCATCTAATTCGCCAATTAATTCACCTATTATATAAGTAAGATCGCTTCGGTGAACCACATAAGGCAGCAATTCAGCATATTTCTCTCTTAATTTATTCCAATCATATCCATGCATATTTGGGTCATAAAAGAAATCTCTAAAATTCCGCCATGATTCATTATAGACTTGCTTCCATTCCAATCTTTTGTCTAACAATACTTCCATTTTTGAAACATCAATTTTACCGTCCTTATTATTTAATTTTTCAGACAACTTAGTAATAAAATATTCACCTTTATTGGTATAAAAAATTACTTTTTCATCTTCAGACAATGAATAAGAAGAAACATCACCTATCTCTTTCTCTTCTAAATTATCTAAATCATAATAATATAATTTACTGCCTTGACCACTTTGGCTTCTTAAATAATATAGTTTATTGTTTTTAGTAGCAGATAGAGATGAGTAGTTGGATACCAAAATAGGAAATTCAAACTCTCTTTCTTTTATGCCTTTCAAATCTATCCTAAAACCTAAATCAAGAGCTTCTTTATCTTTTTCTTTTTTTGATTTCTTATCAGTATCCTTTTTATCTTTTTCATCTAATTGGCTTTCTACAACATCATTTTTGTAAACAGCAAATGGTTGTAAAATAGTATCTTGTAAAGTTACACCATAGATACTACTCATATTATTATATTGATAATTATATTCAAAATTGCCAATAGACGGGTTGAAAGTCTTATCAGCAATATAATATAAGAATTTGCCATTTTTAGAAAATTCAGGTCCATAAGCCGAATAAAACTGATCAGTTATAGGATAGTTTTCATTCTTATCTAATGAATATAAAGTAACTTGTCCGAATTTAGGATTTGCATAACTTGTATATGCTACCCATTTACTATCGGGAGACCAAGTAAAATTATTAATTGTCCAGCTTTTTGATTTAAAAATATTAGTTTGTTTTTTACTTTCAATATCAATATAATAGAAATTACGAGTATTGTCAGTAGATAACAAATATTTACTATTAGGCGACCATTTCAAACTATATCTGTAGAATTTCCCATTGTTAGTTAATTGAACTACATTGCTACCATCTTGATCCATCATAAAAATCTCATCTGTACCAGTCCTATCACTTATGAAAGCAATATATCTACCATTGGGCGACCATACAGGGTTCCTATCATGCACATCATTAGATTTTGTTAAATTTATTACATTGCCATTTTCAGATGGGAAATTAAATATATCGCCTCGTGCTGCAAACACAGCACGCTTACCATTAGGAGCTATTTCAGCACCTGTAATTCGATTATTAACTTTCACAATACTTGGCCTCAAATCAGGGAAATCTTCCTTTACTGTGATAGAAACTTTTTTGTATTGATCAGTAGCAAGATCTAATAGATAAATATATCCACCGTTTTCAAAAGCGATATGATTTTTGCCTAAAGATGGAAATTTTACATCATAATTATCAAAATTAGTAACCTTTTTTGTTTGCTTAGTAGTCAAATCATAGCAAAAAAGATTCATAGTAAAATCTCTATCTGATAAATAGTAAATTTTGTTGCCTGTCCACATAGGAATTATATCTTGGAATTTAGTATTGGATATATTCTCAATTTTTTTAGTATCAAAATCATAAATCCAAATATCATCTACTTGACCGCCACTATATCGTTTCCAAGTTCTATATTCTCTAAAGATACGATTGAAAGCCATTTTTTTACCATCTGGGCTAAAAGAAGCAAATCCACTTCTTGCTACCTCTACTTGTTTAGGCAAGCCACCATCTTTATTAACTAACTGTAATTGTCCAACTAAAATATTCCAGCTTTTTTCGCGAGTACGAAATAAAATTTGATTGCCATCATTAGTCCATTGCATTATTATCTTATCAGGACCTTGTCTATCAGCTACATTAGGCTGAACGTATTCGTAAGTGATTCTTTTAGGTGTTCCACCCTCTGATGGTAATGTATAAATATCTTGATTGCCATCGTATTCACCTACAAAAGCTATTGTAGAGCCATCTGGCGAAAACCTAGGAAATTGTTCGTATCCCTCCGAACTAGTCAATCTTCTTGCTATACCACCGTTGATACCAACTACATAAATATCTCCTCCATACACAAAAGTGATCTCATCAGCAGATGTATTAGGATACCTTAATAGCCTTGTTTCTTGGGCATTAATAACAGATACCAAAAGAAAAAAAGTAAGTATTGCGAAAATACTACGCATAATTATTAATCCTTGTTAATTAAACTTAATGTTTAAAACGTAAAAAAATATGAAATGTAACTTTATTTACCATTTATTGGAGTCTCGATTAGAATAGTTACAGTTCTACAGAAACTTCTTCCATAACTTGTAGAATTATCAAATAAAAGTTTGTCAGAACCAATATTATGTATTATAACGTTGTTTTCTGATAAACCTAATTCTTTAACTACATTTTTAGTTCTTTTGGCAGCTAAATCTTTATTATAATCTTTTTCGCCTGTAGCATCAGCATAGCCAGATATTGTAACTATGCTTTCAGGTTTGATCCTTGCTTTTATATCACTCAATATTTGCTTATGTTCTTGCTTTAATTCAGCTCTATCATAATCAAATAGAATTAAAGCAAACTTTTC
>JBDHXE010000009.1:0-27693 GCA_039810525.1 Chlorobiota bacterium | reverse complement strand
CTCCAGCACCAAGTGTAATACCTGTTACTTGATTGCTTGGCATACCAATAATAACATTAATTAGTGGAGAAACACCTGGGTTAGGTAAAGATGAAGGACCAGAGCCAGTTACTTTGAATTGATAATTAGAACCAGCTGCAGCATAAGAGAATCCATTTAATGTAACAGAACTTGATCCCACAGGTATAACACCAGCAGGATATGCACCTGAACCGTTAAGGTCAGCAAATGCTAAAGTTAAAGGAGTTGCCCCTGTTACAGGAGTTGCATTACCATATTGATCTTGTAATTCTATTGTTACTTTGAATGGCAAACCTTCTTCTACAACAGAAGGAGTAATATTTTTGACAACTAATTTTGTATTAGTTACATTAATTGCAGCGTCTTTGGCAGCATCGGTAGCAGCACTTGCTACAAACACAGCCCATTCTCCTGAAAGATTTTTAGCATTTATTGGGTAACGTGTAGCTAATGGAGACAATTCCTGAGCAGCTACAAAATTTCCTGAAGCTATCTGTGCATATCCACTTCTATAATCTGCCCAAGATGAAGTATTCCATTTTGCTGGAAATCCTGTACCTACAGCAGCAGTTAATCCATTATCATGATCAGAGCCCCAACCTAAGTCCATTAACATAGTATCTATTGGTGCGGTTCCTTCAGGTGTAATAGTCCATACAGCATTAATTGCTCTTGATGGATCTCCACCTTTACCATAAGTTGGGTTTTCTCTCTTTGAACTGATTTTAACTACTTGTGAACTACCAGCTTGGCTAAATTGTAGTGCTATTGGTCTATAACTATTTACAGTTCCATCGCCTATTGGGAATACAGTGGCTGTATTTGTTACAGTTCTTTTTAAATTACCAATAACATGTGCAGCGGCTGCAAATGCAGGTAAGGTAGCACTTGGGCCAAAAGTCAAAGTATTTTCATTAGTGGTAATTGTGTAAACTCCAGTTAATCCTCCATTTATAGTTAAATCACCATCTAATATAGTAGCTCCAGCAATTGTTAAATTTTTAACAGTATTATCTTTAAATAAATTAGCTGGAATAGTAGTTTGTGAAGGATCGGTACCTAATACTACTGAACCATTATCAGCATTTATTCCACCTGATACTCTTTTCAATACAGTAGCATTGTTTAATGTAAGAGTATAAGTAGATAAATTTAAGAATTTAGTAGATGTGTTGATAGTAAGTACATTATTAGCTTGTAATGTTAAATTATTTGTTAGTGTTTCTGCTCTTTCAAATATTAATGAAGGGTAAGTAGCACCAAATAATGCATTAGCTAAAGTAGCACAAGTACCTGTACCAGATAATTTTAATTTTGAGTTTGTTGCATTAGAGCCTACAAATGTACCTGCGGCAGTAGTAACTACATTACCTTTAATTTCTAATGTTTGAGTAGCTGGAATTGTAAATGCAACGGCACCTGTGAATGTAAAATTATTATTAACTGTTAAACTACCAGCACCCATAGTATGAGCAACTAAATCAGTTAAATTATATAATGTAGGAGTATTATTAACTTTAAAAAATGCATCAACAAGACCTGTTGCTATATGGCCAGTTGATATTACATAAGTACCAGTAGCTCCATTAATAGCTCCTGCTGTTTGCGTTGGTAATACATTAGCTCCAACTGTAAATGTAGTAGAGCCTAAGTCTAAGATACCATCAGTAAGAGTTATTGTAGAAGTAGCTGTATTAGCTATAGTAGTATTTGCTGTAAGATATACATTATCATTACCAGAAGTACCAGTTTTTTTAATTACTAAAATATCAAATGTAGCTGCTGGATTCTGATTAGTAGTTCCACTTATAGTAGAATTAGCAGTTCCAAGGAATGTTACGGTAGAACCAGAACCTGCTGTATATGATGCTCCTGTGTTATTAATCGTAAGATCGCCCTTTATTTGAATAAAATCAGGGGTACCCGCATCTGTAACAGCAGCACCATCTACGAGTACATTATAAAAAATCAGATGTGCATCTGCACCTGCTGTAAGTGTACATGCATCTTTGAAAGTAACTGTACCAGCAGTAGCTATGAAATAATCTGATGCGGCGTTAGTAATTGTAAAAGCGGTTCCAATGACTTTAAAATTACTTGCAGTTGTAACCGTACCGTTTGTAGTGGCACCAATGATTACATCACTAAATGAAAGATTGGCATCTGAAGCTACAGTAATAGTTTGAGTTCCTCCTGTTGGTTCAAAATGAGTTTCTACACCTGCACCACCAGTAACTGTCATTTCTGATGAAGAAGCTAAAGTTAAATCACCAGTAATAGTAAATTTTTCACCAATAGTTACCTTAGAATTAGCATCGATGGTTAAACCTTTAAATACTAGTTCTGTTTCTGTATTATTTGCATTTGATATTGTCTTTTGTATAGAATTCTTGAATGTAATTGTACCAGCAGAGGCAGTAAATGTACCACCACTATTATTAGTAAAATCACCTCTAATAGTGAAGTTTGAAGCTGTAGTTGTAGTAGTACCAGTAGCATCGTTTATTAAATCATTAAATTCAAGAGTACCATTATTAGTAATTGAAGCAGTATTTGATACTATGGTTAAAGCACCTGCATCGAATATAAGCGAAGCAGAGCTTGCTACATTAATTGTAGCTGCTGTTGCTACTGTACCAGGGTCACCAAGTGAGAAACTTGAAGAAGTTTTCAATTTAGAACCCGCTGAAACAGCAAGATTCACAAATGAATTATTACCACCTACCATTTGCAATTCTTTACCTGCCAAGTTACTATTGGTAAAAGTAATTGTGCCACCTGTAGGTGCAAAATCTGATGAACCAATTTTAGTAAAATCGCCTGTTACAGTTGCATTTGTTGCTGGAGTACCATCAACAGCCAAATTTAATATAACATCGTTAAATTGGATAGCAGCAGTTGCTGCCCATAGAACCGAACCACCAGCTGCTACTGGATTGAATGTTACAGTACCGCCAGTAGCTGTAAATTGACCAGCAGTAGTAGTAAGCACATCTTTCATTGTGAAGCTTGAAGCAGTAGTTACACCAGCGCCATTGATAGTTAATTTACCAAATTCACAATAAGAATCATCACTAACGCTAATAGTTTGAGTAGATGTACCAGTCATAGTTACCACAGCATCTTCGTCAGCGGCTGTCAAAGCACTTGTTCCTTCTAATGTAAGATTGCCATCTATATCTAAAGTTGTAGCAGTAGCTATCAACATAGTAGCATCAGATATTATTAAGTCATTACAAGTAATATTGCCTGCTGGAGTAAGAGCAGCACCATTTGTTACTATCATTGTACCGTTAATATCCAAATTACCAGCTGCAGTTGGTGAGCATGATGCTTTGAATGATACTACCCCATTTATAGTAACAGCAGCAGTAACATGATTGCCTGTTGATTCAATAAATAACGTATCAAAAGAAGCAGCGGCAAAAGTAAGAACATCTGTTCCATCTACTACATATTTATCTGTAGCAACCCAAGTACCTAAGGCAGTACCAGAACCGTCAGTAGCAGAGTTCCAGTTAGTTACATTATTCAAAGCAACAGCACCATTCGAATACCAAGTTGCCGCCCATGAATTTTGCCCAATGCTGAGCAGAGCTATGGAAACTATAAGTATTCCAAGCCATTTATTAAGTTTTTTATCTTTCATAATTAAACCTATCCATAAGTTTAAAAAAATTGTTAATTATTAAAATCCTATTTTTCATAAAGAATTACCCTCCATACCAATGAATAGGTGGAATAATAGCCTTTTGGGTATTGGCTTTTGCGGTTTAGCAACCATTTCAGAGTATTTGTTCATTACAACCTTCCTTGTATTAAAGTAAAAAATCCATAATTAAAAAAAGCAAACTATTTTTCCATATACCGCATTAGAAATTTTATCTATTAATTCTTTTAACAAATAAAATATAATCTAATTTTATAATTTATTCCAAATTAAGAATTATCTTTTTCATAAACTTAAAGAATAGTACTCACTATTATTTTTGTATTTAGTCTTATTATATTCTTAATATCGTTATTTTTTCTAAAAACTTTAATTTTTATTCAATGAAATAATAATAACCAAAATATTGGTCAATATTCGCCATCATTTCTTATTATTTATTTATATTTCAATGACTTACAGGTATTTGTCCAATTTGTGTGCCAATATATCAATTTACTAAGTATTACTACTTAAATATTTAATATTTGTAGTATATATGGTAGTATATTATTGAATGATCTAAGCTAGAAGAAATTAGATTAGAACAATAATAGAGTATAATTAATACAAAGAATATATTTATCTAATATATCAATTTGATTTTTTGCATTTAGCAACTATAATAATTTCGGTGGCAGTTATATTTTTGATTAATTGAGAGACTAATATTTTGAATTTGAACGGAATTAAATGATATTTTGAAAATTCTAGTCTTGATAAAATATATTTAAAGTAATGAGTAATCTTAGAAGGGTTTCTATGTTCAGCATAAATTACTTCAAAATTGCACGATTCTAATAAATACTTAATTGATCGGATAGAATAATGAAAATAATGATTGCTGGGCTGGAACCATATCCATTTATGTTTTAATAATTTAGAGAAAAAAGAATCAAAAGCAGGCACTCTAATTATTACAATGCCTTTATCTGCTATATATAAAGATAAATTATTTATAAATTGCTTAGGATTGGCAAAATGCTCTAAAGAATGATTCATCACTGCTATATCGAATTTAAGTTTAAATTCATCTATTGAATTTTTAACATTAAGACCAATATTATTGCAGTATTTAACTGCTTCTTGATTAAGCTCTATACCATATACTTCATAGCAATTTCTACGGGCTTCGTCTATAAAAAATCCTGTGTCGCAGCCAATATCAACAATAGATTTGGCTTCAAAATTATGTTTTTTAATTAAATCGAGAATATGATAGTTTTCAATTTGCTGAACAGATCTTCTCAACTCAATATCAGATGTATGAGTAGAAATATGATAATTATCAGAATAAAACGACTTTAAAGAGTCATTATCAGGAAATTTTTCTAAATAAGTAATATCACAATTTTTGCATTTCAATAATTCGATATTGCCATAATTGAATTTACTAATATCAGAAGAATGGCAAATTAAGCAATTCATCATCTATTAAAAGCCTTCGATTAGTGCGGCAGTAATCTCTGGAATAGCATCATAAGTATTTGAGACTTTCCTAAATACATCTTTGGCTTGATTGTTGGGTAATGGTAATTTTAGTTTAGTATCATATATCTTAGCGTTGATGATAATAGTTTGACCTTGAATATTAAATTCGCCAGAAACTACCTTAGATACATTTAGTTTTTTTACAGCTTTCCAAAGATCTGTAAAATATTGAGGATTATCAGGGTCAAGATTAAATTCAGCTAATACTAGTTCCACTGAATCGATAGGAACTATGTGAAAGCGTTTTTCTTCTGGATCGGAGTTTCTCATTGATTTGGATAAAGAATCTTGAATATTGTAGCACCATTCGTTATAATCTAAATTACCATCTAAATTTTTGAAAGGTAGTACTGCAAGCCTTTGCTGAGCCATTAAATTAGTAATAGATGTACCAGCAACAAACATTATAATAAAAAAATATAAAATCTTTTTCATAAAAACTCCACCAAAAAATAAAAATAATCAAATATTACTCTTTACAAACTCTTTATATTTGACGAATTCGGATAATACATAGTTACATTGACTGTCAACTTTTTCCCACTCTTGATTTTTAATAAGTTTCATTAGCTCTACACCAATATCTCCTAATTCATTTAATCCGAACTGATAGCATGATCCTTTCATTGTATGAGCCATTCTATAGAGATCAGTATCATTTTTATCTTTCATCAATTTAGGAAAATTATTAGAAAGTTCATCTATCCACGAATCGATAAACTCTGGTAATAATTCTAAAATAAATGGATCTTCTGGTAATTTCATATTTTCACTTTTTAAAATACTAATATAAAGAAATTTATCCAATAAACAAAAATAGAGGAAGACTATAAGCCGAATTCTGTCTTCAGTTATTTTGAACTGGAGGCAATTATTTATCTAGGATTTAAGTCACCTTAAATCTCCAGCAATCTACCCTGATATTCTCACTCGTAAGTGAACAGAGGGAACGTTCTGATTAGAATACCTATATTTGATCTTGCTTCGCGTGGGGTTTACCGTATGTAATTGTCGCCAATACATAGATAGTATCTTACACTATCGTTTCACCCTTACCATTATGCATCTTTCGAGCAGTCTGGCGGTTTACTTTCTGTTGCACTTTCCGTCAGTTCGGATATGATACCTAACTGCCTTCGTGTTACGAAGCACGCTGTTCCCAGAAGTTCGGACTTTCCTCATCTCTTAAGAGACGCAATTGCCTGCCTTCCCCTATTGTTTATTTATAAAACATCTTCTAAATATAATTCTTCTGGTATCAAAATACGCCCACAATTCTCACAATTATATACATTGTTAGGATTGTTGCGGACTTCCACTATTAATTGAGCAGGTAAGAAAGAGAAGCAACCAGCGCAACTATTTTTTTTGACTTTCACAGCTGCATCTGTGTGCATTGTCCTAATCCTATCATAGTCTTTCATAAATTTGATTTTGATATCTTTTACAAATTGGCTACGAGTTTTTCTCAATTTAGCTATTTCAGCTTCTTGATCTCCTGCTAATTTTTTTTCTTCTGCATATATTTCATCTAGCTCAGCTTTAGCTATCTCGTAGTCTTTTAATTGGCTGTCTAAAATACTTTTTAAATTTTCTTGTTTTACCCCACTTGTCCTTAACTCGTTAGATAAATGCTCATGCTCGGCTTTAATATGGTTGATCTCGTTTGCAATAGCATCAAATTCTTTATTATTTCTAACTTGGAATTGTTGCTGAGTAAGTCTTTCTTCTTTATCTTTTAATTCCACTAAAGTAGTTTTTGCTTTTGATACGAATGAAACGATTTCATCAATGATATGTTGTGTATCATCTACTAAATTTTTCTTTTCGGAGTAGTTAGCTTCTTTTATTTTAATTTGCTCAGGCAAACTACCGTAATCTTCATGTAATTCATCAAGGCGTTCGTCAATTACTGCAACTTGAGCTATATTATATATTTGGGATTCCATTATTCCTCACAATAATTATGTTTTAAAATTTTAATTTTCAATGTAATAATTAATTGGATTAGTATTAATTGATGATTTAGTAAATATTAAATCGTTAGAAACGATATTATGCGATAAATATTCATAAATACCATCAATTACAAACTGTTCCATTTCATAATGACCTGGGTCAATTAAGGCAATTTTATTCTGAAATCTGTGGAATGAATGATAAGAATTATCGGCAGTGATGAAAGCATCAATATCTTGCTCGAATACTTTATCAGAAAATGAAGAGCCACTTCCGCCAACTATTGCAATTTTTTTAATTAAATCATTCTTTCCATTAGTATATCTTATAGGCGATTTAAAAATGTTTTTACATAATTTCAAAATTTCATTTAAGCTTTTATGATTTTCAAATTCGCCTACGAAACCCATACCGATATTAGAGTCTGATGAAATATCTATTAAATTAGATATTTTCTTAAGAGCTAATCTCTGCGCTATTAGAAAGTTTGTACCCATAGGATTAGTATCATAAATAGTATGAACCACAAATAAAGAGATATTATTCTGAATTAGTTTAATAATTAATTCACCTACTCTATCCTCAATATCTATAGATGGTAGTAATCTATAAATTAAGGGGTGAAATACCACTAATAGTTTTGACTCTTTACTTATGCATTCTTCTACTACTAAGGTATTTAATTCATAAGCTATATGTATTGAATTAATATCGCTATCGCCACAATTAATTTGCAGCCCAACTCTATCGTCTTTTAAAGCATTGTTGTAAGGAAATAATTCTTCGAGAACATTCACAATTAGCGATAATTTCATATACTTTTATAAAATTTGATATATATCAAACTGTAAAAATACAAAATATGTAAATTTAATACAATTTAATAGTTTAACATTACGTTATAAGTTTTAAATTTATTCATTTTTATTATGAAGCAAGCTTTAATTCTATTTGTTTTATTTTTTTTATTTAAAAACTCATATTCTCAGGAGAAAGGTGGCCCTACCACTTTTCCTGCCGATAGTGTAATTATTTTTGAATCACCTCGCCCATTGCTAGTAGAGCAAGATAAATTGCAGACTCCCGGGGGTGGATGGGGTGCAGACTTATTATTAAGTGATAGTGGATTTGGTGTAGGTTTTTTTTTGCATACCTTTTTGTCGAATAGTTTATTATTACAATCAAGTTTATATATTTCGGGAGCCCGTAATAGTGATGAGTTTGATGAGCTGATGATAGACAATCAAGGCTATTATGTTTGGCAAGTTCGTAATAAAATTAATCGATTATATAAGTTTCCATTAATGGTTAGTTTGCAGTATTTTCCTTTTCAAGGTAGCTTATCCGATTCGTTCCAGCCTTATATAGGATTGGGTGGCGGGCCTACTTTTATTTTATCAACTCCTTACACTTATAATAGAATGCCAAATGGTGAAATAATGGGTTGGTTCAAATCTTTTTCTTATGCTGACTTTTATACGCGTGTGGGTGGCTATATAGGTGTAGGTTCTTACTTTGGCTCTTTTAAAGGTAATATTTTAGGGGTCAATCTTAAATATTATTATGTTCCATTTGGAGATAGAGGTTTGGAAAGTATTATTGGGTTACCAATACAGAATTTTGGTGGAGTGTTTCTATCTCTGTCAGTAGGCACTGTATTTTAATTAATTAATTTATAGGGCAATGTAAATTTAACTATTGTGCCATTACCAATATTGCTTTTGATTTCAAAATGCCCATCATGCAATTTAATTATTTTGCGTGCTATAATTAATCCTAAACCTATACCTTGCTGTTCGAAAACATCTCTTTCGAATTGAATCATAGCACCAACAGACGAGAGATGCTCTTCGCTCATACCTCTCCCCGAGTCTATAATTTGAATCTCAATAAATTCATCGTCAATTATTTGTAAATCAATCTTAACTTCGGTACCAATTGTAGAAAAGGTAAAAGCATTCTCTACTAATTCGTGTATGATTTTATGAAAACTTTCGGTAGATATCTCTACATATATATTATTTATATTATCATTAATGACCAAGTCATCTAATCTATTTACATTTTTTGCAATTATTTGTGATATATCTTAATAACAGCTAGAGGCTCATCGGTTTTAAACTCACGAAGCATTTTCTTTTTAGTACTGGAATGCGAGAATAGCTCAAGACGAGAATATATCAAATAGTTTTCTGTAATTTTTAGTAATCTTGATGAAGAATCTAAAATATCATTAGTAAATTCGAGAATGTCGGCTGGCTGAATAGTTTGATAATTTATATTCATATACTTAGCTGATCCACTTATTTGGTTTAGAACTGTTCTAAATTCATGTGGAAGGATAGAAATAATACTTTTACCAAGGTTAGTAACTTTTTCTTCTAATTGCTTCTCTACAATATCGTGCTTCTTTAATTGTGCGTTAATAGAAGCAATCAATTCATCTCTCGAAAATGGCTTGATTAGATAGTCATCTGCACCTTTCTCCATACCTAATCTTATATTTGATTTATCAGCAAAAGCTGTTAGAAACACAAAAGGTGTTCTATTAAGATTGCTATCATTTCTAATTAGTTCTAGCAATTGATAACCATCTACTTCTTGCATAGATATATCACACAGTATCAAATTAGGAGTATGCTTTTTAGCAATATCAAAGCCTATTCTACCATTATCTGCAACATATACTTGATAGCCTTCAAATTTTAAAATTGTAGCAGTTGTATCTAAAATAAAATCAGCATCATCAATTACTAAAATCTTTTTCATATTTTTACAATATAGAATTGTAGAATTTTTAAAAACTTAAAATAATAAAATTATCTTAATATTAAATATAAAATTTTTTATTTAGCAAATGGCAGAAAAGAAAGAAAGAAACGCGAATAAGTCAAATGACAAAATATTTACAAAAGTTCCACCTCACTCTAATGAGGCAGAGCAAGCTGTATTATGTGCGATAATGCTCGATAGATTAGCTATATCACGCACAGTAGAAATTATTGACAAAGAGAGTTTCTATCACGAGAGGCATCAAGATATATATCAAGCAATTACTAATATTAACGATAAGGGATATTCGGCTGATCTATTAACTGTGAGAGAGGAATTAAATTCTCAAGGTAAATTAGAAAGTATAGGTGGAGTAAAATATCTAACAGAAATAATGGATATTACACCAACAAGTGCTAATGTAGAGCAATACGCACGTATTGTACAAGAAAAATATTTAAAGAGATTATTGATCAATACTGCTTCGACAATTATTGATGGTTGCTTTGATGAATCGAGTGATGCTATAGAAGAGATAGATAAAGCTGAGAAACATATATTTGAAATTGCTGAAAAACGATTAAAGAAAACATTTACCCCCATAAATAAATTAGCTAAAGATACTTATAAAATAATCAATAGAATGACCGAGCAAGACAAGACTGGCCTAACAGGTATTACTACTGGTTTTGCACGTTTAGATGATATGCTGGGTGGGTTCCAAAGATCTGATCTAATAATTATAGCTGCTAGGCCATCTATGGGTAAGACTGCACTTGCTCTTTCATTTTTACGTAATATGGGCGTACGAGAAAAAATCCCTGTTGCATTATTTTCTATAGAAATGGCTGGTATTCAGATTGTAACAAGATTAATATCAGCTGATGCTAAATTAGATCAGCATAAAATTAGGACTGGTAGAATAAACCAAACCGAAAACGAAATGATAGTTCATTCGGTGGGCAGATTATCGGATTCGCCAATATTTATTGATGATAGTCCTATGCTATCAGTTATGGAGCTAAGGGCAAAATGTAGGCGTTTGGTAGCTGAACATAAGGTACAGTGCGTGTTTGTAGATTACTTACAACTGATGACTGCTCCTAAGTCAGAGAGCCGCGAAAGAGAAATATCTTTTATATCCTCTTCTTTGAAACAAATAGCCAAGGAATTAAATATACCAGTGGTAGCATTGGCTCAGTTGAATAGATCTATAGAAACAAGACCTGGTAAGGATAAAAGACCACTTTTATCTGACCTAAGGGAATCTGGTTCGATAGAGCAAGACGCTGACGTAGTTATGTTTGTAAATAGGCCAGAGCAATACAAAATGATGACTTATGAGGATGGCACTTCTACCGAAGGCACAGGTGAATTAATTATTGGTAAGCAACGAAATGGACCAACTGGGATAGTAAGAGTAGCTTTTGATAAAGGTTGTGCTCGATTTGATAATTTAGAAATGGGCTACGAAGAACTTCCACCAGATAATTTCAATAATTGGGACGAATCTGATCAATATGAAGATGAAGATTCACCATTTTAATTTTAATAATTCATATAAAAATACTATATTTGTTATTCTTTAAAAATTCAATTTAATAAAATGTTTGAGAGTTTACAAGAGAAGTTAGAATTAGCAGTTAAAAAATTTCGTGGCCAAACAACTATAAGCGAAGAGAATATTTCTGAAGCTTTAGTAGAAATTAGAAAAGCTTTGCTGGAGGCAGATGTTAATTATAATGTTGCCAAGAAATTTGTAGAGGATGTAAAAGAGAAAGCTATAGGCAAAGAAGTAAAAGGCAAGTTACTCCCAGAGCAATTGATTGTAAAAATTGTTCATGATGAATTAGTTGAATTAATGGGTAAGAAAATGTCTGATTTAGCATTTTCTTCTCAATCGCCTACTATAATAATGGTAGCAGGTTTGCAGGGATCTGGTAAGACCACATTTTGTGCTAAGTTAGCAAAAAATTTAAGAAAAAAAGGCCGTCAGCCTTTATTAGTAGCAGCTGATATATATCGTCCTGCTGCCATTCTCCAATTGAAACAATTAGCTGAGCAAATTAAAATTCCAGTTTTTTCGGAAGATACTAAAGATGCAGTAGCAATATCAAACAATGCGATAGCATACGCTAAAAAATTCGGTAGAGATATTGTAATTATAGATACTGCTGGCAGATTGACAATTGACGAAGAGATGATGAATGAGGTTAAAAACATTACTGCAAGTGTCAAGCCAACAGAAATTCTCTTTGTGTGTGATGCTATGATTGGTCAAGACGCTGTTACTACTGCCAAAGCCTTCCATGAGGCATTAAACTTAACAGGTGTAGTTCTTACTAAGTTAGATGGAGATACCAGAGGCGGTGCAGCTCTTAGTGTGTTAGAAGTAGTTGGTAAGCCTATTAAATTCGTCAGTACGGGCGAAAAATTAGATAATCTCGAGCCATTCCATCCAGAGCGTATTGCATCTCGTATTCTCGGTATGGGTGATGTGCTTACACTTGTAGAAAAAGCTGAGCAGCAATTTGACCAAAAGCAAGCTCAAGAATTAGAAGAAAAAATTAAAAAGAATCAGTTTACATTTGATGATTTTTTGGATCAATTAAAGATGATTCAGAAAATGGGATCATTGCGTGACTTGTTGGGTATGATACCTGGTATGGATAAGCAATTACGCAATGTAAATATAGACGATAGTGCATTCAAAAAGGTAGAAGCTATAATTTATTCGATGACTAAGCAGGAACGTAAAAACCCTAAGTTAATTAACGGGTCCAGAAGAATGAGAATAGCGAAAGGTAGTGGTTCACAGATTCAAGATGTCAATCGTCTATTGAAACAATTTGAAGAAATGCAAAAATTAATGAAAAGTGTGGCATTGGGTAAGAAGAGTAGATTTATGCCTAAAATGCCGGGTATGAAAAGATAATTTAATAATGAGATTTGGGCATTCATTGGGTATATACCCTACTATTGAAGAATGACAAATTTATTTTTCTCAATTATAATATAGGTTTTATAAAATGGTTAAAATCAGATTAAGAAGAAAGGGTAGAAAGCATTATCCTGTTTATGATATTGTGGCAGTTGCAGAACGTGCACGCCGCGATGGTTCTTTTTTAGAAAGATTAGGTTATTACAATCCTAATAACCACCCTAATACAATTGTTTTGAATCACGAACGAGCTTTGTATTGGCTTAATGTAGGTGCTCAGCCTACTCCTACTTTATTACACTTACTAAGCTATGAAGGTGTTCTATTAAGAAAACACCTTACTTTGAAGGGTAAATCTCAGGAAGAAATTGAAACAGCAGTTGCAAAGCACAAAGATATTGTTGCAAAAAGATATGATAGAAGAAAACAATTGAGAGCAAAACGTAAAGTGGCAAAAGCTAAAGCGGAAGCAGAAGCTAAAGCTAATCAGAATGCATAGACTTTCTTTTTTAAAAAAAAACTGTCTCTTATCCAATTATCAAGAGACAGTTTTTCTATTTTATATAGATTTAATTTTAATTACAGCTACATCCGCAACCACAGCCACCGGCTTCCGAGTCGTTAGGATCGCTACTGCAACCACAGCTACCCGAGCCACAACCACAAGAAGATTCTTCAGAAGCTCCCGAACCACAGCCGCAGCCGCAGCCTCCTGCATTAGGATTGCTTGGATTTTTAAATATAAATCCTGAACCTAATTCATCATTCACATAATCCAAAGTAACTCCCATTAGATAAAATAAACTTGAACGATCTATTATAACATTTAGATCATCTACGTTAATAATCTTATCATTATCACTTGAATCTGCATCAAATCCAAGTAGGTAGTTCATTCCAGAGCAGCATCCGCTCTGTGCCCCTAATCTTAGGGCATATTCTTCAGGAATAGAATTTTCTTGTCTAATACTATTTACTTTTTCTAATGCTCTTCTTGTAATATAAATAGCATCAGCTTCGTCAGCACCAGTAACTCCTGTATATAGTTTTTCTGTTTCGAGTTCTGATATTAGTATACTCATTTCTCACCTTATAATAATATTTTTCAACAAATTTTTAATAATAATTATGTAAAACTACAAATTTAATATTTAATAGACAAATTTAATTGTCGTCATAATCTACTACTACGTCATCTGTCAATGGGTGTGATTGGCATGTAAGTATGTAGCCATCATCGATTTCTTCGTCTGTTAAGGCATCTCTTTCGTCCATATATACTCGCCCACTTTTTAATTTGGCTCTGCAAG
Organism: Chlorobiota bacterium; assembly: GCA_039810525.1. Lineage (GTDB taxonomy): Bacteria > Bacteroidota > Ignavibacteria > Kapaibacteriales > UBA2268 > JBDHXE01. The sequence continues at coordinate 13,490 of JBDHXE010000009.1, read as the reverse complement.
TAGAGCAAGCTCCTATTTGGCAACTAAATGGAGGATCGTAGCCTTCTCGTTGGCCAGCTGACAAGATGGTTTCGTCTGGTGCAACTAATGTATCGAATTCTTCACCGTATAGAAACACTTTAACATTTCTATCAATTAGCTCTTCATCGCTCTCATTGTAAATATCTTCTCTATCATCTTTAAGGCTTGGCACTTTAGCTGTAAAATTCTCTTTATGAATTTTATACGATGCAATTAATAAATTTTTAAGTGCTAGATCCGATTCACTCATAAGTCCTTGTGGACCACATATGAAAAAATCAGTTTTAAATAGATTATCACCTGTTAATTCTTTGATATGGTGTAGTATTTTAATAGAATCTAATCTTCCAATATTTTGAGTATAATTAGAATTACTATGACTCAAATAATGAACTATTTTAAATCTATGATGGAATTCATTTTCTAGTTTTTCTAATTCATTTTTAAATATTATACTATCTTCATTTCTATTCTGATATAGAAGGAATAATTTACTATTTGGTTCTTGATTTAATACGGATTTGATGATGGACATTAAAGGAGTAATTCCAGAGCCACCTCCTATCAGCAAGTAGTAATTCTTATTATCTTGATGGCACTCTATTGTGAAGTTTCCTAATGGCGGCATTACTTCTATATTGTCGCCAATTTGTAAATTATTATTAATATAATTACTGACTTTGCCATCATCTACTTTTTTAACTGTAATAGTAAGGTAATTTTCATTTGGGAAACTACTTATGGAATAAGCTCTTCTATTTTCTTCTCCATTAATTGGTAGTTTGATAGTAATATACTGCCCAGATTTGTATTTGAAAACCTCATTTAAATCGGTAGGAATATCAAAACTAATAGAAACTGAATCGTTAGTTTCTCTTTTAATATCTGCAACTTTTAGTAAGTAAAATTTTATTGCCATTAATTATTCTATATTTTAAAATAAACCAAGTTCTAATCTTGCTTCATCGCTTAGTAGCGATTGATCCCAAGGTGGGTTAAACGTCAATATTACTTTGGCATCTTCTACCCAATCAATTTCTTTAATAGCTTCTTCTACTTGACCTGGTAGTGTGCCAGCCTCTGGGCACCCCGGTGCGGTTAGGGTCATCAATATCACAACTTCGTTAGATTGTGTAATTGAAATATCATATATTAAACCGAGGTCAAAAATATTAACAGGCAACTCGGGGTCGTATATTTTTTTAATTTCTTCTATTATTATATTTTCTTGTTCTTGATAAGTCATAGTATTACCTAATTAAGAGTTACGTCAATATCTTTTCTATTTTCTAAAGCTTTTATCATAGTATGCCAAGCTAAAGAAGCACATTTTACTCTTGCAGGGAATTCTCTTACACCAGCGAAAACAGCCATCTTCTCGGAATTTAGACCTTCAATTTTACCAGCTATATCGGCAGTTATCATTTTATGAAATTCATCAAATAATTGTTTTGCTTCTTCGATAGATTTACCAACTACTAATGTAGTCATAATAGAAGCACTCGATTTAGAAATGGCACATCCTGAACCACTAAATTTAAGATCTTTTATTATTCCGTCTTCTATTACGGCTGATATATCTACTCTATCTCCACATAATGGATTATAACCTTCTGCTTCGTTGGTAGCGCTATCAATCGTGCCATAATTTCTTGGATTTTTGTTATGGTCTAGTATTACTTGTTGGTATAACTCTTGTAGTTCGTCTTTCATTTTTATTTAAATATTTTGATAATTTTCAAAATGGAATTATATAAAACGTTTATTTCATCAATTGTATTATAAAAAGAAATTGATGCTCTTGAAGTGGCTGGTATATTATATCTTTTCATTATTGGTTCGGTACAGTGATGTCCAGTTCTTACAGCAATTCCATCTGCGTCAAGAAAAGTGCCAATGTCATGTGGATGTACATTATCTAACACGAATGAAATCGCAGATGCTTTGTGTGATGCTGTTCCTATTATTCTAAGTTCTTTTATTTGGCTAAGTTTCTGAGTAGCATAGTTTAATAAGTGGGTTTCATACTGATCTATTGTATTTAGAGAAATATTGCTAATATAATCAATAGCATATCCTAAAGCTATGTTTCCAGCTATATTTGGCGTTCCTGCTTCGAATTTGTATGGTAAGTCGTTGAATATAGTCTTTTCGAAAGATACACTTCTTATCATATCACCTCCACTTTGGTATGGAGGCATTTTATTTAATAATGCTTCTTTCCCATATAATATACCTGTTCCAGTGGGTCCGTATATTTTATGTCCTGAAAAGACTAAGAAATCACAATCCAACTCTTGAACATTTATTTTTTTATGCTGAATTGATTGTGCAGCATCTATTATAGTAATTGCGCCGTATTCTTTTGCTTTTTTGATGATGTATTCTATTGGATTGATAGTACCGAGTGTATTTGATATATGAACGATAGAAACTATCTTTGTTTTTTCATTTAATAATTTGTCATATTCTTCTAATAATAATTCACCTTTATCATTAATTGGGATCACTCTCAGTTTAAACCCTTTTTCTTGTGCAATTAATTGCCAAGGAACAATATTGGCATGATGCTCCATATTACTGATTATAATTTCATCACCTTCTTTTAGAAAAGTTCTACCATAACTCGATGCTATCAAGTTTAGCGAATCGGTAGCTCCTTTTGTAAATATAATTTCTTGATTATTGGCTGCATTAATGAAGTTCATAATTTTATTTCTACTCTGCTCATAAGCATCAGTCGCCAATTGGCTTAGGTAGTGAACTCCTCTATGAATATTGCTATTATAATTACGATAATAATTATCTACAGCTTCTATTACTTTGATTGGTTTGTGTGTAGTAGCAGCATTATCAAAATATACCAAAGGATTCCCATTCACTAATACGCTTAATGTTGGAAAATCCTTTCGTATTTTTTCAATATCAAAGTTATTCATTTTTATATATTATTAATATTAACTATATCATCATCAACAATAAAGTGCATATCTTCGTTCAATTTATTACGAGTAATTTTAAACAAATAGTCTTTAACTTGTTGATTTTTTAATTCTTCTATCACTTCAGCTACAAATGCATTCATCAATAATGATTCGGCTCTTTTTTCATCAATACCTCTTGCTCTCAAATAGAATAATGAACTTTTGTCTAATGCACCAGATGTAGCACCATGACTACATTTTACATCATCGGCATATATTTCTAATTCTGGTTTGGTATTAATAGTTGCATCTTTGGATGCTAATATATTCTTATTTGACTGATAAGCATTAGTCTTCTGTGCATCAGGTCTTACTAAAATTTTCCCATTAAAGATCCCAGTAGAGCTATCAAACAAAATCCCACGATAGTTCTCATTGCTAAAACAATTTGGATTAGCGTGATCTACAAAAGTATGATTATCTATTAAATTATTATTATCGCCAATGAATACCCCTAAAAAATGTGTTTCTATATTTTCGTCATTTAATTTAGAATTTAGATTATTTCTAACGAATTTACCAGCATCTGTGAATGTAAAATTAACGTAATTAGAATATTTTTGTTGATTGGCTTGCACAAAATCTATTAGAAAATCTATTTTTTTATCTTGTTGAATCTTGATATGATGACAATTAGAATTTTCTTCTATGAAAATTTCTGCTACACTATTGTATAATACTTTATTTTCACCAAACTTAAAGAAAGATTCAATTATTGTTGCTTCTGAATTAGCGCCATATTTAAATATTCTTCTTGTATTTATAAAGCTTTCATTTTCCGAGCAATCTAATATATGAATGATGTGAATGGGCTTATCAAGGTGAATATTTTTATTAATTTCAATAAAAATTCCATTTAAGAATATAGCGGTATTTAATTGTGAAAAATACGTTTGTCTATCATCATCAATGCTTCCAATATTGGCATTATTATCAATATAATTAAGGATAATATCTCTCGGTATATTAGATAGTTCGTAATTAATTATCCCATTAATAATAAATATATTATAAGATTCTATATCTTTGACAATATAATTATCAGCCAAAAAACCATCTGGAAGTGAATATTTATTGTTAATTTCAAAATTATATTTATTTAAAATGGCTAAATTGATATATTTCCAATTTTCGTGTTTGGCAGTCGGCAAATTATTATTTTCTATATAATTACGTGCATCTAACCTATATTTGGAATCTGAATTAACACCATTCTGTAAATATATTTGTTTAACTTTATCAGTAAAATTCATTGTTTCCATATTTTTATCCATTATATAGTGCCATCCTTTACCCAATCGTAACCTTTTTCTTCTAATTCAAGTGCTAATTCTTTTCCACCTGATTTAATAATTTTTCCATTACTTAGCACGTGTACAAAATCGGGAACTATATAATTAAGTAATCTCTGATAGTGAGTGATTATAATGAATGCGTTATCTTTGGTCTTAAGTTGATTGACTCCATTGGAGACTATCCTAAGTGCATCGATATCTAAGCCTGAATCTGTTTCATCTAAAATGGCTAATTTGGGTTCTAACATAGCCATTTGAAAAATTTCATTTCTTTTCTTTTCTCCACCAGAAAATCCTTGATTTACAGATCGACTAAAAAAGCTCGGATCTATTTCAATTAATTTGGCTTTTTCTCTCATCATTTTAAGAAAATCAATGGCATCGATTGGATCTAATCCTTGATATTTTCGTTTTTCGTTTACTGCGGCTTTTAGGAAATTAGCATTAGAGACACCGGGAATTTCCACTGGGTACTGAAATGCTAAGAATAAGCCTTCTTTTGCCCTATCTTCTGGTGACATTTCTAATAAATTTTTATTCAAAAAATCTACTTTGCCATCGGTAACTTCATAATCTTCTCTACCAGTAAGTACAGAAGCAAGTGTAGATTTACCAGAACCATTAGGTCCCATTATAGCATGAATCTCACCTTGATTAACCTCAAGGTCTAAACCATGCAATATTTCTTTATCATTAATATTTGCTTTTAAATTTGTAATTTTCAATAAAGACATATATATACCATATTTTATTATTAAATTTCTTATTATCCTACAGAACCTTCTAAGCTGATAGCAAGCAATTTTTGTGCTTCTACAGCAAACTCCATAGGCAGTTGATTTAAAACTTCTTTTGCATAACCGTTTACTATGAGTGCAACTGCATCTTCGGTAGAAATTCCTCTTTGGTTGAGATAGAAGATTATATCTTCGGATATTTTAGATGTAGTAGCTTCGTGCTCTACAGTGGCACTTTGATTTTGTATTTCTAAGTATGGGAATGTGTGAGCACCGCATTTATTTCCGAGTAATAATGAATCGCATTGTGAGAAATTACGTGCATTATCTGCTTTTTTAGTAACTTTGACTAGGCCTCTATAGCTATTATCAGACAGCCCAGCTGAAATACCTTTTGAGACTATTCTGCTTTTAGTGTTTTTACCAAGGTGGGTCATTTTGGTGCCAGTATCGGCTTGCTGATAGTGATTGGTCATTGCTACTGAATAGAATTCACCTATTGAATTATCGCCTTTTAACACACAACTTGGGTATTTCCAAGTAATGGCAGACCCAGTCTCTACTTGAGTCCATGAAATTTTAGAGTTATCACCTTCGCATAGACCTCTTTTGGTAACGAAATTATAAACTCCGCCTTTTCCTTCTTTATCTCCTGGGTACCAATTTTGGACAGTTGAGTATTTGATTTCTGCATTTTTGTGAGCTATCAATTCCACTACTGCTGCATGCAATTGGTGCTGGTCTCGTTGGGGAGCTGTACAGCCTTCTAAATAGCTAACATAAGATCTCTCATCAGCTATTATTAGAGTTCTTTCAAATTGACCCGCCGAAGCAGCATTGATTCTGAAATATGTAGATAGTTCCATAGGGCTTCGTACGCCTTTGGGTATATATACAAACGAGCCATCACTAAATACAGCAGAATTAAGCGCTGCGAAATAGTTATCGGTAAACGGTACAACGCTCCCCAAATACTGCTCTACTAATTCTGGGTGAGTCTGTACTGCTTCGCTTATTGGGCAAAATATAATACCTTCTTTCGCAAGCACATCTTTGAATGTAGTTGCTACTGAAACACTATCCAAAACTGCATCTACGGCTACTCCTTGCAGTCTTTTCTGCTCATTTAATGGAATACCAAGTTTGTTGTAAATTTCTAATATTTCTGGATCTACTTCATCAATACTATTTGGTTTATTTTTTTGAACTGGTGCCGCATAATAGTACGAGTCTTGATAATCTATTTGTGGAAATTTTACTTTCGACCATTTTGGTTCCTTCATTTTATTCCAAAAATTAAAAGCTTTTAGCCTCCATTTAAGCATAAATTCAGGTTCATTTTTTTTGAGTGAAATGAATCTAATCACTTCTTCATTTAACCCTTTTGGAGCAAACTCTTGCTCTATATCTGAAAAAAATCCATATTTATATTCTGAGTTCGTAAGTTGTTCTAATATTTCGTCATCTTTTTCTTTTATTTCTTGCGACATAATGAGACCTTATATATTAATATTCTAATTTAATTTTACTTAATTGATCGTATCTAGATAGATCGGCTATTGATGTTTCATAAAAAATCTTTTCAACTTTCTCTTGTAGTATTATAATAGGGTTTCTTAGTGTACAATTTTCTAATCTAATACATTTTTCACTATGATTGCCTAAGCAATCTACTAAATTAACTGTTTCGTCAAATGCTCTTATAACATCTATTATTTTGAGTTTATTTGGCTCGATAGATAGCTTGTAGCCACCTTTTATGCCTTGATATGATTGAATTATTCCATTTTTGTTTAATACCTGCATTACTTTTGAGAGAAATTCAAAAGATAATTTAAGATGAAGAGCTATTTCTTTAGTAGATATTAATCCGTGTTCTGTATCACTCATCAATTGCAGTGCTAAAATAGCGTATTCGACTTTTTTAGGGAATTTTAACATTTAAATATTTTTTTTGAATTTTATTCAATCTGTTGTGATTAACGAACATTAAATAGGACTATTTTAATCTTATTTGTTTATATTTTATTTAATAGTTAATTTTTTTTTTAAATTCTAGTATGTTACATTGTATCATTATTTCTATATTATTATTATGCTTAATTTGGTAATTTAATCGATTAGATTATATAAGTTTTATTAATAATGCTATCTGTGTATCATCTTATTATTTTAATTATAAGCTACTTGGTATATGACACGCTTTATGACTTACTTTTATTAGCAATAGAAACATTTTGGATAATATATCGTAGTCTTAGCATTAATTACTATTAAATTTTGGAATCTAATTATGAAGTATATTTTGCAAATGTTAATATTTTTGTGCTCTATAAGTTTTGTATTTTCACAAGAACAGGAAACTCTTTTTGGTGGAGGAGATATAATTTGGGGAGGCTATGGTGGACCCGAGATTAAGTTTACTTCTGTAAATAATAGTACTGCTATTATGGTAGGTGGCAGAGGTGGTGCAATTATTAATCATACGTTTACTATTGGGTTGGGTGGTTATGGATTAGTAACTAGCCATAAGTTAAGTAATTATAAGATTGCAGACCCACTTTTGATCGATTCTTTACCATATCTGCGTGTAGGATACGGTGGATTAGATTTAGGTATGGCTTTGGAGTCTAATAAATTAATTCATATTACTGGCAATATTTTAATAGGTGCTGGTGGTGCTTCTTATACTAGTGCGTATCAACATAGTAAATGGGATAATTATGATAACAAAACTTATAAATCATCTGCATTTTTTGTAATAGAGCCGAGAGTAGGCGTAGAATTAAATGTAATTAAATTTATGAGATTAGAGGCATCTGGATCTTATAGGTTTATATCTGGTCTGGACCTACCTGCTACTAGCAATGAGGATATTAGTGGTGCTAGTATCAATCTTATATTTAAGTTTGGTAAATTTTAGTTTATAGTTCGGTATTAGTTTCTAATGAGGCTGCCTCATTTGTTAAAAACAAAAATTTAATTTAATGCTTAGTCGTCCTACACTTTTGAAGTGTAGGACGACTTGCTCTTGCAAATCATTTATTGTCATAGACTTATGTAGCTTGCCCTTTTGTTTCTTTTAATTATTTATTCTATTATACTATCATTTTAGAACTAGGAAGGTTGAATGAAAATATTTTAGGCGGACTTGTAAGTTAGTCTCATTGATTATACTAACAAAAATTTCTTAGATTAATATCAATGATTGAAAGACTCTAATTTTGCTATTTATCTAACAAATAATACCTTATTTTGATAAATAGTTGATAAATTACCCCATTGAGGATTACATTTCTATTAATTAAGTATATAGAATGTTCAATAAATTCATTTATATATATTAAATTTTTCTGATGAAAATTAGTAGCAAATTTTTCAAGAGTTTCTTTATCATCTGGATTAGAAATATTATGATAATTTGACTTAATCAATTCCGCATCTCTTATCCATATTGATAATATTTGAAGTAGAAAGATAATTTCTTCTTTATCATAATTTTTTAAGATTTCTGATATTATTTCACTAAGATCTTTTCGATAATTTTTCTTTTTTAAAGAATTCCTGAGTGCATTTACTATTATTTTTCGCATCTCAATAAAATTATGGTCAAAATATTCTAATGCTTTGGTAAGTGAGCCCATAGATAATTCGGCAGCTAATTTTGCAGTTTCTTTTGATATATTATGCTCTAAAAGAATTTTTTGCTCAATTTCATTTTTATCAATAGGTACAAAATTAATAATTTGGCATCTTGATTTGATAGTAGGTAAAATTTTATCAATCTGCGATGTACATAGTATAATAATTATATTATTGTTGGGTTCTTCTAATGTTTTTAGAAAAGCATTACTTGCTTCTATATTCATCTTATCAGCTTCAGAAACCACAACTACTCTTTTACCTTCTAAACCTTGGCTAAGAGATAATTTTTTCTTTACATCTCTAATAGAATTAACACGAATACTATTAGCACCTTTTAGTTTAATTTTTTTATATGGATCTATTGATTTTCTTTCAAATTGTGATTTTATTTCCTCAATTTGAGCTTCACTTAATTTATCAGTAGCAGTTTCATCGCCAGAGCTAGTAGGGAGTGGGAATATTATTTCTAAATTTTGGTGGGTGAAATTACTTATTTGCTTGCAACTTTTGCAGTTATCACAAGCATTATAGTTTTCTCTTGATATAATAGGTTTTTCACAATTCATAGCTTTGGCAAACTCTATAGCAATTGCTTCCTTGCCTATACCATTAATCCCAATAAATAAGTAAGAATTAGCAATACGTCCCTCTATCAATTGAAGTTGCAATATTCTTTTAATCCTTTCGTTACCAATGATTTTATTCCAAGACATTAAATTTTTTGTATTAACTTAAAATTTGAAAATAATAAAAATGTATGTTTAACCCAAATATAAGAGTAAATTATTATGGCTAAAAAAAGTGAAAGCAAAAGCAAAGGCACTATTGCTCCACCAAAGGAAAAACCATCGAATATATCTAATCAACCTAAGAATGGTATAGATAAATCTGTAATAACTAACACCAAAACAACTCAAACATCTGCAAAAGTTTCGCCTCACACTACATTAAATTTATCAAAGAATGATTTGATGAGTGCATTAAGAAATATGATGCAAACTCGTTATTCTGATGAGAAACATTTGAATTTGGTAAAGCTTGGTAAATCATTATTCCATATTGGTGGATCAGGACACGAAGCTGTCCAAACTGCCATTACAATGTCGTTGGAAAAAGGTAAAGATTGGGGTTGGACATACTATAGAGATTCATCTTTTGCTTTTGGTATGGGATTTTCATTAAGAGATTATTTTACATTAGCATTAGGCAAAGCAGAAGATCCTGCTACTGGTGGCAGACAGATGCCCGGACATTTTGGCCATCCAAAATATAATCTACCTACTCAATCATCACCAACAGGCACCCAATTTTTGAATGCAGTAGGAACAGCTCTTGCTGCTAGAAAATCAGGTTTAGATGAAATTACTTACGTAGCATCGGGCGAAGGCACTACATCGCAAGGTGAATTTTATGAAGCTATTAATTGGGCAGCTCGCGAGAAACTTGCTGTATTATTCTGTATTCAAGATAATGGATATGCTATTTCTGTACCAAGAGATGAGCAATCTATGGGGACTTCTCTAAGTGCCGCATTTAAGAATTATCACCCTGATTTAAAAGTATTTGAATTTGATGGTAATGATTTGTTAGAATCTTACAAAGTAGCTCAAGAAGCAGTTGCTTATATGAGAGCAGGCAAGGGACCTACCCTATTACATGCTCATGTAGAAAGATTATTATCTCATTCTTCGTCAGACGATCAAAAGAAATATCGCTCTGATAAAGATATACAAGACGGTCTTCACAATAGAGATTCTATCAAAATTTTATCATCATATTTAGTAAAAGAAGGTATTGCTACCCAGAAAGAAATAGATGAATTGAAAGCTCAGGTTATAAAAGATATTTCTGAAGCAGCTGACTGGGCATTATCTTTACCAGATCCTAAGCCAGAAGATGCTTTGAAACAATTATGGGCACCAATAGAAACAAGAAATTTAAATTATAATGACAATCCACCTACCGAAGGTGAGCCAATTGTACTGGTAGATGCTGTAAATCACGCAATTGCAGAAGAAATGAGATTGAACGATAAAATTGTAGTATTTGGCGAAGACGTAGCCGATCCAAAAGGTGGAGTATTCACTGCCACTAAAGGATTGACTAATGAATTTGGTAAAAAACGAGTATTTAACTCTCCCCTTGCAGAAGCATCTATTATAGGTGTAGCCCTTGGTATGGCTGTGCGTGGCTACAAACCTGTTGTAGAGATCCAATTTGGCGATTATATCTGGCCTGCATTTATGCAATTAAAGAACGAAGTAGCTACTATGAGATATCGTTCTAATGGTGGTTTTTCTGCCCCTGTGGTAACTCGTGTTGCTGTTGGTGGATATATTCATGGTGGTTTGTATCATTCTCAAACAATTGAATCAATTTTCTCTCATATACCTGGTATGATGATAGCTTATCCAAGTAATGCGGCTGATGCTAAAGGATTATTGAAGACTGCTATTAGATTACAAGATCCAGTTATGTTCTTTGAGCATAAAGGTATGTATCGTCTTCCATTTGCCCGTACGTTTGAGCCAGATGAGAATTATTTGGTACCTTTTGGTAAAGCAAAGGTGGTTAAAGAAGGTAAAGATGCTACTATTATTACTTATGGTATGGGTGTAAAAGATTCTATGAACGCAGTTAAGAAGTTTGAAAAAACATCTAACAAAACAATTGAAATTATAGATTTAAGAACAATCATACCTTGGGATAAGGAATTAGTATTAGATTCTGTAAAGAAGACTGGTAGAGCACTTGTAGTACACGAAGATACACTCACTACTGGGTTTGGTGCCGAAATATCAGCTACTATTGCTCAAAATGCCTTTAATTGGTTAGATGCTCCTATTATCAGATTAGCTGCCGAAGATTGTCATATTCCTTTTGCTCCAAATTATGAGGCTGTTGTATTGCCAAGTGAAGGTAAGGTATTAGACAAATTGGAAGAATTGATTAAATTTTAAATAATTTATATTTAAAAATATATTAAAAACCTTCTGAATTTACTCAGAAGGTTTTTTTGTTTTTTAATATTTTATTTTGTATATTTGTTCATTACTTTTCAATTTTTAAAATAGGGGCTTATATGAAAAAATATTACATCTTAGTTTTTCTTGTTGCTTTAGTACTATTCTCTTGCGAAACTGCAACTGGACCAAATGATATAGGAGGAGATACTAATTTAGATCTCACCAAGGTAGGTTCCGAATTTGGTGTTAGCCTTAAGGTACAAGGAACACATATCCCAGCGTTTGAAAATATTAAAGATTCTGTATTTATTACTAAGAACGATAATGGAATTGTTACTTTTAGTGGTAAGTTTTCTTTAGATACTTTGTCGCTTAAGCAAATAGACACTGCTATGGGTACTTCTGAACTACCTGATGAAGTAAAGCATCAAATAGTAGACTATTTCTTGGCAAAGTATAATGCTACAATTGACACAACCGACAAAAATGAATTTAAGTTATTTGTTGATTTTAAGCTTAAAATAACTTCGGAAGGTATTCAAGATTTTGTTCATTCTAATAATGATTTATCCAAACCATTTACAATAGTAAAATATTCATCTAATGTAGGAGATAAGTATGAATTTACTAAATCAGATGGAAGTAAGGTTACTAGAACTGTAGTTACTAAAAATCCTACTGAAGATTGGAGTTTAGCTTTCTGGAATGTAAAAACTATAAGAGTAGAAGAAGTCAATACTAACGATCCTTTAATTAGTAAAATTACTTATATTGCTAATCATAAATTTGGGCTGGTAGGTGCTATTGTTGAGATGAAAGATGGTAGGATAATTCAAAATACTATTTTACCTTGGAATATGTTATAAATTAATTGAAAAATAATATAAAAAGTTAGATAGATTTATACCGACTTATTGCGCTATCTGTAATAAACTATCTAACTTTTTTATGATAAATTATGATATTTATTCTAATGAACCAATAGCGGCTTCTACTGCATCTAAGATTTTATAGGATTTTACTAAATCTTTCATAGTATTATGGTCTTTGAACAAAGGTCTATCAATATCTAAGAATTCTACATTCTCACGTATAATATTATAAGCTGTTTCGGTACCTTTTCCTTTTTTAAACTCTCTGAAATCTAAAGCTTGTGCTGCTGCCATAAATTCTATACCCAAAATACCATAAGCATTGTCAATTATTTGTTCATTCTTCCATATTGTATTCATACCCATTGATACAAAATCCTCTTGATCAGCCGCTGCTGGTATTGATTGTATAAATGCTGGATTGGATAGTAGCTTCTGCTCTACAATAAGGGTATCAGCTGTGTATTGGCTCAACATCATACCAGAAAACATACCAGCTCCTTTTGTTAAGAAAGCAGGTAATCCTTGACTTAAAGCAGGATTTAATAATCTATTCAACCTACGTTCCGACAATACACATACCATAGCCAACGAAGCACCAGCCGAATCTACGGGTAAGGATACTGGTGTACCTTGAAAATTAGCTCCTGTCAAAGTTTCGTTGGTATCTGGTAGAAATATAGGGTTGTCTGCCACGCCATTTAATTCGATTTCTACTTGAGAACGAGCATAAGAAAGCATATCGTGTGCTGCACCTATAATTTGTGGTGTAGAACGCATTGAATATGCATCTTGGACTTTAGTTTTCATTTTTCCAGTAATTAGATCGCTACCTTCTACTATTCTTTTAATAGCATTTGCAGAACGAATAGCACCTTCGAATCCTCTAATCTGATGAAGACGAGCATCATAAGGCTTCATATTAGCTAAAAGTGATTCTAATGACATAGCAGCAGCAATTTCGGCCATT
>JBDHXE010000008.1:0-29309 GCA_039810525.1 Chlorobiota bacterium | reverse complement strand
ATTTTGGGCAAAATCCATCACAGTCATAATTTGATATTTCGCATGATAGCCATAGCCGAAACCGATTACATTAAGATTTTTATTATAAATATTTGTCCTGTGACCTCTACTTTCTACGCCGTCATCTACTATCAGCTGTACCATTACCTTGCGAGCAGTCTTCGCACCGTAGCTAATATTTTCAGCCATATAGCCGCTCGCTTTGCCGTAGCGTGCCATTCTATCCCAAGGGCTGGAGCCATCTGTGCCAGTATGCCCTAATAGACCATCGGGTCCTTGATCTTTCACGTGGTCACGGCAGGCTTTCGATAGTCCTTCGGATAGCGTAAGTGCTTGCATTGGTTCTACAGTCGTCAGAAAATTAATAGCCTCATTCACAGCATCGGCACCCTCGCTCGTAATTAGAGTTATTTCGCCCGGTTCCTTATATAATTTACCATCAAAATATTGCAACATATTTCTTAGAATATTCGCATATTGCTTAGGGTTTGTGCGCGCGAAATTAATTTCTTCTAATAGTGCTTGTTCAGTTAATTCTGTACCTTCTGGCAAGGGCTGAGTTGTATTTTCCTTATCGCAACTTTCAACAAAGAAGGCTAAGGCTATGAATATTAGCAAAATCTTTTTCATTTTGATGTACTCTCGATTAATTTAAAACTATAATACTTACATTAGAAAACAAATTTAGTTAAATATTCCATTATGAACTAATAAAAATAAGCAAATAAAATTAAATTTAATATATTTTGTCTTATAGATTAGAAAGTTAATGATAATAATTTAAGAATGATGATAGATACACTTGTAAAAGATAAAGCTCTTATCAAAGGTGAATTTGATGAGTTTCAAAATGAACTACTAGATAGTTTTAGTTTTTTTAATTCTGAACTATCTGATATTTATAGTGATAATATTGATCTGAAAGAAAAGATTTTGCTTAACCTATCCGATTCTAATAAGTATTTAGAACGATTTTTAAAGCAAGTGGATTTAGATATATTTTTCAAACTAACTCCCGAAGTTTCTATTGATGATGATGGTGAAATTTCTATCGAATGGTTTGGCAAAATTGGCTCGAGGTGTTCGCTAACTTTTGGTAGCAACGGTATGATCTATTTTGCTGCAATAGATCAGGATTCAAGTATAAACTTTAAGAAATTCATTAATAAAGAAAGTATATTTATTTTTGAAAATGAAATAGAAAAAATCTCTAAGAGTGTTAAATGAGCAAATATGGAAGTCCTGAAGAGTATGCCCGATTTCTTCGTAAAAGATTTTTAAAATCAGACAATACAAGAGTTGCTACAAATGCTTTTATACCCTCACCTAATAAAAATACTGGTCGTTTAGAAGTATCTTGCTTTGAAGTACAAGGATTGAATAAATCGCTTATAAAAAATATTGCTACCACAAATAGTATTAGCCCTAACAACAAACCACCAGCTGCATATTCTGTAATTTTTGAAGAAGATTTTCCCAACGAAATAATAAAACTTGAAAAAAATTATGTTCCAGATAGACATATTGATCTAATCGGCTGGGAAAGATATGATTCTAAAGAATTACAAAAACAAGTTGCTATGCAATTAGCTGAGATAAGTAGTAAGAATATTAACTTATTAGATTTTTAAATTTAATTAACACAATCCTAATTATTATATGTTTATCTATATTTGTTTAAATTAATGTTCTTATCTGCTAAAAATTTTCTCAAACTCTGAAAGACATCGTTTGTAGGACCATTGGTACTATAACTATATTCATTGAAAAACTCATATATTTCTTCTACAAGAATAATAAAGTCCTTATCATCAATTTTTATATTTAATTTGTTTAATAGATTGACGAGTTGATTTAAAAGTCTTTCTGGATTAATTTTATATTCATCTTTTTGTTTACTTAATTCTATAAGATTTATTAATTCATCTTTTTTATCATATTGCTGAATCTTCTTGCTTTCTTTTATTAGGCTTGATGATTTCATAAATCCTTTAAAATTATTACTATAAGTGTTATTTGGTTTAGTTAGAACTTCAAAAGTTGTAATAATCAACCGCCTTATAGTATTTGCTAATTTACTAGATGATAAGATCTGACTAGTGTCGTTCCATTGAATAGTTGTTTCGTTGATAGAGTCATTTTCTTCAATAGTTTTATTTTCTTTAAATTTTCTGTTAGTATTATTTTCATTAATCTCGACTATTTTACTTTCCTTTTTTCGTACCTTGCCGTCAAAAACAAGATTCTTTCTGCAGTCATTCCAAATTGATATCAATTTGTTTAATGTTCTTTTATCATCATCTCGATATAGATCCTTATGTAATATTGTTATAAAAGACTTAATAGTATCGAATATATGTTCATATTCCATACCAGTATATTTGCCAAGAGATTTCTTATATTCAGTTGTACTTTTATCAAACTCCCATACTATTATATTGATAACGATCTTGTCATTTTCAGCACAAATAGAAATTTCTAAAAGGTCGGGCTCAATATTAGTGTCATCTCCGACAAAAGAAAGTTTTTTCCCCATATAATAAAAATCTGAATTATATTTGAATTTCTCATATAATTCCAAATTTTCACTTCTATTATCAGTTAGAAAGATATATTTAAATAATTGCATAGCTTTAAGTATAGTTAATATAAGATAATTGTCAAAATTAAAAAAAAAATTGATTCCCTTTTACCCCTTCATCCTCTCGGCAAGTGCGAAAGCTCGCTGAATATCTCCACGATTTAGCGAAGGAGAGTCAATTTCCAAGCATTTTTTTAGATTGTGGAAAGCATCATCGTAATTTTTAGTGAGTAGATTGACTGTACCAAGCACGTATAGTCGTAAAGCCTCATTCTGCGGATAATTGCTTAGGAAATTGCATAGCTTTTGTACGGCATCGTAATTATCATATTTTAAGGATAGTTGAGCAAGCCGCAACCTAACAATTTCGCTCTGCTCTTCGCTTAGCTGAGGCGAAGTGATGATTTCCGAGAAAAGTTTGATTGCCTCATCGTCTTTTCCCGCGGAAAAATGGGTATTTGCAAGGTGATATTTAAGCCAATCGTCTTGTGGATTATCAGCTAAATCTTTTTCTAAAAGCGTCTGATTTCTCTCAAATTTTTCATAATTAGTTTTTGAATAACCGAGATGTAAAATTTTAAAATTTGATTCGTAAATTTCATAATTGTTTGTTTCGATAGAATCGCGTATTTGCTCGTGAATCCTGCCAACAAATTTTATTTCAGGTTTATTCTGAAATAATCGTGTATATCTATGAGAATTAATAATATGATTTCCATTTTCACTAAGAGAATTTTCGATTATAAAATTTATTCCAGCGATATTTGGATTTGTAGCGATTTTTTTAAACTCATTAATATCGAAATCGCTCAAAATTTCATCGGAATCAATCATTAAAATCCAATCTGTATGTAAATATTTTTTTGCTTCGTTTCTCGCAATAGAAAAATCATCAATCCATTTAAAAAAATAAACCTCTGCACCAAAACGCGTTGCAATTGAAGGTGTGTTATCGCTCGAACCCGTGTCTAAAACAACAACTTGCGAACAAACCGCAGATACAGAATTTATAGTCGCACTAATAGTACTACTATTATTTTTTGTAAGAATCAAAGCGCCAATATTTTTCATAAATTTTCTCTATTTATAATTTTATATGCGTAAAATCTCCGAATGGAGCTAAATCTATTTCTAAAGCTTTGGAGTTACCCGCACAAGCAATTAAATAATTATCAGTTTGAAAATACTTCTTTTGCACCTCGAATAATTCATCAATGGTAAGATTTCCGAGAGTTTTATAAAACTTTGTCATAAAATTTAGTTCTAAATCATAAGTATCAATAGTTTGAATTAAACCCGTAATTTGTTTTGGCGTCTCCAAAGTGCGAGCAAAAGATCCCGTCATAAATGCAACACTTCGTTTAATTTCTTCTTCTGAAATTTTTTTATTTGCCATTTCGTTTGAAATTTCAAATATATCATTGATCGAAGCATTGGTTTTATCTTGATTAATGCTTGTTGAAATACAAAACGCATTTCCATATTTTCTTGAATCTAAATAAGAGAAAATGCCATAAGTCAGCCCTTTTACCTCGCGTAAAATATGATTTAATCGAGATAAGAAATATCCACCAAAAATTGTATTTATAACTTGAAAATGCGGATAAATAGGGCTTTTTCTATTTATATCAACAGCTTTACCAATGATAAGATTAGTTTGTAAAGCATCATCTTTATCTGCGATTAAATTTTTATGACGAGTAGGATTATGATTTGGAATTATCTCATTAGATTTATTATTACTAATAATTTCAAAACTATTTTCAATTTGTTTTCTTATATTTTTCTCGTTAAAATTCCCCGTTATAATTATACTAATTTCAGAGGATTTTAATAATTTATGATAAAATTCTGTTAAATCATTTTTTGTAATTTTTGAAACGCTTTCTAAATCACCAATTCTTGGGTGAGCATAATTATGCACATTAAACATACCGATATTAAAAGCAACTTGTGCTAAATAATTTGGATTTGAATTATTTTGCATAATTATTGCTAAAATTTTTTGTCTTTGCCTTTCGATTTCGGCAACATCAAATATGGAATTAAATATGCAATCGTTTAATAATTCAAAACAGGGATTAAAATACTGCTCTAAACAAGAAAATCCAGCTGCACATTCGTCCCAATAAGCATTAAAAAAATAACTTGCTCCGAGAGATTCAAATTTTTCTGAAATTTGCGAAGTTGTAAGATTTTTTGTACCATTTTGCAGCATTGACATCGTAAAATTTGCGGTACCCGGAATTTTCTCTGATACAGCACCATTTTTAAAATTAATCTTGAAATTTATTAATGCTTGCGAGTGGTCTTCAAAATAATAAATTTTAATATTATTAAAATATGATAAATTAATATTAGGAATTTTTAAAAAAATGTCCGAATCATTTATAGGTGCTTTGCTTCTATCTATTTGCATAATATTTTTTTTCACTTTAAATTAAAATACAAATATAATAATTTTTATCATAATCTTTTTTGTGATATAAAATATAGTTATTTTCGTTTATATATTTTTATACCACACAAAAATAATTTGAAATTAATAGATAGATATATTTTACGTAATCACATAGCTCCATTTATATTTGGAACTGTGGTAGTGTTATTTTTATTCTTAATGCAATTTTTGATTAGCTCGCTGGAAAAACTCGTTGGCAAGGGTTTAAGCGAATGGTTAATAATCAAGTTAATTGTATATAATATGGCTTGGATGGTTATTTTATCCGTACCGATGGGAGTACTTTTTTCGACACTTATGGCGTTTGGTTCGATGTCTATGTCGCACGAGGTAACGATTATTAAAGCAAGTGGCGGCTCGCTTATAAGAATGATGATGCCTGTTATAATCGCAAGTATCCTGTTATATTATGGATTATTTTGGTTTAATGATAATGTTCTGCCCGAATCAAATCATCAAGTAAAAATTATGATGAATGATATTACAAGAAAAAAGCCAACTTTTTCGCTCGAGTCGGGATTGTTTTCTACTCAATTAGAAGGATATACTATTTTATCTCGCAAAGTAGATTCGGCTTCTGGTATAATAAGAGGGATCACTATTTATGATATGTCGCAATTCCAAAAAAGAAATATTATTTCTGCTGATACAGGGATATTAAAATTTACAGAAGATTATAAAAATTTGGTGCTAAATTTAAAAAATGGTGAAATTCACCAATTAAATTTAGGATCATTAGATAATTATAGAATTATTAATTTTGATAAATATCAAATTACTATACCTGCTACTGGGTTTGCTTTAGATAAATCTTCGTCCGACTTTGTTTCTAAAGGCGATAGAGAATTAAATATAAGTGATATGCAACAAATAGTAGATACAGCAAGTGCCAATAAAGAAAAATTCCTGAATGAAACTGATACTATAGTCAAAAAAATTATTAAAGCATATATTTACGGGATAAATCAAGAGAATTACAATTCCATTAGTACCAATTATTTCGGTAGGTATACTAAGCCCGTAAGTAAACAGTATAGTATATCAGATACAATTAGCCAAACACTACCAATAGATATTGTATTAAATAAACTTATCAACAAAATTAATATTGACAAATCACTTATAAGTGGTCAGCTTAACCAATCAATGTATTTTGATGCTAAAATAAGACAATATCAGGTAGAAATATACAAAAAATATGCTATTCCATTTGCATGTTTGATTTTTGTGTTTGTTGGTGCTCCATTAGGTATAATAACCAAAGGAGGTAATTTTGGGCTTAGTGCTGGTATATCCCTTGCTTTCTACGTTTTCTATTGGATATGTTTGATAGGGGGCGAAAAATTAGCCGATCCAGGTATTGTGCAGCCTTGGTTAGCTATGTGGCTTGGTAATATAATAATTGGTATTTTGGGCATCATTTTGACATTAAGAGTCAATTTTGAATCCTTGCATTTTTTGGATATTAGGAATATTTGGTCTCGATTAAAATAAAATAAAATTCAAATTATGTAATTAATATTAAGAGATTAATAAGATCAATTATCCAAAAGTTCTTATAAAAAAAACAATATAAGAAAAGATATTGCAAGCCTTTGATTACAATGGATCTACAAAAGAGAAGTCCTACACTTTCGGAAGTGTAGGACGACTGGAGAAATACAAATATAATTTATAGTTTTTGGTTTATTGGATAGCCTCAAAATAATATTGAATTACTTTAAGATTAAATACCTTTAAGTACCCGCATTATAATCTTTTGCATAATTGATTTGCTCTTCGGTTAAGCTATCTATATTGATTTTCATCATTGCCAATTTAGTTTGAGCTACAAATTCATCTTGGCTTAGAGGTATATCAATTACTTTTGTAGGATATTTATCACCCTTAGTGTTCATTTCTGCTAAGGCAAGATGAGCCATAAATTGATTAGCAAAAGACATATCCATTACTTCTGACGGATGGCCTTCTGCAGCTGCTAAATTAATTAAACGACCTTGTGCAAGCAAGTAAATTCTTCTACCATCTACCATTGTATATTCTTCACAATTTGGTCTTATTGTTCTTTTGCTTACAGCTAATTCTTCTAGTTCATTAATATTAATTTCTTTGTCATAATGACCTGTATTGCAGACTATTGCTCCATCTTTCATTTTAGCAAAATGTTCTTTTCTGATGACATCTTTCATACCAGTAGCAGTACAGAAAATATCGCCTACAGATGCAGCTTGGTCCATAGTCATTACTTCGTGTCCTTCTAAAATACCTTTGATAGCTGCAGTAGCTTTTACTTCGGTAATAATAGTATTACAACCTAATCCTTTGGCGCGTTTAGCTACACCACTACCGCAGTGTCCATGACCAGCAGTTACGAAATTTTTGCCAGCTAATAGTACAGAAGTAGCTCTTATAATACCATCAATAGTAGATTGACCTGTACCGTATACATTATCAAAATCCCATTTAGTTTCTGCATCATTTACTGCAAATACTGGATATAATAATTGACCTGCTTCTTCTCTTGCTCTCAATCTATGTACACCAGTAGTAGTCTCTTCTGTGCCACCAATAATATGAGTAGTTGCCAAAGTCTTATATTTTTCATGTACAGTATCTATCAAATCGCAACCATCATCTAATGTGAGATGTGGCTCTGGATCAATAGTTCTTTCTATACACCAATAGAAATCATCGTGATTGCCATACCAAGCGTATATAGATATACCCTCATCTGCAAGAGCTGCGGCTACAGCGTCATTAGTAGATAATGGATTGCAGCCAGACCAATATACTTCTGCACCTGCTTCTTTAAATGTTCTGATAAGAACAGCTGTTTCTTTAGTTACATGCAAGCAACCAGCAATTTTCAAACCTTTGAAAGGCTTAGTAACTTTATACTTATCGCGCAAACCCATTAATACTGGCATTCTTGCTTCTGCCCAGTCAATTAACAAACGGCCTTCTTCGGCAAGGTTAATATCTCGAACGCAGTATTTTCCTTCTTCTTCCGAGAAACTACCTTGAGCTTTTTTTGATGGAATATTTGACATTATTTTTTCCTTAACTTATATTATTATGCAAAATTTTTCTTAAATAATTCGACTAAATCTAATTTCTCCCAGCTAAACTCATCTCTTCCAAAATGACCATAAGCCGCAGTTTTTCTATAAATTGGTTTTCTAAGATCTAACTTTTCTATTATGCCTCGTGGCGATAAATCTATATTTTCTAAAATAAATTTATCTAATAATGTATCACTGACTTTACCAGTGCGATTAGTATCTACGTGTATAGAGACTGGTTGAGCTATACCAATAGCATAAGATAATTGAATAGTACATTCATCTGCTAATCCTGCCGCTACAATATTTTTAGCTAAGTGTCTGGCTGCATAAGCTGCACTTCTATCTACCTTAGTAGGGTCTTTGCCAGAGAAAGCACCGCCACCATGAGGAGCTTTACCACCATAAGTATCTACTATAATCTTTCTTCCTGTAAGGCCAGTATCACCGTGAGGTCCTCCAATTACAAAACTACCAGTAGGATTTACAAAGTATTTAGTCTTTTCGTCTAATAGCTCATTAGGTATCACTTTGCTAATTACATTATTAATTAAGTCTTCCTTAATCTTTTCTTGGCTTATATTAGGATCGTGCTGAGTAGATATTAATACTGTATCGACTCTTACAATTTCGTTATTATCGCCATATTCAATAGTAACTTGCGATTTGGAGTCTGGTCTTAAATAAGGCATCAAATTAGTATTTTTTCTTATATTTGCCAATTCGCTCACTAATTTATGTGAATACATTAGAGCTGCAGGCATCAATTCAGGGGTTTCTTTATTAGCATAACCAAACATAATACCTTGGTCGCCAGCACCACCTATATCTACACCCATTGCAATATCAGCTGATTGTTGGTTAATTACATTGATTACAGCTACTGATTCGCAGTCAAATCTCAAACCATCTTTATTATATCCTATATCTGAAATTACCCCTCTTACTAATCTCTGTAAATCTACATAAGTATTAGTGGTAATCTCGCCACCAACTACTATCATACCAGTAGTAGCAAAACATTCGCAAGCTACACGAGATGATGGATCATCTGCAAGCATAGCATCTAATACAGCATCTGAAACTTGATCGCATACTTTATCTGGATGCCCTTCTGATACTGATTCTGATGTAAATAAATAAGTGTTGTTGCTCATTATTATTAAATTCCTATTAAATTATTAATTATATTAACTTTCTGATATTTGGCTCGAATCGCCAACATTTAATTTATGATAATGTCCTTTTACCTCGGCATCATTACCAATTATTGATTCTTTTAATAAAGATGATGATACTTTTGCACCAAAGCTAATTATTGAATTTTGAATTATACTATCTTTAACCACAGCTCCATCTGCAATAGATGTATATGGTCCTATTACAGAACTCTCTACTACTGCATTATCGGATATAAATACAGGAGGTATTACAATCGAATCTTTTAGAGTAGAGTGATAAGGTTTTTGGTCGAGTAAAAATCTATTAGTTGATAATAGAGTCTCGGGTTTACCACAATCATACCAACCTTCTACATTGAAGGTATTAAATTCTGCACCAGATTCTATCATTAGTTGAAGTGCATCGGTCAATTGATACTCTCCACGTGTTCGTATATCATTATCTATTAATTTGTTTAGCGACTCTACTAATAATTTAGTGTTTCTAATATGATATATACCTACAATAGCTTTATTTGAGATAAACTCTTCTGGCTTTTCTACCAATTTTATGATTCTACCATTACTATCTTTTACTACTACACCAAACCTACGAGGGTCTTCTACTTCTTTAATACCAATTGAATTGCCTTTGGAGCCAAAAGCTATTGATAGATCAACATCAAAAATAGTATCACCCAATATTATCATTAATTCATCTTCTTTGTAAGTATTTCTACCTGTCCAGATAGCATGGCCTAAGCCCTGTTGCTGATCTTGCTCCACAAAATCAAATTCAATATTAGAATATCTTTTAGTTACATATTCTTCTACTAATTTCCCCATATATCCAGTGATAATTGTAGCTTTAGATAGCCTCTGCTCAACTAATGAATCTAAAATATGTGCTAAAATTGGCTTGCCAGCAACATTAAGCAATACTTTTGGCAAAGAATATGTATGTGGTCTTAATCGTGTTCCTACACCTGCTACAGGTATTACAGCTCTCATATAATATATAGTAAGTTTAAAATTTTAATTTTTACATTAGTTTTAGTTAGACGGTTTTATAAGATAAATAATTTAATTTCTTATTTTGTAAATACTTCTTTAATCTGTAATTACTTTACTTATTTATTATTATTTTTGTTGAAAACTAATTTAATCATAATTGATGTGTAACTTAAAATCAATAATTATAATAGCAATATTCCTTATAATTAAGTTCAATACAGCTTTTTCGCAGAATTATAAGGCAAGTATTACATCGTTTATAGAGCCTGTTAATAAAATTGTAAATATAGGTCCTTGCTTGATAGAAGATTCGGTATTCTGTAAATTTGAGTTTTATAATAAAGGGCTTAAATCATTGTATATGGAGCGTCTTGCACCAAGTTTTTATTTGGGTGCAAGCCCCAATGATCCATCTGCTACTCAATTTAATTTATTTAGAGATTTACCCTTGTTACCAATTACTCTCAAGCCTAATGAGCGTGATACATTGATAATAGGGTTTAGAGCGGGTGATACTATTATCTCTAAGCCGAGCTGGCACGAAGCACTGTTGGCACTTAGTTTTTTTGATAATGATACCAAACAAGCTCCACCAGTTACAAAAATTGATACATTTTTGATAAGAGCTAAAAAGACTGTAAAGCACTTTGATAACTTTGATGATATTATTAACTTTGATTCCGTATATGTCAATCCTACCAACCCTAAATCATTGCAATGGAGAGGGAAAAATACATTTTATAAAAACATTATATTAAATAAAAGGATTATTAAGTATATTACCCAACCTCAATTTCAAGACGAGTTTACTTTTGGTGAAGATTACTCTAATTTAAATATTATACCAGATGGAATAATCAGTAGAAATTTTGCGTATTTACCCAATGATATGGGTAGAGATAGCGTAGTAATCAAAAATATATTTACTCCAAGACCTGATTTCAACCATGATTCTCTCGATTCGTCTTCTGTATTATTGATAGGTACGGGGGTAGTCCAAAAATTAATAATCAAAGAATCGAATTTTGATTTTAGAAACGATACTATTTTTCTTGGTAATATCAAACCAAATGATATAGTTGATTTAAGTATTAAATTGCAGAATGTAGGCAATATTCCTATATTTGCTAAAAATGAAAGTATTATTAATCAGATAAGTAATAAAATTAGTAATGAATTTGAGTTCACTTCTAAACTACAGTCTAATAGTTTATATTTGCCAAAAGATAGCATTCGAGAGGTTAGATTATTATTTAGTTCTAATAGTAGAGGAATTGTAAATTACAATTACCAAATAATTACTAATTTAGATGAACGAGGAATTTATGGTGTGCCACCAAGCCATACTATTATCAATTTCTATATACAAGCTAACATTGTAGCACCTAAGATGATAATTCAAAGTGATACAATAGACTTTGGTAACATTGCTCTCAATAATGAGCAATGTCCTGTTCACAGAGATTCTATTATCAATTTTACTAATAATGGTAATGCAGAATTGCAGATTTATGAAGCAATTCTAGAACCCGAATATCCTCAATCACCATTCCGTTTGATTAATTATGATAATACACTATTACCATCTAAAAATGGTAGATTCATAATAGCTTTTGAAGAAATTTCAGATCAAGTAAAAGAATATCAAAGTATTCTCAAAATTAAAACTAACGAGTCGCAGCCAGCTATTAATAGATATGTAGTACTCAAAGCAAATACTTTGCCGCCAGTTATAGGTTTCATTGCTATATCCAACAATATTAAAGCTAAGCCCGGCACACAGATAGAGGTACCTATTACGATCAATTATTCTGGAAGTAATCCTTTGGGTTTTGCTGAAAAATTTAGTGCTGATATTATTTATAATAAGACATTACTCCAATATATAGGTACAACTACTTTGAATACAGCTACCGAAGGTAGTATTAATAATAGTGATATTAGCGAATCAGAGAATAATAGTATTAGATTAGATTTCCAATCAATAGAAAATAATAATTTAATCAGTAAAGATACTATTGTAAAATTGAGATTTAATACATATTTGGGTGATGCTATTTCTACAGAAATAGCATTAATTAATCCACAATTTGGTGATTCAAGATGCAATAATTTGTTCAATCTAAAAGTGATTAATGGTATTTTTACTACTGATTCGGTATGTGGAATAGAATATAAAGCTGTGCAAAAGCCTAAGAATCCTTTATCTATTAACTATTTCTATAATCAATCAAATAGAATATTTGAATATTCGGTACCGTATAAAGATAATATAGAATTAACTATTTATGATAGCTATGGCAATAAGAAACTATCATTAATAAATCAAGTCTTACCAGCAGGTGTATACCAAATTTCGCTAAACGAAAATGAATTAATGAACGGAGTGTATTTTATTACTATCAAAAATAGTTATTCTATACAAGCTAAACAATTTGTGATCGCACAATGAGTAAAATAATAATTATAATAGTATTTTTATTATCTGCTAACCTTTTTTCGCAAGGTTTTGATTGGCAAATATCTCCACGCTTTCCAATTGAAATGCCTAATCAATTCTATGGTGCTGGTATTGATTATATGTATGCAGATCAATTCGGTAATTTTAATTTAATAGAGAACCAAATCTCTTGTTGCCAATTTACTAATGGCAATGGTAAAAAATATGCCTTATATTTATTTTATGAGAATTGGATTAATGGGTTATCATCATTTAATATATCATTATCATACAATTATCTTTCATCATTATTTGATCTGCAAAGCACACTGCCTATAAGAGATGGCGATTTTACTACCAAATATAAGTTTAGCTCACAAATGCAATTTATAGGTTTGGGTGCTTTTTATAAAAGAAGAGTACCAAATACTTTATTGAATTTTTCAGGTGGTATTAATTTTCTCATTAACATTTATAATAAGCAAAATCATACAGAATATGCTATATCTAATAATGTGCCTTTTAAAGAAAGGAATCTAAGTAATGGTAGTATTAATAGTGCTAATACTTTGTTATTAGAGCCCTTCTTACAATTTGGAACAGATTTGGATTTGGGAATTGGTATGTATGCCAGCCCTAATATTAGAATATCGTATTCATTGAATAGTTATATTCAATATGAAAGCTGGCATAGCTTTATGATTGGACTTAATTTGAGAATATATAAGAATTTTGATTTGTAGCTAATAATTTTTAGAAAAATGGATTTATAACTATATTTTAAAAATACAATATATGTTTTTAATGAACTTTAGGGTATTGATAAATGAATAATTGGATAAAATTAAGCATAGAATATGCTAATCAAAGATCATATTTAGATGATTTATTTCAAGTATATCCAACAATTCCATAAGGGATAAGAGATATTAATAAAGATATTTGGTCGAATATCGAAAAAGCTTTTATCGAAAGGGATAATGATTTATTAATTAGAAAGTTGTTGCAGCTTGATTTATTCCCAATCAAAGATAGTTATATAGCTTATTTAAAAAGAGATATTTCAGCTATAAATAGAAATCCCCGAACAATAAATAGAATTTGTGGTCGCTTATACGAATTAGGATTAGATAAAATATTTGAAAGATGCAGCGAACCAAAAGAAACTTACCGTCAAATTGGGCCTATGTTTCGTAATTGGTTGGAAAGGAAATCGTTAGGTATTGAACCAATTGCTTTAGATGAATTTTTAAGCAATGATAAAGATGCTATTTTAGATGCTGGTGATAATGCAATGTTGCATTTTGCTAAAGAACATTTAGGTTATTCCCGTAATAAAGGATTAGATTTTATAGGTCGTTTCAATAAACGATATATTATTGGAGAAGCTAAGTTTTTGACTGATTTCGGAGGACTCCAAAATTCTCAATTTAATGATGCAATTAATACCATTCAAACAAAAGGAGTAAAAGCCGTTAAGGTTGCTATTCTTGATGGAGTGCTTTTTATTGGAAGTAAAAGCAAAATGTATAAAGTAATTACAGAAACTTATAAAGATTACAATATAATGAGCGCTCTTGTTTTAAGAGAATTTCTTTATCAATTATAATAACATGAAAAACTTACTCATAAAATCTGAAAATATAGAAGGATTAAATTATCTATTAAAAGAAAAAAAATTAAAAGGTAAGGTTGATTTAGTATATATCGACCCACCATTTGCTACGGGTGGTATATTTACAGTCTCTGAAGGGCGTGCATCTACTATTAGCAACTCACGGAATGGTGATATTGCTTATTTTGATCAGTTAATTGGAAATGAATTTTTGGATTTTATAAAACAAAGATTAATTTTATTAAGGGAATTAATGTCTGAACAGGGTTCTATTTATCTTCATATTGATTATAAAATTGGACATTATGTAAAAATAGTAATGGATGAAGTTTTTGGAATATCAAATTTTAGAAATGATATTACAAGAATAAAATGTAATCCAAAAAATTTTAATAGGTTAGGTTATGGAAATATAAAAGACCTTATTCTATTTTATACAAAATCAAATAATCCAATTTGGAATGAGCCACGAGAGGAATATACTGAAAAAGATTATGAAAAATTATTCCCTAAGATGGATAAATTATGACGAAGATTTACAACTATACCTATTCATGCACCCGGCGAAACAGCAAATGGTGAATCAAATAAGCCTTATAAAGGTATTCTGCCTCCTAAAGGTAGACATTGGCGAACAGATGTAGCAACTTTAGAACAATGGGATCGTGATGGATTAATTGAATGGTCTTCAACAGGAAATCCAAGAAAAATAATTTACGCAGACGAAAGAGATGGGAAACGTGTACAAGATATATGGGAATTTAAGGATCCACAATACCCTACTTATCCAACAGAAAAAAATCAAGATTTATTAGATTTAATAGTTAAGACTTCTTCTAATGAGAATAGCATTGTACTTGATTGTTTTTGTGGTTCAGGCACAACTTTAAAATCAGCTCAATTAAATAATCGTAATTGGATAGGAATAGATAATTCAAGTTTAGCTATCCAAGCAACAATTAATAAACTTGCTACTATTGAAGAAAATTTATTTATAGATATTCCCTTGTATGAATTTATTAATATAGATAATCAGTTACCTTCTGAAAATATAGTAAATAGTTTTTATAACGAACTAAATATTAAATAAAAATAATTAAAATTGCTTGTTATATATTCAGTTATTTATTTGATTTTTACTCTATCTACCTAATAATACAAAAATCCATAGCATTCAATTTTACTGATAATTTGCTATCATTATATTCAAATTGGTAATTATTGATTAAGCAATTTGGTGACTTTACAACTATATTTTCTAAATGCAAATCTATAGGGTAGTCATTTAGATTTACGACAACTAATAGGTAGCTTTCTTTGTCAATAACTCTTTTGAAGCATATTATATTATCATTGTCATTCTCAATTAATTCAATATTGTCATTATTTAGATTATTCTCATTAATAATATTACTTTGGTATATAGTATTGATCTGTCTAATAAAATTAATTAGATTATTATCTTTATTCCAATCCATCATTTTTGATGAAAATAATGGTAATTCATCTGTGGGATATTTTGGGATTAATTCCTCTGTAAAATCTAGACCTGTATTAACTGGATTATTTTCTAACAATTCAAAACCATTATGTATAAAGGTGATAGTTGGTAAGAATCTACTTATTAAATATGTAATTTTAGAATAATTAATATTATTAATTCTCATTATGGCACGTGGGGTATTATGATTTTCAGGAGTAGCAAAGAAATGTATTGGTATTTCATTCCTTTGAAATTTGCGTAGTAGTTCTTTAATTTTCCAACCAATATGAAAATCAAAGGGCATATACCCTACTACTGCATTGTAACCTTCCTTTATCGAATTGTCAGATAATGAGAAATTTTCTTCCCAAAATACAAAATCCTCTTTCTTCGATTTTGCATTATCTACAATCATTTTTCTTAACTTTTCAGGTAAAGCATGCCCCATATCCAACATTATACCATCAATATTATAATTATCTATATAATAAGGAATAATATTGCAGATATAGCTCCACAACTCTTTATTTTCATTACTTTCCTTAGTGAGCTTTTTCTCATACATTCTAATAGTATTATAAGCTATATAATTAAAATCTTTATGATTATACATTTTCAAATAAGTTACATCTGACCATAGAGGCTGTTTGTCGTCTGGGGGCCAATCAGCAAAAGCACTTGGTATTACAACCTCTGTTTTGCCATTATTGATAAGACCGATTATTTTCTGCTCTACCCTTGCCAATTTAGATGGTGCTTTGGTAAACATTTTCTTATGAGCATCGTGCGGTTCTGGTAAATTACTAAAATCATTAGCTTGTATTTTGTTATTTATGCTTTCTAACTCAGCTTTAGTAAAGATAGGTGGACCGTATTGATTCTCATTCCTAAGATCATTTACTCTCTCATTGACTTTTGCTTTTATCCAATAGAACCAATCAGGGTGCTCCAAAGCAATATCCGAATCTACACTTGCAGTTCTAAATACAAATTCGGTAACTAATTTCATCCCAAGATGATGTACTGCTTCTGAAAATGCTTTGAATTCTATTTCAGCTCCCAATTCTAAAATTGTTTCTGATAGAGTTGGTTCTATAATATAAGGATTTCTAATAGCGTAAGGAGAGCCTAAATTGCCCTTTTTTCTATCTATACCAATACTTGTAATAGGTAATAAATAAATAGTATTGATACCCATATTATATAGATATGGCAAAATTGATATAGATTTTAATAAAGTACCAGTACTTCTAAAACCATTAATTGGCTCTATATCAATTATACCTTTCTTAAAGTGATCATAGCTTGTAGCATATCGTACAAATAAATTATAAACAATGGAATTATTAGACCAATTATGAAAATTATTACTAATTGGAGTTATATTTCTTATCTCTTGAATTTTATTTAGAAAATAATCAAAAGGGTTTACGTTAATTCGTCCTATCTTTCCATTTACCCAAATCTCAGGCAAATAATAATCAATATTTTTCTTATTCTTAGATTTCAGTGATTTTAATTTTTCTTCTATTAGAGCTATATTATCCATTAAAACAAAAGTATTATTTAGTTAAAACACAAAAATAATAAACAAATTTTAACGTGGATAATCTATATTTTACTTCATAGGTGATATAATGAAATATATTATCATTCCTTGTTTATTGCTATTAATGTTTATTCAGCTAAAATCTAAAGACAAAGAGAAAGCCGAAAACCTTGTAAAAGTTGTATCTATGTCAAGTCATAGCGAAATAGCACCTGGCTCTCAATTAATGCTAATATTTGATTTTAAAATTAAAAAAGGCTGGCATATTTATTGGAAAAATCCGGGCGACACTGGGCTGCAGACCAATATTGATTTAGAACTTAATAAAGAAATTAAACCCGAAGATATGCTATGGCCAGTACCAAAGAAATTCCCGTTTGATGATATGATGATATATGGATATGATGATTCTGTAAGGTTTTTGATACCAGTCAATATACCAGAAGATATTAAAAAAGGTGAGTACTCTATCAAAGCTATTGCTAATTATTTAGTTTGCAAAGAGGAATGCTTGCCCGGAGCAGATACATCAGTTATTAGCTTTAAGGTTTCGGATAGATCTAAGCTAAATATTGGGATTGATGAAATAGATCTGAATAAATACCCAATTAACTCTAATAATGAAAATGTTAGTGCCAAGATAGTAAACGATACTCTATATGCAGATATACCAATTAATAAACTAAATGATGCTAAATACTATATAGAGTTCTTTCCAGAAGATCAAGGATATTATATTTATAGCGGTATCAAATCCAATCTTACTTCTGAATATATTGATTTAATTATGCCAATGAACAAATATAGAGAGAGTAATCCAGATATATTAAATGGATTATTAGTATTTAGAAATTATAGCGACCACCAAATAAGTAGTTCGTTTTATTTGAAATCTAAAATAAACAACAAATGAAAATATTAATTTATAAAAAATTATAGGGTATAATCGAACTGAGCAAAAATTTGAGATTGTATATTTCCTTCTATATTGCCATTTTGTGTACTTATTCTTTCAATATTATTATATATTGAAATACTATATCTAATTGCAATTGTTAAGTTATTGATAACTTTAAGATTGGTGTATAGATAAAACCTTTCGCCAATACCAGAGAGAGCTTTGTTGGTCATATATCCATACGACAAGTATTCAAATTGCCATATAGCAGACGCATAAGAATCAGAACTAAACAGAGTAAATCTAGAGCCAATATCATAAAAAGTGTGGCTATCCCACTTGGCCTCTACAAAAAACAAAGCACCAGTTTCTTCACTTTTAATACCATAATAATCTAAATAACTTGCCTCCACTCTAAGCCCTAATTCTAAATTATTAGTTACAGAAGTGGTAGTTGCAAATCGTCCAGAAGTTTTTGAGACTTGGCCTATTAATGATTTTGATGTATTTACATTTATATTTTCGGTTTTATTCTCATTCCTTAATCTTATGTATAGTATATTTATATTATTAAATCTATAACTTATCTCCGAGAAAATATCTAAACCATTGACTTTGGTAGGCACAAAAAAAGTTCTGTCTTTAGAATTATATATATCCAGATAACTTTTTAAACTTACTTTTCTACTAAATTTTATATCTAATCCATAATACAACCCTTCTTCATTAGATGGATTGGAAAATTCTTCAAATGAATATCCATAAGGCGATCTAAAATTAGCTCCAATATTTCTATAGAAAAGTGCTAATTTAATTTTATTAAGCGTTGTTTCTATACCAGATTTGAACATAGTATTATTAGATGCATCTATACTTAGCTCGGTAATTAGGTTTAAGTTGTTTAAATTAATCCCTAAATAATATGAATGTAAAATTCCCTCCTTACCATAAAAAGATGAACTTGATGAACTACTTAAAAATCTATCGTAATTTAAATACAGCAAATTACCTCCAAATCGAATTAAATCATTATAATATTCTATATTAGCACCTAATGCTTGCTCATTCAAATTGTTTCTCTTTTCTATTTCAGTAATAGTTCTATAATATCCACTTGTATTAATGGAACTAACATATCCTTTAGAATCTATGGTAGCAGATCTATAAGTATTAGAATAAAAAAATGATAGCCTTAGTAAGCTATTTTTGAATACTGCAATTTCTTTCTCCATAGCTATTCCTCTAAAAAAACCAGATTCGACAGAAGAGCTATAGGTATCTATACCATTACCAATTCTAGTAATTGGGCTTATTACATCAAGGCCTTTTCTTGCCCCAAACGTTTGCCACAATATACCGCCCATTCCATAATTTGGTAAGAAATCACCAATAATTAAATTAATATCTAATACATTATATTGCAGATACCCACTTATGAATGAATTTTTAAATTGTTCGCCACGATTCTTATGGTTTAAAAGACCAATAGCAACGTCAGAATAACTACACATAATACGATTATACGTATCATTACCATCACCAAGGTAGTAACCATTATTAAAATTACTCTCGCTTTCGTTATTACTAATTAATCTAGATCTATAATTAATAGAAATATCATCTCTAAGCCAGCTATCTGTTTTAGTGCATTCCAATAAAATATATTTTTGAGCTTCATTCATTTCTAAAGAATCAGCTATATCTGTACGTTTCAAATATGGATATTTTCTTAATAATTTTAGATAAGCATAAGATTCGTGAGTAGTAATAAGAGGCAGTCTGGCTAATTCACTTAATTTGCAATTAAATAAATTGATTTTTTGCATCCTATAATGATCCAAAATATCTAATACAAAATTATCATTTTCTATGTCTTGATAATTTTCAAAAATTGATTCTAATATCGAACCATCTTGTGCGTATATCAAATTATGAGAGAAAATTATAAAATATATTATTAATTTTTTTGGAACTACCATAATAATGACAAGCCGAAAGAATGTGTATAACCCAATATATTATTATAATTAATATTGTAATTAATATAATACAAATCAAATATTCTAATATTAGTGCCAAATGATACAATCTGTGGGTTGGAGATATATGCTAACCTAAGTGCTATATAATTATCTATATCATACCTTGTAGCCAAAGAGATAGCGCTTGATTTCGCTATATTAATACTTGCTTCAGATTCTATAACGAAATTTTCATTTATCTTATAGGCAAGTCCCATTTTAGCTATTTGTTCTGGATTTCGATCTTTTGCAATAATAGCCCTATTGATATTTTTAATAATAAACCCTGCGTACAAACTTTTATCTAATTTTACTCTACCTCCTATATTCAAAATCATAGATGTAGTATTAGAATAATTAGGAACTACATACATATTGTAATTGCAAGATACCCCTAATTGGAAAATAGAATTAAATACATAGCTTATGCTCGAACTTATTGTATTATCAGTGAATAAATTATTATTAATACCTATATATTCAATAGATAAATTTAAATTTCTTATTAGCATAATATTTGATAAAATTTGATTCTGCTGTAATTCTTCCATATTAAATAAGCCCGGACTTACCGAAAGACTTAAAATGTTGTTGCTATCCATAGGAGTAAGAGATGGATTATCAAAATTATAAGAATGAAAAGAACTAAGCCCAGTAGTTGTGCAGTATTGTTGACTACCAACATAGCTATATACATTTATTATATTTAATAAATTTATAATAATTATAACGTAAGGTAAAAATATTCGTCTTTTCATTATACTAAAATATTATATTTGTTTATTAATTAATAGTTTTTTTTGAAAAGTTTATGAAAGCTACAAATTACTTATATATATTGATATGCTTGGCGTTGGCTAATACTACGTTTGTATCTCAAGCATACTCACAAGAATTATCTGTTAAAGTTTCTGTTAATGTAGAGCAAATTCCAGAAGAATATAGATATTTGGTATCGTTAATCGAAAATGATATTTCTAATTATCTTAATAATCAAAAATTTACTAATATCAATTGGGAGGGGGATAAAATTCCAGTTGATATTAATATAGCTCTTACTGGTGGAGCTAAGAATAGGTTTGCTGCACAAATATTCATTGCTGCTAAGAGATATATTTATGGGCAGAAAGGTGGCCAATCAATCACATTGAGATTGATAGACAAATTATGGACTTTCGAATATAATCAAGGTGCTATGCTGTCATTCAATCCTACTCGTTATAATGAATTTACAAGCCTTTTGGACTACTATATGTTGCTAATTATTGGATTTGATGCAGATACTTATGAAGAGCTTTCAGGTAATAAAATATACAACGATGCAAAGCAAATAGTTTCTATGGCCTCTACTTATGGAGTAGATGGCTGGGAAACTACATTAACCCCCGGTAAATTTACTCGATATGCTCTAATTTCAGAGCTAACAGATTTGCGTTATGAGCCATTGAGAAAATTAATTTTTAGCTATTATGTAGATGGGTTGGATATGATGGCAGAAAATAAAGACAAAGGTAAAGAAAATTTAGCTTATGTAATCCAAGAGATGGCAGAGTTCAAAAAGAATAAATTAAGTGGTCCAAGTGTTTTATTTACTGCATTCTTTGATGCCAAAGCATTAGAATTGGCTGAAATATTCAAAGGGTACAAAAAATATAAAAATGTATTTTCTGATTTAATTTATCTGGACCCTACTAATACTATGGTGTACCAAGAAGCAGCTGAAGCTGAGTAATTCAATTAATCATAAATAAAAAGAAAATGACTAAAAAATATAACATATTAGTAGTAGAAGATGAAATAACTAACTCAGTATTATTGAGAAGAATATTGACTCGCGAAGGCTTTGATGTAGTTACCGTAAGCAATGGATTAGAAGCTAAAGTAGAGCTGAAAAATAAAAAATTTGATGCTGTGCTTACTGATTGGATGATGCCACTTATGGATGGTATAGAATTAATTAAATTCATAAGAGAGCAAATAAAACCCTTGCCTTATGTGATTATGATTACTGCTCTTGTATCCGATATTGCAAAAAACTATGCGTTAGAAAGTGGTGCTGATGATTTTATTGCTAAACCAATAGATGTCGATTCTATTGCACTTACTGTGAGAGATGGTATTGCTAAATTAAATCAGAGTGAATCTACATTTAGTTTAGATGTAGATAACGGTGAGATTTTTCATACCAATCCACCTTTTCCTGCTGTAGCAATGGTAGCTAGTACAGGCGGGCCTATTACACTCATAGAAATTTTTAGAAAAATTGAATATAATGCCAACGCAGCTTTCTTTATAGTACAGCACGGACCTAATTGGATGTTGGAAACCTTAGCCAACAAAATAGCTAAAGAATCTAATCTTGCAATTGTAATACCCAAAGATATAACACCAATCCAAAAAAGAACAATTTATTTAGCTCCTAGTGATACGCATATGCTTATTGATGGGAACACATTTAGTATTGTGCTTGATAGCAGACCTAAAATTAATTTCGTTAGGCCTTCTGCCGATTTATTATTCAGCAGCATTGCCAAAGTTTTTGGTAGATATTCGGTTGGTGTAGTATTAAGCGGCTTGGGCAAAGACGGTTCACAAGGTATAGTACAGATATCCAACGCAAATGGCTCTATAATAATTCAAGACCCAGAAACAGCGATTGCACCTACTATGCCACAATCAGCTATTGATACTGGCGTATATCATAATAAATTAAATGTAAGAGATATTGGGCAAGCTATTATTGATGCTGTATTTCCTTTAGCAGCATCTATAAAGATAAACTCGAATTCCGATCATTAATCATAAGATGATTAATAAGATAGCTCATATTACTTTGCAATATAATATTGATAATTCTACCGGAATAATCAGTAATAATACAGCTAAACTAACAGCACTTCACAAATTAGGCTACAACAATTTTGATTTTTATATTTTGAATGATATGTTTGAAGGTATCAAAGATAATGTAAAATTCATTAAATTAAAGCACTCAAATATAGTATCGCAATACTATAACAAAATTTTTAATAAATGTAAGTTTATTGAAAAATATATACCACTCCATCAATATAGCAAAATAATAGTTAGATATCCATTGTCAGACAATAGTTTATTGAGATTAGTCAATCATAATAATGTAATTTTTGAATTTCATTCTACCGTAGATGGCGATCTTAAACACTATTTTGAAAATCTTGAATACAATAAATCCATAATGAAAATTAATGGATCTTTTAGAAAATTTTTAGATAATAAGTACTCAGAAGAAATTTATAATATGGCAAAAGGATTTATAACTGTAACAGATGAGATGAGTATAATTGAATCTAAAAAAGTAAATAATATACATAAATTCAAAACTATATCTAATGGAATAGATACTGATAAATATAAACTAACTTCTTTCAAAAAGTTTGATGGTAAAACTCTAAATCTCATTATGATAGTAAGCAATGATTTGTACTGGTTTGGTATTGATAGATTGATTAGTAGTATTAATAGCTATATTGGTAATATTAATATTAATTTATATCTTGTAGGACCATTAGCTAACAGAAAGTACTTGTTAGAAAACAATAATCACCAAGTAATATATACTGGATATCTCACACCAGCTGAACTTAATGAATTATATCCCAAAATGAACATTGCAGTAGGGACGTTGGGGTTAGCAAGAAAAAATCAATTTGAACAATCAACATTAAAAGTTAGAGAATATATTAGTAGAGGCATACCTCTCATCAATGCATATTATGATGTAGATGTATATAATATACCAGAATTAAAAGATTACTACTTAGACTTTCCTAATGATGAGAGTTTGATTGATTTTGACAAAGTAGTTAATTTTATTAGTAATTTAAATGGTGAGCCTACAGATATCTCTCAATATATGCACCAAATAGCAGTAGAAAAATTAGATTGGAAAATTAAAATGATAGATTATGTCAATTTTGTAAATAGCATAAAATAATTATCACAAAAAATATATATATTTACATTTTTAACTCTTAAACATCAAAGAAAAAATACCAAAGGAGCAAAATATGAATAATTGGAATCCAGCGAATAATATCCAAGATTATCTTGTTTTCGGTGAATTTGGAGGAGTAAATCCTTCTATTACAGATTCTTCTACTTATACATTTCTAACAGCAGACAAAATGTCCGAAGTTTTTGAAAAAGAGATAGAAGGATGTTATTTATATTCAAGGCATATGAACCCAAGTGGTCATTTCCTAAGCCAAGCTTTGGCACTAATGGAAAATACGGAAACTGCACATGTTACAAGCTCTGGTATGGCTGCGATATCAGTTGCTATATTAGGGATTTGCTCACAAGGCGATGAGATTATATCAAGCCGCACAATTTACGGTGGTACCTATGCACTATTTCAAAATGTATTACCACGCTTTGGTATCAATACCAAATTTGTAGATATACTTAATATGGAAGAAGTCAAAAGCAAAATAACGCCTAAAACTAAAGTCATATACCTCGAAACAATGAGTAACCCAATGCTCGAAATTGCAGATATACGCGAAATAAAAAAAATTGCAAAGACTTGTGGAGCAAAGGTAGTAGTAGATAATACATTTACTCCATTGATTATTACCCCATATAATTTAGGTGCCGATATTGTCATTCATTCATTGACTAAATATATTAACGGAGCAAGCGACGCAGTAGCAGGCTGTATATGCAGCGATAAAGAATTTATAAATAGTTTAAAAGATGTAAATAGCGGTACTGCTATGTTACTTGGACCAACCTTAGACTCATTCCGTTCATCAAGTATATTGAAAAATCTTCATACATTACACATTAGAATGATACAGCATAGCAAAAATGCCTTGTTTATAGCGAATAAATTGTCTGAACTAGGTATGCGTGTGATTTATCCGGGGCTTGCCAATCACCCACAGCATCAATTATTCAAAGAGATAATGAACGAAGGATATGGTTTTGGTGGTATGCTGACTCTCGATGCTAAAACTGATACCATTACACATAAATTATTACCTTTGATGCAAGACAAACTTGTTGGATATTATGCAGTGTCGTTAGGGTTTTATAAGACCTTGTTTAGTAATCCTAAAAATAGTACATCTTCTGAGCTACCAATAGAATTACAAAACGAAATGGGAATGACTGATTCTATTATTAGATTTTCATTTGGGATAGATATGGATATCCAAAGAACTTTTGATAGAATGAAAAGTTGCTTTGAGGAAGTTGGGTTATTGTAAATTTTACATATTTAAAAATGATAATTTATTATTAAAATCAATAAAATCATATTTATAGAGATAATATTATGGAAAAAGTTATTATTATTAAATGATTCTTTGGACAAAAAATTGACTACTAATGAAAGAGAACAATTGTTAGACATTCTCAAAAATCATTTTATAAAAATAAACATAGGCATTTAGATATTAATTGGGCAGATATAGATCATATACTAAATACTCAGAACAATAAAATTCTATCTTTATATTATATGGAAGCTATTGGTGGGGAGCTATACGTGATAGTATAAGAAGAAACAGAAGATTATTATATATTTTTTGCGATTGCTATACCGAAAGCCCATAAGGTAGGCGAAGCCTATGTAACGACCAAGAAGTTTTAAATTCGAGGAAGCAAAATAAACCAGCTGATAGTGCTTAACCACTATAAAATAATATTCGATAAAACATTATTTAGCTATATATTTGTAATTACTTAAATATCAACAACCGAATAATGTCTGAAAACCTACTAATCATTGATTTTGGTGCTAGTCGTATCAAATACCTACTGAAAGATAGTGATACTATTTCTTTCTTCAATCAAGGTAACCTAGCAGCAATCAATTTATTAATCCAAAAATATAATAATTATAGTAAAGGGATTAAGATAATATGTTTGGGAGCTAATATCAATCGCTACAGCTTTGATTATCATTACGAAGTTTATGACGAATTAGAATCAATAGCGCACTTGCCACTATATTATGGCAATACCAATTCATTAATCGTAAATATAGGTACAGGTACATCATTTGTGCATTATTATAATAATGAAATAAAGCACTTAATGGGGTCAGGTATTGGTGGTGGTACATTGATAGGATTGGCTTCAAGACTATTAGATACCGAAAATATAGACATTATTAATGAATTATCTAAAAATGGTGATATTAGCGATATCAATACAACAATATCAGATATTGGGTATAGCAATATATCATGGTTAGATGGAACTATGACAGTATCAAATTTCAATAAAGCTACCAATATACAATCCCATATTGCTGCAGGAATAATTTCATTAGTTATTGAGCCAATTATATCCATTACTAAATCATTAATGATCAATCAAGATTATCAAACTGTATTTTTCACAGGTAGCACACTTTATTTCAATTTAGTTAGAGAATTGATAGCAAAATATTCTAAAATGCTAAATATCAATTCTAAAATAATTGATAAATATGAATATGGAACATTGCTCGGAGCATTAGTTTTGTACAACAAACGAAAGAATATGGATGAGAATTAATTTAATTATAATATCGTTGATCTTTATTATATATAGTACTGCTTATAGCCAAAATACTAATTATAAAATTATTGATTCGCTCATCAGTTGCCATATTGATAAACTAATGATCTATTTAAACAGTACTAACGACTCTTGTTTTACCTTAGAGACTAACCACTCAGAAGTAGATTTTATTATTGAGAGTAATTTAATCAAAAAAATGCCAGATTATAGCTTCATTAGATATAAAGATCCTAAATGTCCTATTATAAAAATTCAAACTCCAAATATATCAGTTAAGTATATATATTTGACCAAAGATAATATCGCTCGCCATATCGAAGTAGAAATGTCTGCTATAATAGAAAAAACGAATCAACCTATCAAGTTAATACATAGTCAAATTCAAAGCTACTCGGATACTATTCCTTATAATCAAATAAATAATATTCAAAGATCCCCATATAACTTTGACAAAAGCGAAATACCAACCGAAGAGAATTCTTTTTATGAAAATATAATCCAACCTATCATATTTGTAGGTACAGCTATAATTACTATTGCTATTTTATTTACAGTTCGTAGCCAATAATTAATTGATTTTTGTTATTATATCTAAAGGCTTCATTTAACAAAATACACACAAACTCTATTGTTTGATAAATATATAGACTTTGTTGCCAATTTTGATAATATAAATACCGCTACCCAATTCACTTATATCAATAGTATTATTTCCAATTATAGCATTTCCCTTAATTAATATATTTCCAAGAATAGAATAAATAATATAATTCTCATTAGAACTTGTATTAAATGAAATATAGCTCTCAGCTGGATTAGGAAAAATAATAGATTTAGGTTGTTTATCATTCACAGATACTAACCCTTTGAGACAATTTTTCATCTCTTCCACAAATTGATTCTGAGTATTGCCTCTTGCGAAACAAATTAAGCATTCTTTGCTTTCATCGGGAGCAATAGTTCCATTAAATCTTATACCTACCACAGTTGCAATATCATCTTTGGAAGAATTATCTAATTGTATGCTAGTGCCGCTATTCAATGTAGCAAATCTCTTGGCATCATCAAAATCTTGGAAATAATCATAATTAATGCCTGCACCTTGTGGATTTATATTTAATTCATCGGATACAGCCCCCACACCATAAATAGGATATTGAGAATCCTTCATTGCTGCTTGCACTACACCTTTATTCACTTTATCATCTGGTAGAGCATAAGGGAAAAGATAAGTTGTATTGCTATCCGACATATCAGCAATGTCCCAATCGACAAAATATCCAATAGCAAGATTATTCATATTAGCAGTGCCAATATTGCTTACAGATAATTTAATTCGTATTGAATTAGAACTAGTTGACGGGAATTCTACCTCTTGTTTAACTTCAACATTTAATTTTGATTGACCTGCACTATTATCATTTAGAATGCCTATATTTTGATTAGGGAGAGTAAATCCCTTAATTACTTCAAAATCATATTTATCTATTGTCCAGTCATTATATACCACTTTAGGTTTATCATCATCAGTAAATCCGCTTATCATCAAAGTTCCATTTTTATAAATTTGATTGCCATCATCTTTGCATCCTAACCCATTGCCTACACCAATATCGCTTGTAGCGGTATAATAACCCAGTTGACCATTATCAGCCAATGATAAGAAGAAATTTTCATTTCGAAATGTTGTAATTTGTTTGTAAGGTACAAAACCAAATTTAAAGAAATCTCTATACCCATCTGCTCCATAAATATCTACTCTTAATATAATCTCTTCTGAATTATTGCTCTTAATACCAATTTTAAATTTATCTAAATCAAAACTACTTTTTGCATCTATCCAAGCTAATTCAACTACCGAATCGATAATATCAACAGAACCTGATGGATCGTAAGCCCTACTTAATACAAATTTTAAATTAGATGCACTACCCAAAAAATTCTGACATTTAATCTTCAAATTAGCTATATCACCTTCTTTGAATCTCTCTGTCAAAATATTTTCACTATTAGAATAAATAAAATTATCAGGTCTAATACCGGGTATTAACTTTGGGTTTAATTCAACAATTTTTTTCATATTCAAAATACCCGGTGTCAATTTATAGTATTTACTATTTCCAGTAATAAAAGTATCCGCACATTGTCTAATAAATTCGATAGATTGTACTGCATCTAATTCAGGATATTTGGCTCGGGCAAGTGCTAAAGCACCAGA
The DNA here is from genome assembly GCA_039810525.1 of Chlorobiota bacterium. Lineage (GTDB taxonomy): Bacteria > Bacteroidota > Ignavibacteria > Kapaibacteriales > UBA2268 > JBDHXE01. The sequence continues at coordinate 252 of JBDHXE010000008.1, read as the reverse complement.
TACTACAGGAGCAGAAAATGATGAACCTCCATCGCATATTGCATAAGAAGAACCAGATTCGGTAGTATAATTCCCTTCGCCCGGGGCCATAATTCGAGTACCAACTCCTAGTACACTAGCCGAAGTTAAATTACCAGTTGCACTTACTTCACCAACGCCCAACACACCTTTGTATGTAGCAGGATAAAATGAAGAGTATGTGTTGCCTCCACTACTACCCACATTGCCAGCCGAAGCTACTATTGCAACATC